>NZ_CP051130.1:1800000-2105000 GCF_013378055.1 Parasphingopyxis sp. CP4 | reverse complement strand
CTAACCAAACTCCGAATACCCAAGAATAATATCCGGGAGACAGACGGCGGGTGCTAAGGTCCGTCGTCGAAAGGGAAACAGCCCTAACCTACAGCTAAGGTCCCCAAATCATATCTAAGTGTGAAAGCATGTGGGAATCCCAAAACAACCAGGAGGTTGGCTTAGAAGCAGCCATCCTTTAAAGAAAGCGTAACAGCTCACTGGTCTAAATAAGGGTTCCTGCGGCGAAGATGTAACGGGGCTAAAGATATGTACCGAAGCTTAGGGTGTGCATTTATGCACGCGGTAGCGGAGCGTTCCGTAGGCGGTTGAAGCGATCTGGTAACGGGTCGTGGACGTATCGGAAGTGCGAATGCTGACATGAGTAGCGATAAAGAGGGTTAGATGCCCTCTCGCCGAAAGCCCAAGGGTTCCTGCTTAAAGCTAATCTGAGCAGGGTAAGCCGGCCCCTAAGACGAGCCCGAAGGGGGTAGTCGATGGGAACCACGTTAATATTCGTGGGCCTGGTGGGATGTGACGGATCGCGTAAGTAGTTTGCTCTTATTGGATTGAGCAGGCTGCGAAGCGGTTCCAGGAAATAGCCCCACCATATAGACCGTACCCGAAACCGACACAGGTGGGCAGGTAGAGTATACCAAGGCGCTTGAGAGAATGGTGTTGAAGGAACTCGGCAAATTACCTCCGTAACTTCGGGAGAAGGAGGCCCTGCATGAAGGCAACTTTTTGTAGGGGGCACAAGCTGGGGGGTAGCGACTGTTTATCAAAAACACAGGGCTCTGCTAAGTCGGCTTCAAGACGACGTATAGGGTCTGACGCCTGCCCGGTGCCGGAAGGTTAAAAGGAGGAGTGCAAGCTCCGAATTGAAGCCCCGGTGAACGGCGGCCGTAACTATAACGGTCCTAAGGTAGCGAAATTCCTTGTCGGGTAAGTTCCGACCTGCACGAATGGCGTAACGACTTCCCCACTGTCTCCAACACCAACTCAGCGAAATTGAATTCTCCGTGAAGATGCGGAGTACCCGCGGTTAGACGGAAAGACCCCGTGCACCTTTACTGCAGCTTCAGAGTGGCATTAGAAAAGAATTGTGTAGAATAGGTGGGAGGCTTTGAAACATCGGCGCCAGTCGGTGTGGAGCCAACCTGTGAAATACCACCCTATTGTTTTTTGATGTCTAACCTAGAACCGTGAAACCGGTTCAGGGACCCTCTGTGGCGGGTAGTTTGACTGGGGCGGTCGCCTCCTAAAGAGTAACGGAGGCGCGCGATGGTAGGCTCAGGACGGTTGGAAACCGTCTGCGAGAGTGCAATGGCATAAGCCTGCCTGACTGCGAGACCGACAGGTCGAGCAGAGACGAAAGTCGGTCATAGTGATCCGGTGGTCCCTCGTGGAAGGGCCATCGCTCAACGGATAAAAGGTACGCCGGGGATAACAGGCTGATAACCCCCAAGAGCTCATATCGACGGGGTTGTTTGGCACCTCGATGTCGGCTCATCACATCCTGGGGCTGGAGCAGGTCCCAAGGGTTTGGCTGTTCGCCAATTAAAGTGGTACGTGAGCTGGGTTCAGAACGTCGCGAGACAGTTTGGTCCCTATCTGCCGTGGGCGTCGATATTTGAGAGGAGTTGCCCCTAGTACGAGAGGACCGGGGTGAACATGCCTCTGGTGGACCTGTCATCGCGCCAGCGGTGCAGCAGGGTAGCTATGCATGGACGGGATAACCGCTGAAAGCATCTAAGCGGGAAGCCTCCCTCAAGATAAGATATCATCGAGCCGTGGAAGACCACCACGTTGATAGGCCGGGTGTGGAAGCGCAGCAATGCGTGAAGCTTACCGGTACTAATAGCTCTTATTACACTTCGAGAGTCCCACCATCAACGACAGTGCCGTGCATTGTCAGCGATGATTTGGATAATCCTAGTCGCAGCCCATGACGGGTATCGATTTCTCATCCCTTTTCTACGCCGGCTCCATAGCTTGGTGGCTATGGCGTCAGTGACCCACCCGATCCCATCCCGAACTCGGCCGTGAAACCTGATTGCGCCGATGGTACTTCGTCTTAAGACGCGGAAGAGTAGGTCGCCGCCAGGCTTTGAAGCCGGCGTAGGAAACGGTCAGGGAAAACCCATTTACGATGATCAAAGGCTTTTGGCCTCACCGGCCCAAGTTGGCGCGGGGTGGAGCAGCCCGGTAGCTCGTCAGGCTCATAACCTGAAGGTCGTTGGTTCAAATCCAACCCCCGCAACCAACTCTGCTGGCCTATTTACGCAGCCCTGCCGTCTCGGTGGGGTTTTTTGCGTCTGGGGCGAGAGGGATCTTCCAATGTCTGCTTTGCGCCCATTGCGGACATTGGAAATACCGCAGTACTAAGTGCCTATGTGGGATTCAATTTGGTATCTGCGAGGTTCGGTTCCGATTGAGGTAGCCGTCCCAAATGATGAAATACTAGGCCGCATAGAGCGTTGGGCCGACTATGAGCGGAAGTATGTTTTGCGCCAAGCGCCGAATCATACAACCTTTGAAGCGTCTAGTTTTTGGTTGTTCTTTGTCAGTGCTAGTTGGCACGCGATGGCACTTTACGACAAGGGCAGTTTCTGGATCGCGCAGGATGGTGGCTCGCGCATCCTTAGGTATGAGCTTCGCAGTTGGTATGTGTTTGTATCGTGCTTGGCGATTTCATCGATCATACTGAGCTTCGGGATAGGTGACCTGGTGCACGGGCAGTTCGAGGGCTTAAGCATTTTGGGCGCTGCCCTATTGTTCTTCGGGTTTATGTACGGCCTGAATGTCGCGTTTGCCAAAGTGAGGGTAGCTGCTGGAATCAAGCGAGCAGTGACCGAAGAATAGTCCGCTAACCACCCATAGCGGACGTCATATTTGTCGAGTCAGCATGCCTCAAGCCATGTCCCTAGACGACCGGATAGACAAAATCTGATAGCCGTTCTTTGCGCCCGCCCCCGGGCCGCAAGTCCGTTGCCGGATCTGAGAGCAGAGAGTTGATCTTATCAATCAAATTTGCCTGGTCTTGATCGCCATCAGCTCTTAGGCGCGCTGCGAGAGCCAACAAAATGCTGGCTTCCCCGCCCAGCAGTTGGTCAAGCGACATAGGCTCTTTGAAGAGTATTCCCGACGGCTGTTGGAAACAACTCTCAGATCCGGATATCGACGGCATTTGAGAAGATGTCTCTTTGCCTGCGAAATCTGCAGACAGATCTGCAAGCATTTCCATCAAATCTACAATATCAGTCGGCATGGAATCGTCTCCGCCGGAGTTGGCTTGTCAGTTGGGTATGTTGGTCAGAACGTCGAACTAGATAAGATCCAATAATCAGCATATCGATCTCTGTATCGAGAAAGCAGCTTACCGCATCGTCTGGCGAACATACGATCGGTTCACCGCGCACATTGAACGACGTGTTGAGCAGCATCGGACACTCAGTTAGCTCGTGAAACGCTTTGAGAATGCCGAAGGCCCGCGTACCGCTGTTTTCCGAAACAGTCTGCAAACGAGCACTGTGGTCGACATGAGTGACCGCGGTGAAGTCAGTTGAAACCGCTTCCTGCAACGCCGGCAAATCCCGTTCTCCGGAGGCCAACGTCTGGGCGAGGTCCGGTCCGGAAATAAACGGGTCGCGCAGCTTGGCTGTCAGCAACATATATGGGCTGTCGTTCGATTGTTCGAAATATTGCGATGCACAGTCGGCGAGCACCATCGGTGCAAATGGTCGCCAACCCTCGCGAAACTTGATCCGTTGGTTGATTTTGCTCAGCGTACCACCAGGCCGGGGATCGGCTAGTATGGATCGGTTGCCCAGTGCGCGGGGGCCAAATTCCATACGTCCGTCGAAATGACCGATAATGAAGCCTTCCGCAAGAGCCGCGGCAACGGTGCGGAAGAGGCCATCTTCGTCCGGATATTTTTGATAGATAAGCTCCTTGCGATCCAGTGCATCGACTATCTCCTGGTCATCATAGCATGGCCCGAGAAATGCGTTCTTCATTCGATCCTGAGCAACAACAGTGCGGACACCAGAGGTTTGATCATCGAGCATCCGCGCGACATCGAGTGCGCCGCCGAGCGCGCCTCCGGCATCGCCAGACGCCGGTTGAATCCACAAAGCGTCTAGATTGGCGACGTGGGATAGAATTTTGGCATTGGCTACGCAATTCAGAGCCACACCCCCGGCAAGGCACAATTGCCTCATGCGGGTCAGGGCCAGCGCAGTTTGCGCGAGTGTGGTCATGATGTCGTTGATCACGGACTGGATTGAAGCGGCTATGTCTCGGAAATGTTGAGTTACGGGCTCATCTGGGTGGCGCATTGGTTGGCCAAACAGGTTCTCAAACAGCGGATTGATGGCAGTGATACCGTTGTGAAAAGCAAAATATTCAAGGGCCAGTGCGAACGAACCGTCGGCTCTTATCTCAATTAGTTGATCGCGGATGCGATCTGCAAATATCGGATTTCCGAATGGCGCCAGACCCATCAGCTTATACTCGCCGGAATTTACCTTGAACCCGCAATACTGCGTGAATGCGCTATACAGCATGCCAAGCGAGTGCGGGAATTTCAGTTCGCGCACGGGCGTTATCTTGCCTTCCTTGCCCAACCATATGCTCGTGGTCGACCATTCTCCAACACCGTCGGCAACAAGAATGGCCGCCTCTGAAAATGGACTGGGAAGGAAGGCAGATGCTGCATGAGCACGATGGTGTGTGAGGAAGTGGATCTTCTCCGGGTCCTTGAGAATCCGTTGCAAACGTGCCGGAAGCGCCTCGTTAAGCGTCTCTAATGTGCGCAGGGCTTGAGGCCATACCAGCGCGCCGCGCGGCGCATTGTCGATGGTATTGTTGACTATACGCTGCATCTTAAGTTGCGGGTTCTCATAATATGCGACCGCATCAAGAGTTACCGGCTTCGGCCACTCCGCAAGGCAGTGTGCAATCGCCTTGTTCGGAAATCGCCAATCGTTCTTCCGACGGGAAAATCGCTCTTCCTGAACGGCGGCAACGATATCGTCGCCGCACACCAGCGCAGCGGCTGCATCATGGAAAAGCGCAGAAATGCCGAGGACCAAAGGGCGCTCAGACACTGGTGAGCCGTCCCGCAATCATCTGTCCAACGTGTGGTATCAAACGCTCAGCAAAAATTTGGTTCGATAGCGCGTTGGGGTGCGCGTCAAATGGTCGAAAACTATGATCTGCATCGTTCGGTGTCGACACATCCTTGCAGTTTGTGAATGCTGATAGAAGCTGATCATTAAACTCGGGATCAGTCTGGTCGAGAAGCGCGAACAGCGTGTGGACCCCAGCTCTATTGCCCACTTCTACAATTTCGGACAACACTGCTACTGTTGCCATGTCGATCATATGGGCGTTTGGCAAAAATGCATCAAAATCAGAGCGCGACAACGCTGGTTGCCAAATCGGTAGATAGTCTATCTCGAGCTCACTGGATCGGTTTTGACGGGCAATTGGCACATGTTCAATCCCTAGTTCCTGCCACTCGAGTGATTGCAGCATTCGCATCCTGGCCGGGTGCGGAATGTTACGGTAGCGATGATTGCTGATAATTCCAAAAATCGCCGCAGAGACGCGACCAGCCTCTAAATCGCGCCTGAACTGCAATAGGTTTTGAACCGAGGAATGTCCGCCGATCCCGCGGTTCATAACAGTAATCTCGGGGAACTCCGCCTGGACCAGTGATGCTAGCGTTTCGCTATCGCGCAAACCGGTACCATAGATAAAAGAACAGCCATAAAGGCCCAAAATTATTCCTGATGATTCAGATTGTCCGGATACAATGCGCCACCCATCATCTCCAATATGCTGAACCACATTATCGCGATAGGAAACTTCGACAGTTTCCCCCGGGGTCAAACTCCAGCCCAAAACTGGGTTTGGCCTAAATATCTGCCGAGGTTTGCGCGCAGACTTCATTTGCTGTCCCTTATTAAGAGGCTGTGTTCGCCGCGGACAATGGCGCTTTGGATGATGATCGCATAACTGGGTTAGGCGTCAACATGCAGAGTAGAAATTTTGATCGCCGCAACCAATGGTCCAATGGCACTTTCTGAGTGTACTAAGTATATCGAGCCTGTTGACGAACACTTGGAGAATTTGTCCATGATTGATCTCGAACGCTGCGCACCTGTCATAATTGGCGGCGTAGGCGGAAGCGGCACTCGACTTGTCGCGAGTCTCGTCGAGGGCTTGGGCGTTTTCCTTGGCGGAGATCTAAACGTCCAACGCGATAATCAGCTGTTTACCTACCTATTTGTCCGACCAGAAATCGTTGAAGCAGATAAAGCCGAATTTCGCGCGCGAGCTCGTATCCTGGCTCAGGCGATTGTCGGGCCACCCCTAGCTGATATGGATGATCGGAAGCTCATGTCGAGGCTGTCGCGTGAAACGTCGCCGCACGGTCCGATGGCCCAGAAAAAATGGATTCGTGCCCGGTATCAGGCATGGTTGGAAAATCTGTCCTCGGGCCGTGAGAAGATCGGCGGCCCTTGGGGTTGGAAGGAACCAAATAGCCATATCGTATTGACGGAACTGATCGATGCCATGCCGAATATGCGCTACATCCACGTCGCTAGAAACGGTTTGGACATGGCGTTCAGCAGCAACCACCAGCAGGTCCAAACTTGGGGAGAATATTTGCTGGATCGGCGTCCCGTCCTCGTTGATACGCGCGATACTCTCAAATACTGGTGCCGTGTCCACAAACGTACGCTCCTGAAGGCGACTGTTCTTAACGAGAGATTCTTGTTGCTCGACTATGATCGACTTTGCGGTTCGCCTCATCGTGAAATTTCGCGCTTGGGCGATTTCTTGAACGTCAAATGCACGTCAAACGAGATTGACGAACTGGCGGCCAATATTACTGCGCCAAAATCCATTGGCCGGTTCCGGCAGTTTGGCCTCGCCGATTTCGATGAGCAGGATGTGGCCTACGTCGCTAGCCAGGGGTTTGAAACTGCATGAAGCCTTAGCCGAGCCAACTGCTCCTAACTAATCGCTAGCTCCGGCTCATATGGCAGGGGATCGACTTCTGCGAGGGACAGTCGGCATTGCAGCTGATTACTACAATATTTGGGCCGCAATCCTGTGCGCTCTAGCGCCTCAATGTCGATACCAGCAAATCAATTTGCGTATCGAACAAATTTATCCTTAATGGGAAAAATGCGCCATCTCTTGCTTCATGTAGGCCACGGTAAGACTGGCTCAAGCTATCTCCAGTCGTCGCTTGCTTTGTCACAGGAAGGACTGGACGAAATTGGTCTCTGCTATCCGTTTCATCGCAGTTTTGATGCCGCTCGACGGGGATTTGTTACGAGCGGGAATCGAGAAATATTGTGGTCCGCAATCGAGACTAGCGATCCTGAAGCGCTATTCGGCCCCCATGACACTGCGCTGATCAGCGGCGAACAATTACATCGCGAGCTGTTACCCCGAAAGGATGCGTTTTTTGCGTTTGTGAACAACGCTCAGATCACCAAAGTCTCACTCCTTCTCTTCATTCGAGATCCTGTGGAAGACGCCTGTTCCGGCTATCAACAGGCCGTAAAACGCGGTGGCTACACAGGCACGATTGAGGACTTTTTTTCCCAGTATGAGCGGCCAAAGACTGTATCAGATTTCTTGGAAGCCTTTACGGATAAGCCAGCGACCGCAACGACGGTTCGGAATTATTCCCGATCGTCTGATGTTCTTGGCGACCTGGAAACGTTTCTCGGAAATGTGGCACTGACAATGCCTCCAATAGATCGAATCAATCGGCGTCTGACACCAGCGGAACTTGCGATTCAATCATCTTTCAACAAGCATTTAGGGCCGTCTGGCAATCTGGTTGCGGACAAGCTCTGCACGGAGTTGCCGGATGTCTGCGCGGAGGTCACTGCGCCAAGTGAAGATGTTCAACGGGCAATGCTGGATCGCAATCGGGACGTCATCATGGCCGTCAATCGCCGGATCGATGCCGATCAACACTACTCTTTCGATACCATCGAACCAGCATCCGATGAATCGCTATCTCTGACGTTGGAACAAATTCAAGTCATCGCCAAATCACTGGCTCCGAAGATCAGGATGCGCTGATTAGTCCGCGTATCGGTTGCCGGTTTGAACGTCCGCGTTCGGCCAACAGCGGACCATCGCGATTTTCATTTTGAATACAGATTTCGCCGAAGAGAGACTGGGCCCCAAATTCGGTCGATAGAATGCGACAAAATCGTCTCTGGTTTCCGGTCTCAATTTCGCGGCCGCCGAAACCCGCGGAATTCCGGGCCTCACAGGCCTGGTCGATACCAATTATGTTATTGATATAAAAGGGGAAAGATCGTGGTGCAGAACGCAGTCTAGAGCGAACAAGTCTCTGTCGGTATTTCCCTGATATGCGGGAATATACAGGGAAAATCCGCTTTCTGAGGAAATTTGACGGTAATTCTCGGCGTAGAATCCCACTTTTCAGACGCTTTAGCGAGTGAGTTCCCTAATCCATGTAACAGGGAATTTTAGAACGGTAACAGGGGACCTGCACCAGGGAACACGGAATGTCCGCATTGCGCCCATTGCGGACACGCCGCCGTTTCAGCGTCATTGCAGTAGCGGACTATCGGCTGCGGCCAATGCGACCCCATCGATCTCCGCCTTGCCGGCGAGGATGGCCACATATTGCGCCACGGCCCGGCGCCAGCTCGCTTCTTCGAGATAGTCCGCAATCTTCGTCCGCACTGCCTCGAACGGTAGAGTCTGCCCTGAGATTATGCGGCCAACCTTGAGAACATGCGCGCCGTATCGCGTCTTCACAGGCACCGGGCACAGCTGCCCTTCGTCCAGATTAAAAAGAAACGTATCGAACTCATCGACTGTCTGCCCATGGCTGAGTTGACCGAGATTGCCGCCCTGTTTAGCCGATGGGCATGCGGATCGGACTTCAGCAATAGCGGCAAATCGTTCGGGATGGTCCTGCAGTTCGGCAATACTGTTCTCGGCGGCGGACACGGCCTTCGCATAGCTCTTTTCATCGTCGGGACGCGCAGCGAACAAGATGTGCGATGCTTCAACAAGGTCCGGGCTTGTAAAACGTTGCTTGTGTTGCGCGTAATATCGACGGCACGTGGACCGGTCGGCCTCGGGTGTTTTGACCTCTTGCTCGAGCAGTGCCTCTATGCGCGCATCATCAGGCGCGAGGACACTGCCATTGTCATCGCTAAGCTCGCTAGCCGCGATGCCGAGCCGGTCTGCTTCGGCCAGCAGCAACGTCTTTATCGCCAGCGCCTCAGCTGCCGAATTCCATGCCTCGCCAGGATTTGATGCAGGATGGTTTTGTGCTTCGGCGGCAATCGCTTCCGCGGAAATGGCGACACCGTTGATGACTGGCGTCTGCGGTTGTTCTGCCGCGCTCATACCGTGGACCTCTTGCTGCGGACGATCTGATAACCGGGCCGCCAGATATAGCGGATCGGCGCCGACAACATGTGGACCAGCCGGGTGAACGGAAAGACCAGCAATATGGTGAGCCCGAGGAAGAGATGCGCTTTGAAGATCGGGTGCACGTCCATGACATAGGCCGCAGCGCCGGCTTCGAAGGTGAATATCCCTTGCGCCCAGGACATGAACTTCACCATCTCATGGCCGTCGAGATGGTCGAGCGAGATGAAGATGGTCGCCAGGCCAAGCACGAGTTGCAGCCATAAGAGGAACAGGATCGCGATGTCGCTGAAGCTGGAATTGCGGCGAATGCGTGGGTCAAACAGGCGGCGATGCAAGAGCATGGACGCGCCGATAAAGGCGAACACACCAGCCACTCCCCCGGCGATGATCGCGAGCAATTGTTTTGCGCCATGGCTAATGCCCATCGCGTCGAAAATCTGGATCGGCGTGAGAAGGCCGACAAAATGCCCGGCAAAGATGAGCAGCACGCCCAGGTGAAACAGAACCGAGCCGATCATCAGCTGGCGTCGGCGAAGGAGCTGGCTTGATCCAGACCGCCAACTATAAGGCTCGCGATCGTAACGGACGACCGATCCAATCGCGAGAACAGACAAGGCGATATAGGGGTAGATGCCAAAGACGAGACTGTTGAGAAATTGGGCCATCATGCTCGCTCCTCTGACGTGCCTGCGTCGGCAGGTGGGGCATCCATTTCAGCGGCGAGCCGATCGAGCATGCCGTCCACCTTGGGGCAGCCCTCATCCGGTGATCCGGGGCCAAAGGTCACGTTTTCCGCTTCCCACACCGCGTCCAGCGCCTCGAGATCATTGGGGTCGTCGTCAGGCTCCTCAAGCAACGCCTCGGTGGATTTCGGATCGGCCTCAACTATTGCGGCCAGCGCCATCAGCACTGCGGCATAATTGCTTTCACGGCGGGCAAGGCGTTCGCCAAGGGCCGCGATGACATGAGCTGGCTGGCTCAACAGATCGAGAGCTTCGTCCTGCGGCAGGGTCGACAGAAATTCGAGGAATAGCGGGATAAAGTCCGGCAGCTCCGTGCTGCCGATGGCGAGCCCGCGCTCTTCATACATAGCTTGCAGATCGACCATCGCCTGGCCGCGGTCACGGCTCTCGCCATGCACATGTTCGAATAGATGGAGCGACAGGGTTCGCGTACGATCGAACAGCAACACATAGCGTTCCTGAAGGTCGAGCAATTCGCCAGTGCGATACTCTTCGATCAAAGCGCGAAGCGGCGGCAAATGATCGTCGGGCACCAGGCCTTCGCCGGACAGGATGTCACTGAACTCACAGGATGCCGCCTGTATTTCCACCGTCGGATAGGCGAGCAGCAGTGAGAGGATTTTGAAGCTCTTTACTGTCATCAGAACATCTCCGACGGGGTTTGGATCCGCTTCTTCTTCGGCGTGCCGAACAGGTTGGGTTCGGAGGATCCGCCCGAACATCCGTTGCCAAATGAGAAACCGCAGGCGCCGCGTTCATCATAGGCGTCTTCAACCTCTTCCCGGTGCGTACTCGGGATGACGAAACGATCCTCATAATTGGCGATCGCCATGACATGGTACATGTCTTCGATCTGTTGTGCGGTCATGCCGACCTTGTCGGCGACCTCGGTGGCGATGATCCCGTCGACCGTCTTGGCCCGCATATAACTGCGCATGGCGAGCATCCGCTCCAGGCACTGCGCCACCGGCTCTTCCTTCCCGGCCGTCAGCAAGTTAGCGAGATATTTGAGCGGGATACGCAAGGAACGCACATCCGGCATGTCATCATTTATCGCAATCTGCCCAGCATTTGCCGCAGCGCTGATCGGCGACAAAGGCGGCACATACCAGACCATTGGCAGCGTCCGATATTCCGGGTGCAATGGGAAGGCGACCTTCCAGTCCATCGCCATTTTCCAAACCGGCGAGTTCTGCGCAGCCTCGAGCCACGCCTCCGGGACACCATCTTTGCGGGCCTGGGCGATCACTTCGGGGTCATTGGGATCGAGGAAGATATCGAGCTGTGCCTGATACAGGTCTTGCTCATCTTCTGCGGAAGCGGCTTCTTCAATCCGGTCCGCATCATAGAGCATCACACCGAGATAACGGATCCGCCCAACACAGGTTTCCGAGCACACGGTTGGTTGGCCAGCTTCGATCCGCGGATAGCAGAAAATGCATTTTTCGGATTTGCCGGTATTCCAGTTGTAATAGATCTTCTTGTACGGGCAGCCCGAAACGCACATCCGCCAGCCGCGGCACTTTTCCTGATCGATCAGGACAATGCCATCTTCTTCACGTTTGTAGATCGCGCCAGATGGGCACGCTGCGACACAGGTCGGGTTCAGGCAATGCTCGCACAGCCGCGGCAGGTACATCATGAAGGTATTTTCGAACTCGCCGTAAATTTCCTTTTGCACGCCCTCAAAATTGGAATCTTCCGAGCGTTTGGAAAACTCACCGCCGAGGATTTCTTCCCAGTTCGGGCCCCATTCGATCTTTTCCATCCGTCCCCCGGAGATAAGGGATCGCGGCCGCGCGGTCGGCATGGCCTTCATCTCCGGCGCATTTTGAAGATGCTCATAGTCAAAGGTGAAGGGCTCGTAATAATCGTCGATCTCTGGGAGATCGGGATTGGCGAAAATCTTGGCGAGCACCCGCCATTTACCACCCATGCGAGGCCGGAGGCGTCCCTTGCGCAGCCGTTCCCAGCCGCCATTCCAGCGTTTCTGGTTCTCCCAGTCCTTTGGATATCCAATGCCGGGTTTCGTCTCGACATTATTGAACCACGCATATTCCATGCCCTCGCGACTGGTCCAAACATTCTTACAGGTTACCGAACAGGTGTGGCAGCCGATGCATTTGTCGAGGTTGAGCACCTTGCCGATTTGCGCGCGGACTTTCATTCTGCTGCCTCCATATCCGGGGACAGCCTGTTTTCAGGTCCGTCGAGCCAATCGACATCCGTCATTTTGCGGACGATCACGAATTCATCGCGATTTGATCCGACCGTGCCGTAATAGTTGAAGCCCCAGCTTTGCTGGGCATAGCCGCCGATCATATGGGTGGGCTTGAGCACCGCGCGGGTCACGCTGTTATGGATGCCGCCGCGATTGCCGGTGATCTTCGACCCGGGCACATTCACGATCTTTTCCTGCGCGTGATACATGAAGAGCGTACCGTCCTTCATGCGCTGCGAAACGACCGCACGTGCGACCAGGGCGCCATTAGAGTTAAACGCCTCGACCCAGTCATTGTCGACGATACCGGCCTTGGCAGCATCGGTTTCAGACAGCCAGACAATCGGCCCGCCGCGTGACAGGGTCAGCATTAGGAGATTGTCGGTATAGGTGGAGTGGATGCCCCATTTCTGGTGCGGCGTGATGAAGTTCAACACCACATGATCCTGCCCCTCAGCCCGGTCGAGCATGGGTTTCACCGCCTTGGTGTCGATTGGCGGGCGATAGACGCAAAAGCCTTCGCCAAAGGCCCGCATCCATTTGTGATCTTGATAGAGTTGCTGCCGTCCCGATAAAGTCCGCCAGGGGATCAGCTCATGCACATTCGTATAGCCCGCATTGTAGCAGACCTTCTCGCTCTCCAGGCCTGACCAGGTTGGCGACGAGATGATCTTGCGGGGCTGCGCGACAACATCGCGGAAGCGAATCTTCTCATCTTCCTTGGGCAGCGCCAGATGCGCATGCTCGCGCCCGGTAAATTCCGAGAGAGCATTCCATGCTTTCACTGCGACTTCGCCATTGGTTTCCGGCGCCAGCATCAAGATCACTTCGGTCGCATCGATATCGCTTTCGATCCGCGCCATGCCCTTGGTTGGGCCGTCCTCGCTCACGGTGCCGTTCAATGCCTTGAGGTGGTCGACCTCTTCTCCGGTCTTCCAGGCTATGCCCTTCCCGCCATTGCCGATCTTTTCCATCAACGGACCAAGCGCTGTGAAGCGTTTATAAAGATTAGGATAATCCCGTTTGACGACCGCCACCTGTGGCATTGTCTTGCCGGGTATTGGCTCGATATCGCCTTTGCCCCAATCTGCTACATCCATCGGCTGGGCGATCTCGCCCGGCGTATCGTGCAGGATCGGCGTCAGCACCACATCCTCTTCTTCGCCCAGCACTTCGGGCGCGATTTCGGAGAATTTCTTGGCGATCTCCTTGTAGATTTCCCAATCCGATTTCGATTCCCAGACAGGATCGATCGCCGCAGACAGCGGATGGATGAAAGGATGCATGTCCGACGTGTTGAGGTCGTTCTTCTCATACCAAGTCGCGGTTGGCAGAACGATGTCCGAGTAGACACAGGTCGTCGACATACGGAAATCGAGTGTCACCAGCAGATCGAGTTTCCCCTCGGGGGCCTCTTCATGCCAGGCGACGTCTTCGGGCTTGGCATGACCCATTTCGCCCAGATCCTTGCCCTGCACGCCATGGCTCGTACCGAGCAGATGCTTGAGCAGATATTCATGCCCTTTGCCCGACGAACCAAGCAGGTTGGAGCGCCAGACAAACATGTTGCGCGGCCAGTTGGCCGGATCGTCCGGATCGTTGCAGCTAAGCTCCAGCTCTCCCGACTTTAAGCTGTCCGTGACATAGTCTTTGGGTTCCTTGCCTGCCTCACGCGCGGCCTTGGCTATGTCCAGCGGATTGGTCTTGAGCTGCGGCGCAGACGGCAGCCAACCCATGCGCTCTGCCCGGGCGTTATAATCGATCAGCGATCCGCTCCAATCGCCATCCGGTGCAGTCGGCGAGAGGATCTCATCAACGCCCAGCGTCTCATAACGCCATTGATCGGAATGGGCGTAGAAGAAGCTGGTTGAGTTCATCTGGCGCGGTGGACGGCTCCAATCGAGGCCAAATGCGAGCGGTTGCCAGCCGGTCTGTGGCCGTAGTTTTTCCTGGCCAACATAATGCGACCAGCCGCCGCCGGATTGGCCAATACAGCCACACATGATCAGGAGGTTGATGATCCCCCTGTAATTCATGTCCATATGATACCAGTGGTTGAGCCCGGCCCCGAGGATCACCATCGACTTGCCGTGCGTCTTTTCCGCATTGTCGGCAAACTCGCGCGCGACGGTGATGATGTGATCGGCGGGGACGCCGGTGATCTGCTCGGCCCATGCCGGCGTATACGGCTCATTCTCGTCGTAGCTCTTGGCGAGATTGTCACCGCCGAGCCCGCGGTCCAGGCCGTAATTCGCCATGAACAGATCGTAGACGGTGGCGACATAAGAATCGCCCTCTTCCAGCTGCAGCTTCATCACCGGGATCCGCCGCATCAGCGTATCGGGATGGTCAGTACCTTTGAAATAATCATGTTCGCGATTGCCGAAATAGGGAAAGGCGACGTCGAGCACATCGTCATAATCGCCATCCAGGATATTGGTCAGGCGAAGCTTGGTCTCTGCGCCGCCGCTCTCCCGTTCTTCAAGATTCCATTTGCCCTTTTCGCCCCAGCGGAAGCCGACCGACCCGTTGGGTGCAACCACATCGCCCGTCTTCTCGTCGATGGCGACGGTTTTCCATTCGGCATTTTCGGTCTCGCCAAGATCATCGCCGAACTCGCTGGCGCGCAACAAGCGTTCGGGGACGAACTGGCCGTCCTTTTTCACCAGGCGGACCAGCAAGGGCATGTCGGTATATTGCCGGGCATAGTGCTCGAAATATTCGGCCTGCCGGTCGAGATGATATTCGCGCAGGATCACATGGCCCATCGCCATGGCGAGCGCGGCGTCCGTACCCTGTTTGGGATGGAGCCAGATATCGGAGAATTTTGCGGCTTCGGAATAGTCCGGCGACACGACGACCGACTTGGTGCCCTTGTAGCGCGCTTCGGTGTAGAAATGGGCGTCCGGCGTGCGTGTTTGCGGGACGTTCGATCCCCACAGCATCAGGAAACCAGAATTATACCAGTCGGCGCTTTCCGGAACGTCGGTCTGTTCACCCCAGGTCATCGGGGATGCGGGCGGCAGATCGCAATACCAGTCGTAAAACGACATGCAGGTTCCGCCGAGCAGCGAGAGATAGCGCGATCCTGCCGCGTAGGAGACCATCGACATTGCCGGGATCGGTGAGAAACCGATCACCCGGTCCGGGCCATGTTCCTTTGCCGTATAGGCGTTGGCAGCGGCGACAATTTCGGTCACTTCGTCCCAGTCTGCCCGGACGAAACCGCCATGTCCGCGTATCTTGGTATAGGAATCCCGCTTCGCCTTGTCCTGGACGATCGATGCCCAGGCCGCGACAGGCTCCATCGTCTTGCGCGCTTCGCGCCACAATTTCACGAGGCGCGAGCGGACAAGTGGGTATTTGAGCCGATTTCCCGAATAGATGTACCAGCTATAGCTGGCACCGCGCGAACAACCGCGCGGTTCATGGTTGGGCAGATCGGGCCGTGTGCGCGGGTAATCGGTCTGCTGCGTTTCCCAGGTGACGATGCCGCCCTTGACGTAAACCTTCCAGGAACAGGATCCTGTGCAATTCACGCCGTGGGTCGAGCGCACGATCTTGTCGTGCTGCCAACGTTTCCGATAGCCGTCCTCCCAACGGCGATCCTCCCGGGTGGTGACCCCATGGCCATCCGAGAAGCGAGATTTGTCGCTAAAGAAGTTCAGGCGATCGAGTAGATGGCTCATGGCTGTTACTCCTCTTAAGCGGGTTGGGTTGTGGCTTCGGGCTCCGGTTGAACCGGTGTTTCCCGACCGCGTTCAATGTCGTGCAGCATCCCACCGCGGCGCGAATAGACGAACCAGGTGACCGCTGCGCAGGCGGCGTAGAAGATGAGGAAGCCCCAAAGCGCAGCTTCCGGTCCGCCGGTCGCTGCGATCGAGCTGCCATAGGATTTCGGGATGAAGAAGGCGCCATAGGCAGCGATCGCCGACGTAAAGCCGATGATCGCCGCGGACTCCTTCTCCGCATTGCGCAGCTGATCATTGGCGGGAAGGTTCGGCATCAAGCGACCGATTTCCTTGCGCATGATGATCGGGATCATCTGGAAGGTCGATGCATTGCCAACGCCGGTGGCGAAGAACAACAACATGAACATGGCGAAGAAGCCCCAGAACGCACCCGGCTGATCCTTGTTGCCGAGGAAATACAGGACCCCGCCGACCGCAATGATCATCACGAGGAACACCCAGAAAGTGACCCGTGCACCGCCCCATTTGTCAGACACCCAACCGGTGGCCGCACGCGATACAGCGCCGACCAATGGCCCGAGAAAGACATATTGTAGCGAGTTTGCTTCCGGGAAGGCGATGTTCGACAGCAGCGGGAAGCCAGCCGAATAGCCGATGAAGCTGCCAAAGGTTCCCGTGTACAGGAAGCACATGATCCAGTTGTGCCGGCGTTGAAAGATCACCGCCTGATCGGAGAAACTGGCTTTGGAGGACGCGATATCGTTCATGCCGAACCAGGCGAGCGCGGTGCTGATCAGGATGAACGGGATCCAGATGAAGCCCGCATTTTGAATCCACAACGGATCGCCGCCTGCCACAGGCTGCGGATCGCCCCCAACGGCACCAAACACGCTCATCGTAATGACGATTGGCACAACGAACTGCATTACCGAGACCCCGGCATTGCCGAGCCCAGCATTGAGCGCGAGCGCGTTGCCCTTCTGCCGTTTCGGGAAGAAGAAGCTGATATTGGCCATGGACGATGCGAAATTGCCGCCGCCAAGGCCGCAGAGCAGCGCGAGTGCCAAGAAGATGAAGTAAGGCGTTTCGGGGTTTTGCACCGCATAACCGATGCCGAACGCCGGGATGGTCAGCGACAAGGTCGAGAGCGTCGTCCACAGCCGGCCACCAAAGATCGGCACCATGAAGCTGTAGAAAATGCGCAAGGTCGCGCCGGACAGCCCCGGTAGCGCCGCCAACCAGAAGAGTTCGTCGGTGGAATAGTCGAAACCGATTGCCGGTAATTTTGCGACTACAACAGACCAGACCATCCAGACGGAGAAGGCAAGCAACAGGCAAGGGATTGAGATCCACAGATTGCGTTGCGCAATCTTCGCGCCTTTATCTTCCCAGAACTCGTCATCCTCGGGTCGCCAGTCAGATAGCGTTGCCGATTTCTGTTCGGGATGCGCCTTGGGCTCGTGAATGTCCTGCATTTCAGGGAATTCCGGCAGTTCGGACAATCGCTTGCCCATGGCCTTGCGTTCCATCTGGCGCACCGCGAAGTGCATCCAGAGCATGGCGATGGCGACCAACGCGAACAGCAGCATGAAGCAGCTCGTCCAGATACCGGTAAGGTCATTCATCGCACCAAAGGCAATCGGCAGCAGGAAGCCACCCAGACCGCCAATCATTCCGACAAGTCCGCCAACGGCGCCGACATGCTCGGGATAATAAACCGGGATATGTTTGTAGACTGCGGCCTTACCCAGCGACATGAAGAAGCCGAGCACGAAAATCGCGATGACGAACGGCACCAGCTCCATCGACGTCGAAAATTCGATCGGGCCTTCGATTCCGTGGATCACATAATCCGTCTCCGGATAGGAGAGCATGAACAGGCAGAGCAGTGATACGCCAAAGGTCGCGTACATGACTTTGCGGGCGCCGAATTTGTCGGACAGATGTCCGCCATAGGCGCGGAACAAGCTGGCCGGGATCGAATAGGCCGCGGCCAGCAGACCCGCGGTTTTGATATCAAGACCGTATACGTCAATCAGATAGTGCGGCAGCCACAGGGCGAGCGCCACAAACGCACCGAACACAAAGAAATAATAGAGCGCAAAACGCCACACCTGCTGGTTCTTGAGCGGTTCCAGCTGCATCAGCATTGAGCGCGGTTTTTCACCTGTCTGGCGGCGCGCCTTGCGCTCGGGATCGTCCTCGGTCGTGATCCAGAAGATGATCGCGGTTATGGCCAAGACACCGGCCCAGACCTGGGCAACCATGGTCCAACCAAATGCAACCAGGACCATCGGTGCAAGCAATTTGGTAACCGCTGCACCGACATTACCCGCGCCGAAGATTCCGAGCGCTGTGCCCTGTTTTTCGGTCGGGTAGAATTTCGAGACATAGGCAATGCCGACCGCGAAGCTGCCGCCGGCCAGTCCGACACCGAGCGCAGCCAGCAGCATCACGGGATAGCTGGTGGCATAGGAAAGGAGGAAAGTGGCCGCGGCAGCCGCCAGCATAGTGAGGGTGTAAACCAGGCGTCCGCCATATTGGTCGGTCCAGATGCCAAGGAAGATCCGCGACAGAGAGCCGGTCAGGATCGGCGTGCCCACAAGCAAACCGAATTCCGCTTCGCTGAGCCCCAGATCCTCTTTGATCTGGATGCCGATGATCGAGAAGATCGTCCAGACGGCAAAACAGATGGTAAAGGCACCCGTGCTCATGCCGAGCGCTCTATATTGCTGGCCCGGTCTCATTTCAGCGACGTCGTGCATGATCCACTCCCCTTGACCGCATGTGAGTCGCGGCGCGTCTCAATCGATGAGATGGGTTTGTTAGGGACCGGGCAAGCAGGTATTGATTTATATCAAATTCGGGTAATCTTGATTGCCATTCAGACATTTATGGGCAGTGTTTTTGACAATATTGCCGATCACGATGGACGATTTGCAATTCATCTATTGATAATTGTCAAATGATGATGGAGTCCGGACGGACACAAACAGAAGAAGCACATCGATGCGTCCAGAAGATATTCCCGTTGTCCGCAATCTCCCGTTGTTCGCCGGCATGGATGATCGGCGCTTTGACGCTCTGGTCGAAGCAGCATTGCTGCAGACCTTTCCACCCCAGGTCGATCTGATCCGCGAAGGCGATCCGGCCGATTTCCTCTATGTCCTGGTTGAAGGGGCGGTGGAGCTCTATGCGGGACATAATGGGCGCGAGACGACGATGGCGGTGATCGAGCCGACCTCGGCCTTCATCCTGGCCGCGGTCCTGAATGATGCAGTGTGCCTGATGTCAGCGCGCACCTTCCTGCCGTCGCGGCTGATGATGATTCCCAATCAGCATATCCAGCGATGCTTCGCCGAGGACCGTGCTTTTGCTGCTGCGACTGCAGCCGAACTCTCCAAAGCCTATCGCCAGCTGGTCAAGCAGCATAAGGAAATCAAGCTGCGCCTCGCTGCGGAACGGCTGGCCAACTACCTGCTCCGCCAGTCCCAGGCACGCGGCGACCCTACCCATTTCAAACTGCCGGCCGGCAAGGGAACGATAGCGGCCCTGCTCGGCATGACGCCCGAAAATCTCTCCCGCGCTTTTGGCTCACTCTCTGCCCATGGTGTCCGGGTGCGCGGGAGCAACATCCATATCGATGATGGCAAAAAGCTTGCCGACTATGCCAAGCCAACCCCGCTCATCGATGCTGTGGAAGAGGTTTACGACCGTCGCGGCGTAAAGAGCATCGGGCAATAGAGATTCGATGCCGGGCACGACGTTGGACGGTCGCACGGCATAGCATGCTGATCAGAAGCGTATTTGGGTCGTCAGCCAAAATTTGCGGGTATCGGTTGCGAAACTATCTGCGTCATAGTCAGCATATTTAAGCCCCACGGACCAGCCCGGCCGCAACGGAAATGCAAACAAGGCGTTCCACTCACTGCCATAATGCAAATCGCCGCGCGTCGATCGATAATCATGATAGGCGATGCGGAAGGTCGCATTGGTGAGAAAGCCAGATTGAAAGGGTCGGATAGTCGCATCCGCGTAAAGATCGCGTAGGCCATTCGGCGGCGTCCGCAAAAACTTGTCCGCCCAGCCATTGAATGCATGTAGCGTCGCGAGCGGGGTCTGCAGCGCGTCCACCCCGTTACTACCAAGCCGCTCATAGCCGAAGCGCAGCGCCACCGGACCGACCGTAAGACCAGGCTGTACGAGAAGATAAGACAGCGAGAAATCACGCGGATGGCCGGCATAGTCACTTTGCCGTGCATATTCAGCGGCATAGGTGAAGGATATGGCTTCGTTCGCTTGGCGCTGCCCGGTCAATCGCACTCCCCAGCTTTGCGAGGAATTGACGGGCGCGTCGGGAATATCGAGCAGATAGCCATAGGCGCTGAGCGTACCGAGCTCCGGCACGTCCACCGATCCACGGATCAGGTGGATGTCATTATCGCGCCAGATGCCCATCGGTGAATCCGGCCCGAATATCCGGTTGACCCGCCAGGCATAACCATAGGTGATACTGGTTGCAGCCGATGGTGTGACGGTGGCTGTTACCGCATCGAGGGTTTGATCATTCTGTCGCCATCCTACCGAGCCGATCCATCTCTGGTTATCGAGATTGACGACCTGTCGCCCGACCCGCGCATCGACGCGATCGGGACGGTGCCAGCGGACATAGGCCTGGTTGAGCAGCAAATCCTCCGGATCGGCAACAACGGGAAAGGCTAGCTGGCCGTTGACCGTGTCGTTGAAATCATCGGGCCCGAGATGGGCAATAGCCTCAGCTTCAATGAACGCGCTCAGCCCTTGCCATTCGCGGGTCCGCGCCCCGGCGCGGATGCGTAGTGTCGAGGCGGTCGCATCATCGGCGAATCCGTCCTGGTCGACCAGTTCGAGACGGTAGCGAATATCGACATAGGGATCGACGATCGGTTCGGCCTGCGCCGGCAGCGAGACAAAGGTGAAGCCGAACGCAAGGAGGGCAAACATCAAATGCGGAGAGTTGCGAAGGAGCGTGTCGAACATCTAAGGCCAGCCTTTCTGTCGCGATTGCTCTTGGATGACCCGGCCTTCGATTGTCTTGATATATATCAAATACGCAGTGCCTTGTGCCAACGATAAGATGCGGGTTACGGCACAGAATGATGGAGGTGGCGATGAGTTGGGCCAGCGATGAACTGTCCGGCGGGTAAAAATGCGCAGCAGTGACCGATCAATTCCGATCGTCATTCTCGCTGGGGGAGAAGGCCGCCGTATCGGCGGATGCAAGCCGCACCAAATGCTCGGCGGTCAGAGCTTGCTCGACAGGGCACTCGATTATGCGCGATCACTTTCGGACAGGGTCGTGGTGTCCGTTCGGGACGCCGAGAAGATCAGCGGTGTCGAAACAATTGCCGATCCGCCCGGCGTGGCGGGGCCGCTGGCCGGCTTGGTGGCAGGCCTGACCATGGTCCGCGACAGCGGTCTGCCAAGGCTCGCGACATTACCCTGTGACACACCCTTCCTGCCCGACGATCTCTTGGTCCGCCTGTTGTCGATCGGCGAGGACGCGCCGGTCGTAATCGCCGAAAGCTCTGGCAGGTTGCACCCGGTGTGTGGCATCTGGCGCTGCAACGTGCTCGATGCCCTTCCCTCCTATCTAGAAACCGGTCGCCTTTCGCTCGAGGGCTTCGCTCGGCATGTCGGATTTCGGACATACGCATGGGATGCCGACCCCGATCCCTTCTTCAATGTCAACGATGCCGAAGGTCTGATTGAAGCGAGGCGTCGCTTGGATAGCGGCGCGAATTGTACCGACTGACCGGGACCAGTTGCGACATCACCCGCTAGTCGATCCCGAAGTCACGATTGATGAATTGCTTCTTGATACCAAGCCTGGACGATTAGAGGTGATGGAATAACACGTGGATTGGACATTGCGCACGCTGCGTTGCGCTAACATGAGTTGCAAGAATTTCAGTGCGACAAGTATCAAAGGCACACTGTTCAGCAACGTCATGTTTACAGCCACGCCTAATGTCCGCTTTCGGCCAATAGCAGACCTCCCACTCCCCTTTGACAGCGATCAAATCGCGGGGGCTTTTCAATGCTATTCCTGTTGGGGCAAGATAACGCAGGTCTTGCGGGGATGGAGGGCATAGATGGGCGAGGATATCGGGCAGACCGCCTTTACGCCTGACGACTATGCCGCTTTTCGCGATCGCCTGCGCCGCGAGACAAACACGCTGAAACGCTGGTTCGACGAGCGCCGCTTTGATCATGATCCCGGCCATATGATCGGGCTCGAGATTGAGGCCTGGCTGGTTGATCGCGATTGCCTGCCATCGCCCCAGGCCGAGGAATTTATCGCCACCGCCAATGATGAGCGGATCGTGCCGGAGCTTTCCAAATTCAATTTCGAGATGAATGCCGATCCGCGCACTTTGGACGGCGATTGTCTTGATGGCCTCCAACAGGATATCGACCGGCTCTGGGATCGCTGCGCCCGGGCTGGCGCGACGCTCAATCTCAAACCGCTGACCACCGGCATGTTGCCCACGGTGCGCGACGAGATGCTCCAGCCCGCCTGGATGGCCGATGCCAATCGCTACAAGGCGCTTAATGCGGCGCTGCTCGCGGCGCGGGAATCTGAACCGCTGCACATTAAGATCAGCGGCCATGACACGCTCGATTATCGCTGCGACCATATCATGCTCGAAGCCTCCTGCACGTCGCTCCAGGCGCATCTCAAGGTCAATCAGGATGAAGCGGTGCGCATGTATAATGCCTCGGTCATTGCTTCGGCGCCTCTGGTTGCGGCCAGCGCCAACTCGCCCTTCCTCTATGGCAATTCGCTTTGGGCGGAGACGCGGATCCCGGCCTTTGAACAATCAACCAAGGTGCACAGCTTCCCTGATCGCGCTGGCCGCGATGTGCTGCGCGTAACCTTGGGCACCGGCTATCTGCGCCACTCCCTGCTCGAGCTGTTCCTCGAAAATCTGAGCTATCCCGTGCTGCTCCCAATGCTGCGCGAGGATGATGGGGAGCTTCCTCATGTCCGCCTCCAGAATGGCACGATATGGCGCTGGAACCGGCCGATCATCGGTTTCGACGGCGATCAGAACCCGCATCTGCGCGTCGAACAACGCGTGATGCCATCGGGGCCGACGGTCACTGACATGATCGCCAATCTCGCGCTCTATTATGGCCTCGCGCTCGCGCTCGGCCAGCGGGCCGACGCGCCGGAAAAGACGATTCCCTTCGAAGATGCCCGGGCCAATTTCTATGCTTGCGCCAAACATGGTCTCGACGCGACGGTCCGCTGGGAAGGGCATTCGTTCGATATCCGCACGCTTTTGCTGGAGGAATTATTGCCCGCCGCCAAAGCAGCGCTCGCCGGTTCAGGGCTCAATGCCGACAGCCTCGATCACTATTTCGACTCCATCCTGCGCGAGCGGATATCGACCGGCCAGACCGGGGCCGATTGGCAGCGCAGCTATTACAGCAATAACGGCCGAAATTTTCAGGCACTCACCGAACGCTATGTCGAATTGCAGGCGAGCGGCGATCCGGTTCATCAATGGCCGATATGAGCGCTGATCGCGGCCCAATCCCGCTTGACCGTATCGACCATTTCCCGGACGCGCTGATCGGCGCGGAGCCGGGCGATATCCTCACCATCTTTCCCAATCCGACGCTGATTACGATCAAAGGCGAAGCGGAGCGCCCGCTCTGGGTGACGACCCTGCTGCACGGCAATGAAACGACGAGCTTCTATGTGCTGCGGGCGCTGGCTGAGCGTTATCGCGTCACGCCACCGCCGCGCAGCCTGACACTCTTTGTCGGCAATGTGCAGGCAATGGCCGCCGGGGTGCGCCATTTGCCTGAGCAGCCCGATTTCAACCGCATCTGGGCCGAAGGCAGCGGGCCCTATCATGATCTTGTCCACCAGGTCTGTGAAACCGCGCGCCTGCAAATCCCCTTTGCGAGTATCGATATTCACAACAATAGCGGGTCCAATCCACATTATGGCTGCGTCAATGCGCTGCGCCCGGCCGATCTCCAGCTTGCCGCCATGTTTGCCGATCTCGGGGTCTTTTACCGCAATCCGCCGACCACCCAGTCGATCGCTTTTTCCAATTTCTGCCCGGCGGTCACGGTCGAATGCGGGCGAAGCGGCGATCAGTTGGGTATCGACCGGGCAATCGGGCTGGTGGAAGATGTGCTGCGCCTCGAGAGTTTCCCAGCCGCGCCGCCAGCGCCTGGCGCCGTGACGCTCTATCATACGCTGGCCTCGGTCGTGATCGATCCGAAATGCACATTCGGTTTCGACGATGAGACGGCCGGTCTCAATCTCCGCGCGGATCTGGAAGATTTCAATTTCTCGGATCTGCCGGCGGATACAGTTTGGGCGACAACGCAATGCCCGCAAGATGCGCTGCGCGTGATCGACGAGCATGGCCATGACCTGACGGATGAATTTTTTCGCTGTGACGGCGATGAAATCAAATCCCGGCGGGCAATCACACCGGCGATGATCACCCATGATGCAGATGTGATCCGCCAGGATTGCCTCTGCTATCTGATGGAGCCGATCTGAGCGTGCCGCGACTTTGCGGCGATTTGCGCAAGATCAAAATCCCGCTCGATTCCCTGCATTAGGTTCGAATCATCGAACGGGCAGCCGCCCAGTAAAACCAAGCAGGAGAGCCTTATCCATGTCGCACACACCCCATGAACTGGCCGATGAATTTCCCGAACATGTCGAGCGGCTGCACGATCTGAAGGTATCGAACGCGCATTTTGCCCGGCTGGCGGAAGAATATCACAAGGTGAACCGCGAGATTCACCGGATCGAGACCGAAGTCGAGCCAGCCACGGATGAGCGAACCACCGAATTGCGCAAGCGCCGGCTGGAGCTGAAGGACGAAGTCAACGCGATGCTGGTGACGGCCTAGCGGCAGATTATGTGCGCCGCTGGTGCGCGAAAAAAACCTTGCGTCAGGCGCGCAATCCCGCTGTGAGGGCGGGATGACGAGTGATGACCACCCGATACTGGTTGCTGCACTCTATCGCTTTACGCCGATGGAGGAGCGCGCGGCGATCCGCGAGGATCTTCTGGCCTGCTGCAATGCGGCCGGGGTCAAGGGCACGATCCTGCTCGCCGCTGAGGGCATTAACGGCACGATTGCCGGGATGCCGGGCGAGGTTGAGGCGGTGCTTGATCATATCCGCGCGCTGCCTGGCTGTGCCGAGATCGAGGTCAAATTTTCCAATGCGGCCGAAATGCCCTTCTATCGGATGAAGGTCCGGCTGAAGCGGGAGATTGTGACGATGGGCGAGCCGGATATCGATCCGGTGGCCAATGTCGGCGACTATGTCGCGCCGGAGGACTGGAATGATCTGATCGCCGATCCGGACACGATCCTGATCGACACGCGCAACGATTATGAGGTTGCGGCGGGGACGTTCGAGAACGCGATCGATCCGCACACGGCAAGCTTCCGGGATTTTCCGAGCTGGTTTCGCGATAATCGCGAGGCGCTGCTGGCGGGCAAGGCCAATCCGAAGATCGCGATGTTCTGCACCGGCGGGATACGCTGCGAGAAAGCGACCGCCTTGTTGCGGTCTGAGGGCCTGGACAATGTCCATCACCTCAAAGGCGGGATCCTCAAATATCTCGAGACGATCGAGCCGGAAGACAGTCGCTGGACGGGCGAATGTTTCGTGTTCGATGAGCGGGTGACGGTGACGCATGGGCTTGAGCAGGGCAGTCATCAGCTGTGCCGGGCCTGTCGGATGCCGGTGAGCGAGGCCGATCGTGCGCACCCGCATTATGTCGAAGGGATCAGCTGTCCGGCCTGTTATGCGAGCCGCACCGAAGAGCAGCGGCAGGGCTATGCCGAGCGGCAAAAGCAGATGAAACTCGCGAAAAAGCGCGGGGAAGCGCATGTCGGGGCGGATCGGACCGGCGATGGGTGAGCGGCCGATCCTCTACAGCTTCCGCCGCTGCCCCTATGCAATGCGCGGCCGCATGGCGCTGATTGTGAGCGGTCAGCAATGCGCGGTGCGCGAAGTGCTGCTGCGCGACAAGCCGGCCGAAATGTTGGAGGTCTCGGCCAAGGGCACGGTGCCGGTGCTGGTGCTGCCCGACGGGACGGTGATCGACGAAAGCCTCGATGTGATGCGCTGGGCGCTCGCTCGCCATGATCCAGAGAATTGGCTGGCCTCCGAAGATCCGGAGGTCGGTAGTTTTATCGAGAGGATTGACGGCCCGTTCAAACATCATCTCGATCGCTATAAATATTCAACCCGTCATGACAGCGATCCGATCGCCCACCGCGAGGCAGCGTCGGCGATACTGGCCGAGTTTGAAGACCGCCTCGAGGGACGAGACAATCTCGCAGGCGACAGGCGGTCCTTGGTCGATATCGCAAGCTTCCCGTTCATCCGGCAATTCGCGATGACGGACCGGAGCTGGTTTGATGACGAACCCTGGAGCAATCTGCGAGCCTGGCTCGATCGCCACTTGAAATCCGATCTGTTCGCCGCGGCGATGGTCAAGCTTCCGCTATGGAAGGTTGGCGATCAGGGTGGCGAGCTGCCGGTCTATTCGACCCGGGCTACAGGCTAGCGATTTTAGCCCCCGGCTTCGTCGCCATCTTCTTCACCCTGACGTGCGGCCCAAAAGGCAACCTGCTCAAGCGGCATGACCCGATTAAAGGATATGCCGGCCTGACCATCGCGTATCCAGCGGACGACGCTGGCGCGCACTGGCAGTCCTTCAATTTCGACGACAATATCTTCGCCGACCTCGAGTTCGGGGTGCTCGGCGACCTTCATTCCGCCTTGCGAAATATCGGCGACCTGAACGTGAACATGCTCGTCCCCAAGCATGATTTTTGCCGTACCATCGATGCTGAGGCGCGGCGCACGCGGTGTCATCCGAGCAGTGTTCGGTGCGAGCAAGGCATGGATATCGATATCGTCTTCAAATTCGATGCCGGCTCGGCCATCTTCGATCCAGCGGACGATGCCGTTTACGCGCACACCGGCCTTGAATTCGATCTGCAGCGAAGTGCCCTCTTTGATGGGCGCAAAAATATCCGCCATCACTCCGCGCGATGACAGATTCCGGATCAGGCACAGCTCCTGGATCGTATCGGTTATGATCTTGCCGGCCTGAAGGAGGCTCATATAGCGCTCCCCAGATCGTCTTTCCGACGACTCCGGTGTCGAGTTAGACAATGATATAGTTGTAAACTCGGTCAGACCTTCTTCAGCGAACATACCCCACCCCTAATTACGTCATCTCCGCTGCAGTCAGTGTTAGGAGCGATGAACCTAAATAAAAGCAAAATATACCAAAACCCCGGTTTCAGAGTTAACCAAAAGCTAAATTCGCTTTGGCCATTAACATCTGATCAAGTTAAGTTTCTTGGCACTTAACAAAAGCAGGATTCCGAATCACTTGTGCGCCGACAGGATGATGGCGATGATTCCATATTTGCCGATGGTAGATTCTACCCGGCTTCGATATGCACAGGCCAAAGGAGCCGAATATGAATGACCCGAAGCTGCTCGAACGAATCCGCGTGGTTGATATGACCAGCGTGATTTTCGGGCCCTATGCGACCCAGACGCTGGCAGATTGCGGCGCCGATGTAATCAAGGTCGAAGCACCGACTGGGGATCAGTTTCGAAATGCCGGCAAGCCTGCAAACACAAGGGGGATGGGCGCCTGCCATATGACGCTCAATCGCGGCAAACGATCGATCGCGCTTGACCTCAAGACCGAGGACGATCGAGAGGTGATGCGCGAACTGCTGAAGACCGCGGATGTCTTCATCCATAATGTGCGTGCCAAGCCAATCGAGAAGCTCGGTTTCAGCTATGAAGCGGTCCGCGCAATCGCGCCGGACATCGCCTATATTCACTGCACTGGTTTTGGGTCGGACGGTCCCTATGCGCCGCTGCAGGCCTATGACGATGTGATCCAGGCGGCCAGCGGCATGACGTCATTGCCGCCGCGGGCCGATCTCAATCCCGCACCGCGTTTTGTTCCAGCGGCGATCGCCGACAAGGTTTCCGGGCTTCACGCGGCCTATGCCACCCTCGCCGCGGTGATCCACAAACTGCGCACCGGCGAGGGCCAATTTGTCGAAGTGCCGATGTTTGAAAGCTTCACCCATTTCACATTGGAGGAGCATCTCTACGGCGCGACCTTTGATCCGCCAGCTGAAACCATAGTCTATAAGCGCCAGGCAGAGCCGACGCGCCAGCCATTTCCGACAGCAGATGGCTATGTGGCGATCGTTCCGTACACCGATGCAGATTGGGGTAACCTTCTCACCGCACTTGGCGATCCTGAATTTGTCGAGAGGGAACCGTATGACACGCCGATGGGCCGGTTCCGCAACCAACCCGATATCTTTCGCCGCATTGCCGAGCTGACCCCGTCCAAGACGAATGCGGAATGGACCGAGCTGCTCAACGAGGTGCGGATCCCGTGCATGCCATGCCGCGATGTGGCGGACATTTTCAATGACCCGCATCTTAAGGCAACGGGCTTTTTCAAGCGCCGCGAACATCCGAGCGAAGGGGGCTTTTTCGAGATGCAGCCGCCAGTGCGCTTCAGCGCGCGCCCGAATCCCGAGCTCGGATATGCACCGCAGCTCGATGAACATGGCACGGAGATTCGCGACGAGCTGGCACGCACAGAAACCTTGCGGCGTGCATCATGATCCGTCTGTTCGACTATTATCGTTCATCGGCCAGCTATCGGGTGCGGATCGCGCTCAATCTCAAGGGCCTCGACTATGAGCGGGTTCCAGTCAATCTTTTGAATAACGACCAGAAAAGCGACGAGTATCGTGCCAGCAACCCTCAGGGGCTGGTACCAATGTTGGAGATTGATGGCGCGCAGCTCACCCAGTCGCTCAGCATCGTCAACTATCTGAACGGCGTCTATCCCGATCCGCCGCTTGCCCCATCCGATCCGGTGGCCGCTGCCCATGTTCGTTCCATGGCGCAAGTGGTCGCCAGCGATATCCACCCGCTCAACAATCTACGCGTGCTTGGCTATGTCAGCGATGTGCTTGGTCACGACAAAGATACCCGCGCGCGCTGGTATGCGCATTGGGTGCATGAAGGTTTCGAAGCGCTCGAGCAGCTCGCGATCCGCCATGGCGGCGCGTATCTGTCCGGCGATCTGCCGGGCCTCGCAGATCTCTGCCTGGTTCCGCAGATGTTCAACGCGCGGCGCTTTGATATTCCGTTGGATGACTATCCGACACTTGTCGCCTATGATGCCAAGGCCAATGCGCTTGATGCTTTTCAGGCGGCTCATCCAGACCGTTTCGACTAGCGTAATCGCCTTTTTCAGTGTTTGAGTATTTTCCATGCGAACCCTAGCCGCCATTCTCCTCGCCACGAGCGCTGTACCCGCCCTCGCGCAGACCGATCCGATAATCGTCACAGCCAGAGGGCTTGAGGATCCGGTGGGCGAGGTCGCATACAATGTTGTCACGATTGACGCAGAACAGCTCGCCCGTGAACCAAGCGGTCGGTTGGAGACGATTCTGACCAGCGTTGCTGGCTTCCAGCTGTTTCGAGCATCGGATTCTCGGTCGGCCAACCCGACAAGCCAAGGCGCAACGCTCCGGGGCTTGGGCGGGAATGCGTCCAGCCGAGCTTTGCTCATCCTCGATGGTATTCCGCAAAGCGATCCGTTTGGCGGCTGGATCAGCTGGCCGACCTATGATGTCGCTAATCTTGGCCGGGTCCGGGTCACGCGCGGCGGTGGCAGCGGTGTGTTCGGTCCCGGCGCATTGGCCGGAACAATTGAACTCGAAAGCCTGTCGACGGCGAACTTTCAACCGGCACGCGCGAACCTTAGCTATGGCAGCCGAGATGCGATGGAGATGGGTTTTGGTATCATGCTGCCGCCCAGTGAAAATTCGCTGATCGACATATCCGGCCATTATGCCCAAGGCGATGGCTTCATCCCGGTCATTGCCAGCCAGCGCGGTCCGATCGACGAACCGGCAGCCTATGAACAATATGGTGGCTCTATTCGCTATGCCGCGCCGATTGGCTCGACCGAGATCCAGGTCGGCGCGCGCTTCTTCCAGGACGAACGCAATCGCGGTTTTCCATCCAGTGGCAATCGGACACGGGGGATCGACGGAAGCGTTCGTCTGCTCGGACGTGGGCCATGGCAGTGGGAAGCACTCTTCTACTATCAAGACCGTTCGTTCCGCAGCAGTTTTGCGCGGGTCGATGCTGCGCGAACGACCGCTGACCAGGTCCTCGATCAGTTCAGCGTGCCTTCGACCGGCTATGGCGGCCGGGTAGAGATCCGGCCGGCGCTGCCCGGCGATGCAGTCGAATTGCGTTTGGGCGCCGACTATCGGGAAACCGAAGGACGGACGCGCGAACGCTTCTTCTTTGTCGGCGGCGTGCCAACTCGGGAACGCGAAGCGGGCGGTGTGACGCGCACCGTTGGGGGATTCGCCGAAGTCACGGCGCGTGCCGCACCTGGCCTTACGCTCACCGGCAGCGGTCGAGTTGACCGGTGGTGGATTCAGAGCGGGTTTTTCCGTCAGGGCAATCTTGGCGGACCTTTGAATGATCAAACGCTCTATCCCGATCGGAGCGATTGGCGAGCAACCGGTCGATTGGGTGTCGCCTGGCAACCGGATAATCCGATCACAATCCGGGCGGCCGGTTACACCGGCTGGCGATTGCCCACGCTGAACGAACTGTTCCGACCGTTCCGGGTTGGCAGCGATGTGACCGGAGCAAATGCATTGCTACGCCCCGAAAGCCTGGATGGCATTGAGATTGGTGCCGATTATAGCCCGGCCTCAATCCTGCAACTCAGCGGGACACTGTTCTACAATCGCCTCGAAGATGGGATCGCCAATGTGACCGTCGGACAGGGCCCCGGTTTCTTCCCGGGTATCGGCTTTGTCCCGGGCGGAGGCTTGGCACGCCAGCGCCAAAACCTCGATGCGATCGAGGCAGCCGGGATCGAGCTTGATGCGCGTGCCCAGTTCGCCGACTGGGCGGTATCGCTCTCCTATGCCTTTACCGATGCCGAGGTGGATTCCTCGGGCGCCGCCGCAGCGCTGAACGGGCTTCGGCCGGTGCAGGTGGCTCGACATAATGGCGCGGCAACGCTGAGCTATGTCCGGCCGATGGGCGGCGAGGCAGCCGTCACCGTGCGCTATATTGGCGGTCGGTTCGAGGACGATCTTAACCAGCGCCGGCTTGATGATGCGATCACTGTAGGCGCGCGCGCCCTGGTTCCACTTTACGGCCCGTTGAAAATTGAACTGCGCGCCGAGAATGTCTTCAATGCCCGAATTGAGGCTAGTGTCTCGGGTGTGGGCTTAGTGGAACGGGCCACGCCGCGGACATTCTGGGCCGGACTGCGCTTCGCCTTCTTCTAGATGATGATCTCCGGCGCAACGCCTCTCGATTTCCGCTTTCCGTTAGCGTAACTCTTGGAAAAATAAGAATCGGAGAGGCTCCCAATGCACCCCTATATTCACGCGCAGAATAATCCGGATAAGCCGGCGATCATAATGGCCGCGACTGGAGAGACGGTCACCTATGCCGAGCTCGACAAACGCTCCAACCAGATTGCACATCTCTTCCGTAAGCTCGGGCTGGGGCATGGCGATCCCGTCGCAATTTGCCTCGATAACCGTGCGCGCTTCTTCGACATTGCCTGGGCGGCCCTTCGCGCGGGCCATATCTTTGTGCCGATATCCTGCCGGTTAACCGCGCCGGAAATCGCCTATATTTTGGAGGATAGTGGCGCCAAGGCGCTGATCGCTTCGGACTATCTCGGCGACCATCTGAACGAGCTTGCTGATTTCGGCCCGCCGCTCGAGCGTTTCACACTGGACGCAGCGCGCCCCGGCTATGCCAATCTCGATGAGGCTGTTGCAGACCTGCCGGAAACACCGGTCGATGATCAGCGCGCTGGCGTTGACATGCTCTACAGCTCAGGCACCACCGGTCGGCCTAAGGGCATTCGTCTTCCGCTGCCGGAAGATCCAGCGATCGACCAGGGCAATGCGCTGATCATGCTGGCCACCGGGGCGTTCGGATTTGCGCCGGACAGCGTCTATCTCTCACCCGCGCCGCTCTATCATGCTGCGCCGCTTCGCTGGTGCCTGACCGTGCACAAGCTCGGTGGAACAGTGGTGGTGATGGAAAAATTCGATCCGGAAAATGCGCTGGCCCTGATTGAGAAGTACAAGGTCGATGTCAGCCAATGGGTCCCGACCCATTTCGTCCGCATGCTCAAACTGCCTGCAGAAGCGCGCGAGAAATATGACGTCTCATCGCTCAAAACTGCCGTCCACGCGGCCGCGCCATGCCCGATTCCGATCAAGGAAAAGATGATTGATTGGTGGGGTCCGGTCCTGCGCGAATATTATGCGGGCAGCGAAGGCAATGGCTTTACCTTTATCGATTCCGAAAATTGGCTCACCCACAAGGGCTCGGTCGGCACGGCTTTGCTTGGTACGATCCGGATCTGCGACGAAGAGGGCGATGAAGTGCCAGCCCGCACCGAAGGTACGGTGTTCTTCGAAGGCGGCTCGGCATTCGAATATCACAACGACAAAGAGAAGACGGACGATGCAACCAACAAGCATGGCTGGACGACACTGGGCGATGTCGGCTGGGTCGACGAGGACGGCTTTTTATACCTCACCGATCGTAAAAGCTTCATGATCATTTCGGGCGGCGTGAACATCTATCCGCAGGAAATTGAAAACCTGCTCGTGACCCATGACAAGATTGCCGATGCCGCCGTTATTGGCGCGCCGGATGAAGATATGGGCGAGCGTGTCGTGGCGGTGGTCCAGCCGCTCGACATGGCCGATGCCAATGCGGAGTTCGGGGAAGACCTGATCTCCTGGATGCGGCACCACCTGTCCGGGGTGAAGGTTCCCCGCCAGGTCGATTTTCGCGAAGAACTGCCCCGTCATCCGACCGGCAAACTCTATAAGCGCTTGTTGCGGGATGAATATTGGGCTGAGGAGAAAAAGCCAGCGTGATGGCCGATGGTCTCCAATCGCGGGGTAAGCCGACGCAGGCGAATTTTGCCGTGCGGCCGGAACGCGTGGAAGACCATGCAGCCATTCACGATCTCACCCGCCGGGCCTTTGCGCCCATGCCATTTTCCGATGGGGACGAGCAGTATCTGATTGACGCGTTGCGCGAAGCGGGCGCGCTCTCGCTGTCATTGGTCGCAGAACAAGATCAATCCATTGTCGGCCATGTTGCATTTTCACCCGCCTTTCCGGTCGACGGATCGCACGGCTGGCATACGCTTGGCCCGGTTTCTGCGGAGCCCGGACTGCAAAGGACTGGCATTGGTAGTCGCCTCATCGAGACAGGCCTTGATCAGCTGCGCGCAGACGGTGCCGCCGGGTGCATTTTGCTGGGTAATCCAGCCTACTACAGTCGATTTGGTTTTACGGTCCGATCGAAGCTGTCACCGGATGCGGACCATGCAGAATTTTTTCAGATACTGCCCTTCGGTACCGCAGATGCAGACTGCGTGATCGAATTCCATCCCTTGTTCAACCAAAAGCATGCGCCGGAGACGGTAAAAGCGTAAGGAGAGCCACGATGGCTAGTGCGGCTGAAAACCAACCTCCTACATTATCTGAAGAGATGGCGCGTGCTGTCATCGCGCCAGAATCCTATGCCGAATGGAATGGTCTGCTCGATACATTCGATTGGCTGCGGGAGAATATGCCGGTTGGTCGTATTGTCGCCGAGGATGGCAGCTTCGATCCCTTCTGGCTGATCACACGCTATGAAGATGTGATGCGGATCAGCAAGGACAACGCCACGTTCCTCAACAATCCGCGCCCCGTCGTGCTCAGCACCAAGGAAGCCATCGAGTTTTCGATGCAGGTGACGGGCAGCAAGATGCTGGTCGATTCGCTGGTCGTCTTTGACGCGCCGATCCACCCCAAATATCGCCGGCTGACCCAGGATTGGTTCATGCCGAAGAACCTGAAGAACATGGAAGCGGAGATCCGCACCATCGCAAAGCGAACGGTGGATCGGCTGCTCGATGCGGCTGGCGAGGGCGATTTCGTGCCGCTCGTTTCCGCACCCTATCCGCTCCATGTCGTCATGCAGATATTGGGCGTCCCCGAAGAGGATGAGCCCAAGATGCTGTTCCTCACGCAGCAGATGTTTGGCGGGCAGGATGAGGATCTTTCCGGCAGCGGCATGAAGGATATGACGCCCGAACAGATCACCGCGATCGTTGCTGGCGCCGTGCAGGAATTTGAGGGCTATTTTGCCAAGCTTGCCGCCGATCGCCGGGCCAATCCGACGGACGATGTTGCCAGTGTGATCGCCAATGCGACGGTTGATGGCGAACCCCTCAATGATCGCGATATGGCCGGATATTACATCATCGTTGCCAGCGCCGGACATGATACGACCTCCGCTTCAACCGCGGGTGCGATGCATGCATTGGCCGAAGATCCCGAACAATTCGCCAGGCTCAAGGCCGATCGCGATCTGCTGCCCGGCATTGTCGAGGAAGCCATTCGCTGGACGACGCCGGTCCAGCATTTCATGCGCACCGCAGCCGAAGATACCGAGATTGGCGGACAGAAAATCGCGAAGGATGATTGGCTGATGATCAACTATGTCGCCGCCAATCATGATCCTGCCCAGTTCGATGATCCACGTCGCTTTGATGCGAGCCGCTCACCCAATCGCCACATGGCGTTCGGCGCAGGCGCGCATCAATGCCTGGGCCTGCATCTGGCGCGGCTGGAAATGCGCATTCTGTTCAACGAACTGCTCGATCGGATCGACAGCGTCGAACTGGCGGGTGAGCCGAAACGTTCCAAATCCAGCTTTGTCGGCGGGCTAAAGACCCTCCCACTGCGTTTCAAGGCGGCTGATTAGATGGCTACAAGCAAGCTAGATCTATCGCATGTCGTCGGTGACACATCGCAGCCATTGATCGACAACACGATCGGGCAGATGCTGTCCGATGCCGCCGATAAATGGCCGCATCAGGATGCGGTTGTTTCAGTCCACCAGGACATCAGATGGACCTATTCCGAGCTGATGGCCAAGTCCGAAGCATTGGCCGCGGGGTTGCTATCGCTGGGTGTGGAAAAGGGTGACCGGGTTGGCATCTGGGCACCGAATCTCGCCGAATGGACGCTGACCCAATTTGCGACCGCTCAAATCGGCGCGATTCTGGTCAATGTTAATCCGGCCTATCGGATCTTTGAGCTGGAGTTTGCGCTCAACAAGGTTGGACTGAAGGCCCTCGTCACACCCAAATCGTACAAGACGAGCCTGTATGCGGATATGGTCGAGGAGCTGGCTCCCGAGATCAGGAATCTTGGCGCCGGGGCCGAACTACAGTCCGAAAAGCTGCCAAACCTGCGCCATGTCATATTGATTGATGGCGGCATGCGGGCCGGTTGGCATTGTTTCGATGATCTACTGTCCGACGATCCGGAGGCGTTATCGCAGGTCCGTGAGATTGCCGGTTCGCTCGATCCCGATGATGCCATCAATATCCAGTTCACCAGCGGCACGACTGGCCTGCCAAAGGGCGCAACACTGTCGCACCGCAACATCCTCAACAATGGATATTGGGTGGGCGAGAATATCGGGCTGACGCAAGGGGATCGACTGTGCATCCCCGTACCGCTCTATCACTGCTTTGGCATGGTGATGGGCAATCTTGGCTGTCTGACGCATGGAGCGGCGATGGTATATCCGGCCGAGACATTTGATCCTGGCGCGACGCTCTCAGCCATTGAAGCCGAACGATGCACCGGATTGTACGGCGTCCCGACCATGTTCATTGCCGAGCTCGGGCTCGACAATTTTTCGTCTTTCGATCTGTCGTCGCTGAGAACCGGCTGCATGGCGGGCTCGCCGTGTCCGGTAGAAGTCATGAAACAAGTCGTGAGCGACATGAACATGGTCGACGTCACCATCGCCTATGGCATGACCGAAACCTCGCCCGTCAGCTTCCAGAGTACTGGCGATGATCCCATCGACCGGCGGGTTTCAACTATCGGCCGCGTGCTTCCGCATATCGAGTGCAAGGTCATCGACGAGCAAGGCGACACCGTCCCGCCCGGCACGCCCGGTGAATTATGCACCAGGGGCTATTCGGTGATGATCGGCTATTGGGGCGATGAAGAGAAAACCGCAGAGGTTCTGGTCGATGGCTGGATGCATACCGGTGACCAGGCGACGATCGATGCGGCCGGATATGGCAATATTGTCGGTCGGATAAAGGATATGATCATTCGCGGCGGGGAGAATATCTACCCGCGTGAGATCGAGGAGTTTTTCTTCACCCATGATGCGGTTGAGGACGCGACCGTGCTCGGCGTGCCGGATGAAAAATATGGCGAAGAAGTATGCGCCTGGATCCGCCTCAAACCGGGTGAACAAGCCAGTCCCGACGATCTGCGCGAATTCTGCAAGGGCAAGATCGCCCATTATAAAGTCCCGCGCTACATAGAAATCGTCGACGAATTCCCGATGACGGTCACCGGCAAGATCCGCAAGATCGATATCCGGGACACCATGGTGGAGCGCCTCGGCCTCAGCCAATCGGAGACGGCATAGCGTTTCGAATGATTGGCCAGAAACAGGCAGAACGCACAAAAAAGGCGGGCCGCGAAGCCCGCCTTTTCTCTAACAGCAAAGGCTGAAAGGCTTATCTCGGGGCCATACGGATGGCGCCGTCGAGGCGGACATCTTCGCCATTGAAATAGCCATTCTCGATCATCGTCAGCGCGAGATGCGCGTACTCGTCAGGCATGCCGAGGCGCTTGGGAAATGGCACCGATGCCGACAGGGCATCGCGCACGGGCTGCGGCGCACCGGCGAGCAGCGGTGTATCGAAGATACCTGGCAGAATCGTGTTGACGCGGATGTTTTCGCGCATCAGGTCCCGTGCAATCGGCAGGGTCATGCCGACAACACCGCCTTTTGAGGCGGAGTATGCGGCCTGGCCGATCTGGCCGTCTTCAGCAGCAACCGACGCCGTGTTGACGATGGCGCCGCGATCGCCGCCCTCGGTCAGCGGATCGAGGGTCAGCATGCCGGCCGCCGATTTGGCAATGCAACGGAAGGTGCCGACCAGGTTGATCTGGATCAGCCAGTCAAATGCTTCGAGTGGGAAATGCTTGATCGAGCCATCTTCCTTGGAGCGGCTGGCCGTCTTGATCGCGTTGCCAGTGCCTGCGCAATTGACGAGGATACGTTCCTGGCCAAGCGCCTCGCGGGATTTGGCGAATGCCGCATCCACCGATTCATCGCTGGTGACATTGGTCTCGCAAAAGATACCGCCGATTTCTTCGGCGACCGCGTTGCCCTTCTCGGCCTGCAGGTCGAACAGAGCGACTTTCGCACCCTTCGAAGCCAATAGGCGCGCTGTGGCTGCACCGAGGCCCGATGCGCCGCCGGTGACAACGGCTGTGATATTCTCATTAATTTCCATGATGTGATTTCCTCTCAATCAGAACCGTCGGTCCCGAGCTTGTCGAAGGGCTGTCCTTCTCGTTCGACGATCGCGAAGAAAAGGGCAGGGCATCGACAGGCTCAGCCCGAACGGTGAAATATGTGACGCGCTACCTTAGCCCATCCGTTCGATGATCGTGACATTGGCTTGCCCGCCGCCTTCGCACATGGTCTGCAGACCATATTTACCGCCGCGACCTTCCAATGCGTTGAGCAAGGTGGCCATCAGCTTGGTGCCGGAAGCGCCAAGCGGATGGCCGAGCGCGATGGCGCCGCCATTGACGTTGATCTTGTCGGCATCGCCGCCTGTATGCTTGAGCCAAGCGAGCGGCACAGGTGCAAAGGCTTCATTGACTTCATACACGTCGATATCGCCGATCGAGAGGCCGGCGCGTTCGAGCGCACGGTCTGTCGCGAAGAGCGGTTCTTCGAGCATGATGACCGGATCGCCCGCCGTCACCGTCACATTGTGGATGCGCGCGCGCGGCGTGAGGCCATGATCTTTCAGCGCCTGTTCGCTGACAATCAGGACGGCCGATGCACCATCGCAGATCTGGCTGGAGGAAGCAGCGGTGATTACGCCACCTTCCTGAATCAGCTTGACGCCCTGGATGCCTTCCAGCGTGGCATCAAAACGAATGCCTTCATCGACCTTATGGGTTTCGGTGCCTTCCGGTGTTTCGACGTCCATCGTAACGATTTCATTGTCGAACGCGCCAGCTTCGGTGGCGGCCTTGGCCTTCTGGTGTGAGTTCAACGCATATACGTCGAGATCGTCTTTCGACAGGTCATGCTTCTTGGCGACCATTTCGGCGCCCATGAACTGGCTGAACATGATCTTCGGATAGGCCTCTTCGAGGCGCGGGCTCTTATAATTGCCCATGCCTTCCTTCATGTAGAGCGTCGCGGTCGAACCCATCGGTACGCGCGTCATGCTCTCAATGCCGCTGGCGAGCACCATATCCTGGGTACCGCTCATCACGGCCTGAGCCGCAAACTGCATGGCCTGTTGCGATGATCCGCACTGGCGATCAATCGATACAGCGGGGATGGAATCCGGCAGCTTCGAAGCGAGTACGGCGTTGCGGCCGACATCCATCGTCTGTTCGCCGCCCTGCATCACACAGCCGGTGATCACATCGTCGATTGCCGCAGCATCGAAATCGCTGCGTTCGGCGATGGCGTCAAAAACCGCCGCGCCCAGATCCACCGGATGCACTCCGGCAAGCTTGCCACCGCGGCGTCCACCGGCGGTTCTCACTGCATCAACTATATAGGCGGCTGCCATCGTCATTCTCCTTATTTTGCATGAGTCGCGGTGTCCCGCATTTGCTGGCTCTTGTGCATTAAGGTTGACGTGCGCGTCAACCAGCATATCACGGATCGCACCAGCAAATTCCATTTGTGATGGATTCTCACGCCGAGCGGCGCTGAGACGAAAGGATATTTCAATGCTCGAGACAGCCGATCGGTCCGCCTTCGACGAAAGCCACGAAATGTTTCGCGATCAGGTGCGCAAATTCTTCGCCAAGGAACTGGAACCCAATCTCGATCGCTGGGAAGAGGCGGGGATTGTCGACCGTGAATTCTGGAGGGCGTGCGGCGAAGCTGGTCTCCTATGCCCAACCATGCCGGAAGAATATGGCGGGCTTGGCCTTGATTTCGGATTCAACGCTGTCGTCGGTGAGGAGCTGAACTATGCGGGATCATCGGCTGGCCTGACGCTCCAGTCGGACATCACTGCCGACTATTTCCTCGCTTATGGGTCTGAGGAGCAAAAACAGCATTGGATCCCGAAGCTCGTTTCCGGCGAAGCGATTTCGGCGATTGCCATGACGGAGCCCGGCACCGGTTCGGACCTGCAGGGTATTAAGACGACGGCCAAGAAGGATGGCAATCATTATGTCATCAACGGCTCGAAAACCTACATCACCAACGGCCAGAATGCCGATGTCGTCATCGTGGTCGCCAAGACCGATCCCGAGCTTGGCGCCAAGGGTACATCGCTGATCCTCGTTGAAGCCGATCGCGAAGGCTTTGCCCGGGGGCGCAATCTCGACAAGATTGGCCAGCATTCTGCCGATACGTCGGAGCTGTTCTTCGATGATGTCCGCGTACCGATCACCAACTGTCTGGGGACAGAAGGTCGCGGGTTCATCTATCTGATGAGCCAGCTGCCACAAGAGCGGTTGAGCATTGCCGTCGGCGCCCAGGCGGCTGCACAGCGCGCCTTCGATGAGGCCGTGACTTTCACCAAGGATCGCAAGGCCTTTGGCCAGCGCATCTTCGATTTTCAGAACACCCGCTTCACCTTAGCCGATCTTGCTGCCCAGCTTCAGGTTGGCTGGGCGCATGTTGATTGGGCTTTGGCCCGGCATCTGCGCGGCGAACTGACGGCTGATGAGGGCTCGGCCGCCAAATTGTGGCATACCGAGCTGCAATGGCGCTGCTGCGATGCGGCGCTCCAGCTCCATGGGGGTGCCGGCTATATGAATGAATATCCGATCGCGCGTTTGTGGCGGGATGCCCGGGTCCAGCGCATCTATGGCGGGACCAACGAGATCATGAAGGAAGTGATCGGACGGAGTATATAAGATGGCTGTTGAAACCACCGAGTTCGATTATGTGATTGTTGGCGCGGGCAGCGCCGGGTGCGTCATGGCCAACCGCTTGTCGGCGGATCCGTCCGTATCGGTCTGCCTGATCGAGGCGGGTAAGGAAGACAAAAGCCTGCTCGTGAAAATGCCGGCGGGGGTCGGCGGGCTGCTGAAGGAACCGAATCCGCAAAACTGGTTCTTCTGGACCGAGCCGCAAAAGCATCTCAACGATCGCAAGCTCTATTGGCCGCGCGGCAAGGGCTGGGGCGGCTCTTCGAGCATCAATGGCATGATCTATATTCGCGGCCATGCGCGCGATTATGACCAGTGGCGCCAGATGGGACTGACCGGCTGGGGCTATGACGATGTGCTGCCCTATTTCAAGAAAGCCGAAAGCTATTCCGAGGGCGATGATGCCTATCACGGCCGGGATGGGCCGCTGGGCGTAACGAACAGCGGCATGGAAGATTCCATCTACGGCGCCTTTGTGGGTGCAGGCGTGTCGGCCGGCCATCCGACAACCGATGACTTTAACGGTGAGCAGCAGGAAGGGATGGGCCCTTATCAGCGCACGATCGCAGATGGCGAGCGGTTCAGCGCGGCGCGCGCCTATCTCCATCCGGTTGCCGGGAAGCGCGACAATCTGGCGATCCTGTCCACGGGCCTGGTCACCAAGGTGCTGGTCGAGGGCAAGCGCGCGACCGGTGTTGAAGCGGAATCGGGCAAGGGCAAGACAAAGCGGATCATCAAGGCGCGCCGCGAAGTGATCCTGTGTGCGGGCGCTGTCCAGTCTCCGCAATTGCTTCAGCTGTCTGGCATCGGAGATCCCGAAGAGCTCAAAGCTCATGGCATCGAGGTGGCACATGCGTCGCCGCAAGTCGGCAAGAACCTTCAAGACCATCTCGACGTCGTGGTCGTCCATGAAATGACCCAGAAGCTCTCCGCGCATTCGAAGCAGGCGGGACTCAAAAAGCTGTTCGTAGGGCTCGACTTCCTGTTGCGGCGCAAGGGTGCGGGGACCGATAATTTTCTGCAGGCCGGCGCCTTCCTCAAGACCCGTGAAGGCCTGGATCGGCCGGACATCCAGCTCCATCTCGTCAATGCGATCATGATCGAACATGGCTTCCAGGAAGTGAAAAAGGACGGCTTCACGGTCCATGCCTGCCAGCTTCGCCCCGAGAGCCGGGGCGAGATTGGTCTCAATTCGCCGGATCCGCATGAGCAGCCTCGTATCGATCCCAATTATCTCGACAGTGAAGAAGATCGCCGCGTAATGCGCGAATCGGTCAAGATGATGCGCCAGATTTGCGCCCAGGCCGAGCTCGACTTTCTGCGCGGGCCAGAGATGGTGCCGGGCACAGATGTCGTCAGCGATGAGGATATCGACGCCCATATCCGTGACGGTGCCGAAACAATCTACCATCCGGTCGGCACGGTCGCGATGGGCGCTGGCGATGATTCGCCGCTCGATGGATCGCTCAAAATGCGGGGCATGGAAGGGCTGCGCGTAATCGATGCCTCGGTGATGCCTGCATTGATCGGCGGGAACACCAATGCTCCGGTGATCATGATCGCCGAAAAGATCGCTGACGAGATGCGCTCAGCCTAGCATTACGTAGCGGAAATCTCCGGTTCGGGCACTGGCCGGGGTGTTGCAGCGATGCACAAGGGTGCGGATATGCGTTCCCTTTACGTCAATTGCTGTTGACGCAGATTCTGGCGCGGCCTAGCTTCCAAAGAAAAATAATATGTCGGAGAGGTGCCTAGGGAGCAAACAAAGCTGCAACGAGCGGCCTTTTGACTGTCGATACAGTCGGTTTCCCGAGGATTTCCCCTCTCAAAATATAAAGATGGCAAAAGCCATCGCTGATTAGGCCGGAGCACCGGTACGGATACGGGGAGAGAATGCTGTGAAAAAGATTCAGTTTCTGATGGCGACTGCGCTTGGCGCAGGGATGGTCACACCGGCCATTGCACAAGCCGATGGTGATACCGCGCTCGACAGTCTGAGTAGTGGCAACGCGCCAATCATCGTGACGGCCCAGCGCCAATCACAAACCTTGAATGAAGTTCCGATCGCCGTTTCGGCATTCGATGCAGAAGCGCTCGAAAGCCAACAGATTGAAAACGTCGCCGATCTTCAGCTGAGTCTTCCAAATATTACCTTCTCGAAAGGTAACTTCACCGGATCGAGCCTTGCCATTCGCGGCGTGGGTAACCTCTGCGTCGGTTTCTCCTGCGATAGTGCGCTCGGTATCCATATCAACGGCATGCCCGTGCTCGCCACGCGCTTGTTCGAAACCGACTATTTCGATCTCGAACGGATCGAGGTTCTTCGCGGCCCGCAGGGCACTCTCTACGGCCGTAACGCTACCAGCGGTGTTTTGAACACGATCACCGCGCGTCCGAATCTCGGTGAGTTCCAGGCGAGCGCCGAACTCGAATATGGCAATTTCGACGCGCTTCGCGTTGAAGGCATGGTCAATGTGCCGCTCGCCGATTGGGCGGGCCTCCGCGTAGCCGGCACCTATCTGCGGCGGGACGGTTACACGACGAACCTGTTCGACGGTTCGGATATTGACGGTCGTGACCAATATGCCATTCGCGGATCGCTGCGGCTCGAGCCGACACCCGATACGACGATCGATATTATCGGCTATTATTTCGAAGAAGATAGTAACCGTTCGCGTATCCAGAAACAGCTGTGCGATCGCGATCCGACGGGTGTTCTCGGTTGTCTGCCGACCTCGCTCCAGAATGAGCCGGTCAATGGCAACGCCACGCTTGCCTCGATCTTCGCTTCTCAGGAACTTCTGTCGATACAGTCCGGCGGCAGCCCGATCTTCACGGCGCTCGGCCTCACCAGCCTGTACGGCCCAGATCAATATGCCGGCGTAACAGTTCCCGCGGACGTTCGAACGGTGAATATCGATTATGCGCCGACCTATTTCGCGGACGAGTGGTACGTTCAGGCGGTTGTAGAACATAACTTCGGCCCGGTTTCGGTCCAGTTGACCGGTGGCTGGCAAGAATCCTCTATCGATACGCGATCGGATTACAACTTGACCGCAGCGCCGGCATTCGACGCCACCGCGCGCACTGCGTTCGCGACTCTTGCTGGTGTGGCGGCGGATCCGGCGATTGGTCGCTTCTTTGCCCCTGCACTTGCTGCCCTCCTGCCGGGCGGTCCGGGCGGCACAGCCTGTACCTCTGAGGCAAACCTCTCCTATGCAGGTGTGTTCGGTGGCGATGTTGCGGGCTGCGCGAACAACAGTATCGAGTTTGACCGCTCGACCAGTGACGCACGGCAATGGTCAATCGAAGGCATTTTGACATCCGACTTCGACGGTCCGTTTAACTTCCTCCTTGGCGGGATCTATTTCGACCATCGCAACCGTGGTGGCGACTATTTCGTCAACGCCTTCGGACTTGACTATGCTGGTGGAGTGCTCGGCGGGCTTACCAGTGCCAATATTGCCAATTTGACTGCCCAGGCTGTGATAGCGGGCGGCGGTACGCCGGCGCAGGCAGCGGCAGCAGCCGCAGCGGTTCCGGCACAATATCTCGGGCCGACATTCTTCAACAGCGAAACCTCGGGCTTCGAGCTGGAAAGTTACGGGATCTTCGGTGAGGTCTATGTCGACATTACCGATAATCTCTCGCTGACCGTCGGTGCGCGATATTCGAACGACTCTAAGTCGGTATCGGCACGCTCGCCGCTTCTCGCAACGCTGGTTCCGTTCGGAACAACTGATGTTGCGAGCGTCATCGACGCAACGGTCGATGCCGATCCGGTGCTTGCAGGCATTCAGCCCTTCCGCACGGAAACCGCCAGCTTTGACGAGGTCACCGGTCGTATCGTTCTCGATTGGCAATGGTCGCCGGATAATCTGATATATGTGTCATATTCACGTGGCTATAAATCGGGTGGTATCAACCCGCCGGTCAACCCGGTCGAGTTCCCAAGCGTCCAGAGCACCTTCGCTCCGGAGATCATTAACGCCTATGAAATCGGCTCGAAGAACACCCTGGCAGGCGGCGCAGTCCAGTTGAATGGCGCTGCGTTCATATATGATTATGGCGATCTGCAGTTGAGCCGAATTCTTGCCCGGACCTCGATCAATACGAATACGAGTGCAACGGTTTGGGGCGCGGAGCTGGAGGCGATTATTTCCCCGGATCCTGCGTGGCTGTTCAACTTCACGGCCAGCTATCTGAACACCAGCATTGGTAATCTACAGCTGATCGATTCGCGGGATCCTTCGGGTGGCCGCAGCGATGTAGTGATCATCAAGAACCTGGATAACGCATCTAATTGCGCGGTCATTCCGCAGGCTGTTGGAAACGCGGCTGGTGCGAATGGCTTTGTGGCGACTGTCAACGGCCTGATTAGCCCGGTCCTCCAGGCTCCGGTGGTTGTTCCCGGCACGGGTACGACCGGTGCGTTCTCATCCTGTGCTGCCCTAGCCAATGCGCAGGCTGGCGGAATGTTGTCTGCGCTCTTTGGAGACTTCACCATCGCTGAAGGTGCAGCCGTTGATGTTACCGGCAACGAACTGCCCCAGGCTCCGAACTGGAAATTCTCGATCGGCGGCCAATATACGCATGACTTCGACAATGGCATGAACGCTGTGTTCCGGGTCGACTATGCCTTTACCGGTGATCAATGGTCGCGGAGCTTCAACAGCCCGATCGACAATATCCCATCCTATGGCATCACCAATGCGCAGGTGCAGCTCAACGGCAATGATGACCGTTGGTTCCTCCGTGCCTTTGTCCAGAACGTCTTCGATAATGACGCGATCACTGGTCAATATGTGACCGATCCGTCATCGGGTCTGTTCACCAACATCTTCACTTTGGAACCGCGCCGTTACGGCCTCGCCGCCGGCATCCGCTTCTAAATCTGAAGTTTGGCAAGAAAATAGGGCGCTGCGTTTGACGCGGCGCCCTTTTTCGTGCGTTTAATAATCAACCGAATATTGGCGCCGATAATGAGATTCGGCGCGGCTGTCTTGCACCGCATTCCGGAGAGAAATTATGTCCCATGATCGTGAATTCGACGTCATTATGTATGGCTCAACCGGCTATACCGGCCGGCTCGTTGCTGAGTATCTGGCCCAGAATTATACCGGCGATGTGCGCTGGGCGATGGCGGGTCGCAGCGCGGAGAAGCTTGCGGCCGTGCGCGATGAGATCGGTGCGCCTGCCGATACCCCACTGATCGTGGCCGATGCGGATGATCCGGAATCGCTCGCCGATATGGTCGCCCGTGCAAAATGCATCGCGACGACGGTGGGTCCGTACCAGCTCTATGGCGAATCCCTGCTCGCGGCCTGTGCGGCTGGAGGAACCGACTATGTTGATCTGTGCGGCGAGCCGGCCTGGATGCGCCAGATGATCGACAAATATGAAGCGCCGGCCAAGGAAAGCGGCGCGCGGATTGTCTTCTCCTGCGGCTTCGATTCCATCCCGTTCGACCTTGGCGTCTGGTTTGTCCAGCAAGCGGCCGAGGAAGAGCTCGGCGGACCGGCAAGCCGGATCAAGGGCCGGGTGCGCGGCATGCAAGGCACCTTCTCGGGCGGCACCGCGGCCAGCCTCAAGGCCACCATGGCAGCAGCGGCCAAGGATCCGAAAATTATCCAGCTGCTGATGAATCCCTTCTCGCTGACGCCGGGCTTCCAGGGTGCCGATCAGCCGCTCGGGAATAAGGTTGAATTCGAAGCCGATCTCGATAGCTGGGTCGCGCCATTCATCATGGCGGCGATCAACACGCGCAACATTCACCGCAGCAACTTCCTGCTTGGCCATCCCTATGGCGAGGATTTTGTCTATGATGAAATGATGCTGACCGGCCCAGGCGAGAATGGCGAGGCCATGGCGAACGCCGTGGCGGGCGATAACTCGCTCGGCGGTGATGATGGTCCCAAGCCGGGTGAAGGCCCAAGCAAGGAAGAGCGCGAAGCAGGTTTCTACGACGTGCTGTTCGTGGCCGAGGGTGGCGATGGCAAGCGGGTTATGGCTGGCGTTACCGGTGACAAGGATCCCGGCTACGGCTCGACGTCAAAAATGATCGCCGAAAGCGCGCTCTGCCTTGTTCGTGATGTCACAGATGCGCCGGGTGGAATCTATACGCCAGCCGCCGTCATGGCCGCGCCGCTGATCGAACGGCTCGAAGCGAAGGCCGGGCTGACGTTTAAACGCGAAGGCTAAGGCGCGCTCAAGACCAGAGGGCGAGTGCTTCTTCCACGGTAAGATCGCGCGTTTCGCCGATGGCTGCCGGAGTCTCGGAGAAACGAGGTGCCGGCATTGGCTGCATCGCGCCATCATGTTCGGCAAAGGTCTGCCGCGCCGCATTATGGCGATGCGACGGGGCTTCGGCGATCGAGAGGACCGGCGCAACACAGGCGTCGCTGCCCTCGAAATGCTCCGCCCATTCGTCGCGCGTGCGGCTGGCAAAACTCTCGGTGAATCGCTGGACCATATTGGGCCAGTTGCTCCGATCATGCTGCGGAAAGTCGGCCGGATCGATCTCCAGCTTTTCGAGCAGCACCGCATAGAATTGCGGTTCCAGCGCGCCAACCGCCATATATTTGCCGTCCTTGGTCTCATAGCAGCGGTAGAAAGGCGTGCCGCCATCAAGCAGGTTCGCTTCGCGCTCTTCGGTCCACATGCCGATGCCGTGAAATGCGTAGAACATGCTCATCAGCACGGACGCGCCGTCAGTCATCGCTGTGTCGACGACCTGCCCTTGGCCGGTTGATTTGGCAGAAAGGATCGCGGCGAGCACGCCAAGCGCAAGGAACATGGTGCCGCCGCCATAATCGCCGACCAGATTGAGCGGCGGGGAGGGTGGTTCACCCTTGCGGCCCATCGCGCCGAGCGCGCCGGTAATCGCGATATAATCGATGTCATGGCCAGCGCTTTGCGACAGCGGTCCTTCCTGGCCCCAACCGGTCATCCGGCCATAGGCGAGCTTGGGATTGCGGGCGAAACAATCATCGGGCCCCAGACCAAGTCGCTCCATCACGCCGGGACGTGTCCCCTCAAGTAGCGCATCGGCATTGGCGATCAGGTCGAGTGCCTGATCGCGCTGGGCCGGGTCTTTGAGGTCGAGCGCGATGCGATGGCGCCCGCGCTGCAAGATCTTGTCACCGGGGCCGTATTTGCCCTCGGTACCGGGACGGCCGATGCGGATCACATCAGCGCCGAGGTCGGCAAGGATCATGCCGGCCAGCGGCACCGGGCCAATCGCATCAAATTCGACAATCTTGCATCCGGCCAATGGACCGGTCTTGGGCGTGCTCAATTCCTTGCTCCCTTAGATCATTAAGTGGCCGGCTTAGTCGACCAGCTCTTTCAACAGGATAGTAGTATCGGCCAGTTTCTCCGGGTCTGGCGAACATTGGCCGATAATCAGCTTGCGACCCTGGACATAATCCTTGGTCGCATTGACGCAGTCGAGTGCGATGACCCGCCCGGCCTTGAGATAGATGACCGAAAAACTGCGGTCGGCCGGATTGCCGCGCACTATGGTTTCGTCATGGCCGATCGACAGCCCGACGGTCTGGAGTTTCAGATCATATTGGTTGGACCAGAACCAGGGCACCGCGTCATAGGAGACGTCCTGGCCAAGGATCGTCTTTGCCGCCACGGTCGCTTGATCATTGGCATTCTGCACCGATTCCAGGCGGATAGTGTCGCCGTCCGCAAAAGGGTTGGGGTGAACGGCACAATCCCCGATCGCGTATATGTCCGCCAGCGTCGTGCGGCACTGTGCATCGACCAGCACGCCGCCTTCGCCTTCGGCCCCGGCCGTGATCAACGGCGCCACCGCCGGCTCGATCCCGATCCCGACAATTACCATATCCGCGGCAATATTTTCCCCGGTGTCGAGCACGACACCGCTAGCTTTACCGTCCGCGCCACTAATGGCCGTAACCACAGCACCCGTCCTAAGGTCCACGCCATGGGCGCGATGTTCGGCTTCGTAAAATTCTGACAGTTCCGCACCAGCCACCCGAGCCAGCACGCGATCCAATGCCTCGAGCAGGACCACCGATTTGCCCAGCTTGGTCAGCACGGCGGCCGCTTCAAGCCCGATATAGCCGCCACCGATAATCGCCACCCGCTCGATCCCATCAAGCTTCGCCATCATCGCATCGGTATCGGCCCGGGTCCGAACGGCATGGATGCCCTCAAGCTCATGGCCAGGGCAGTTCAGCATCCGCGGCGTGCCGCCACCGGCCCAGATCAACGATCCATAACCAAGCGTCTCGCCATCGGAAAAGCGCAGCTGATGCGCATCCGCATCGATCGCCGACACATGGCGCCCCAGCATCATCTTAACATCGCGCTCGGCCCAGAATTTCTCCGGTCGGATCATGATCCGCTCGAACGGCTTGTCGCCAGCGAAATATTCCTTGGACAAGGGCGGGCGCTCATAGGGAAATTCGGGCTCATCGCCGATCAGTGCGATCGTTCCTTCGAATTTCTGCTGACGCAACATGATCGCGACCTGGGCTCCGCCATGCCCGGCTCCGACAATTGCAATATCAACCGCATTGATCATCAGATCAGCCTAGCCGAACCGGCTTCGGTTTCAACCGAGATAGGCTATCCAGCGACAGAAATTTCACCGCCAATCGCGGTTTGCGCCTCGGCTCGCCTTCGATATGGTGCGCGAAACAGGAGAGAATGCCATGATGAACTCGCCAATCTGCAAGATGCTCGACATCGAGTTTCCATTGCTCGCCTTTTCGCATTGTCGGGACGTCGTAGCCGCGGTTTCACAGGCTGGCGGAATGGGCGTTTTTGGCGCTGTCGGACTGGGCCCGGATCGATTGCGCGAAGAGCTGGACTGGATCGATGGCCATGCCGGGGGAAAGCCCTACGGCCTCGATCTGATCGTTCCCAACAAGTTCGCAGGCAAGGGCGAAAAGGTTGATCCCGGCAAGATCGCAGCATCGATTCCCGACACCCATACAGACTTCGTCAATGACCTGCTCGCCGATCACGATATCGACAGCGCAGGTGTTGTTGAATCGCGCGGAATTTCAAGCAATTTCGCCCGTAACCTTACCGAGGCGGGCGCCGGCACAAGCCTTGAGGCCGGCTTTGAATATCCGATCAAACTGGTCGCCAATGCGCTGGGCGTTCCGCCGCAGGTGATGCTTGATATGGGCAAGCAACGTGATGTGCCGGTGGCGGCGCTGGTCGGGGCCAAGGAACATGCCGTGGCGCAGGTGGAAGCTGGCGTCGATATTCTCGTTGTCGCCGGCGGCGAAGCAGGCGGCCATTGCGGCGATGTATCAACCATGGTGTTGATTCCAGAGGTCGCCCGCGCGGTGCGCGAAATGGGTGCCGATACGCCGATCCTGGCTGCTGGCGGGATCACCACCGGTGAGCAGATGGCCGCCGCCATGGCAATGGGCGCGGCTGGCGCCTGGTGTGGTTCGGTATGGCTGACCACGGCAGAAGCCGAAACCAATCCGGTGGTGAAGGACAAGATGCTCGCGGCCAGCTCGCGCGATACGGTGCGTTCGCGCTCGCGGACCGGCAAACCATCGCGTCAGTTGCGTTCGCCCTGGACGGATGCCTGGGAATCCGAAGAAGCGCCGGCGCCGCTCCCAATGCCGATGCAATCCATGGTGTCGGAACCCGCGCTCAAGAAGATCGATAAGCTCAGCCAAGGCGGTCATGAAGGCGCCAAGGATCTGGCGACTTATTGGGTCGGGCAGGGCGTCGGGCTGATGAACCAGCCGATGACGTCAGGCCAGGTGGTACAGCAGTTCAAGGAAGAATTTGTCGAGGCCTATGAACGGCTGTCCGGCAGCTTTGGCGACTAGTTCGGCCAGTAGATCACCTCGTCCCCGTCAACGACCATTTCCGCGCGGGTGCGATCCACGGCAACCGCCGCTTCAAATTGATGCGGGTATAGGGGCGGTCGGCTGTCTTCCTGGTGCGTGTCGAGCAATGATCGCATTGCCGCGACACGGTCCGGATAGCGATCGGCAAGATTGCTTTGCTCGGTCGGATCCTCTGCAAGATTGAAAAGCCAGGCCCGATCGGGTCGCGCGCTCACCTGTAGCTTCCAATCGCCTTGGCGGACCACCCGATAATGGGCGCTTGTCCAGTAGATCGCGTTGTCAGGCCGCGATATCTCCTCTCCATCAGCGATTGCCAGCATATTGCGGCCATCGATCACGCGATCACTGGGCAGCTCGGCTCCCGCTGCCGCTGCCAGGGTCGGCAGCAAGTCAATATGGGCGACCGGCGTCTCGCTCATTGTGCCGGGTTCGATCCGGGCCGGCCAGCTGATGAACATCGGCACCCGGATCCCGCCTTCGAAGAATGTCAGCTTCCAGCCGCGATAGGGCGCATTCACTTCGGGCAGGCCGATATAGCCAGCGCCACCGTTATCGCTTGAAAAGACGATGATCGTGTTTTCAGCCAGTCCCTGTGCTTCCAGCTCATCCATGATCCGGCCAACACTGCGATCGAGCGAGCGGACCATGGCGGCATAGGTGCGCAAGCGATGCGGCTCGATATCACCAACTGCTTCATAATCTTCGCGCGTCGCCTGCAGTGGCGTGTGGACACCCCAATGGGCGAGATAGAGGAAGAAAGGCCGGTTGCGATTGGCGCGGATCACTTCCACTGCCTCATCCGTCCACCAATCGGTCAGATAGCCGCCGGGCGTGAACCATTCGCCATTGTTGAACGAGGCGGCAAATTGCATCCGCGCCCAGAGAAACTGGTCGATCGGATCGAAATCGAGCTGCGCATTCACGACATTGGGATCATCTTCAGGTAGGAACAATCCGCTGGCCATCAACAGGCTCTCGTCAAACCCCTGAGCATTGGGTTCGAATTCGGCAGCGCGGCCGAGATGCCATTTGCCAATATGCACAGTGTGATAGTCAATATCCTGGAGCAGTTCGGCGATCGTCACCTCAGAACCCGGCAAACCCTGTTCTTCATAGGGTAAGCTGTCTTCAGGGGCGTCATCATTCACGTGCGGATCGGGTAGCCCGCTATCCATCGTGCTCGATATCAGCCCGATTGCCGATGTCATGCCGTCAGGGGTTGGCGTGAACTCGAATCCCGTTCGCGACGGGTAGCGGCCTGTCATCAGCATGGCGCGGCTCGGCGCACAGGTTGCCGTACCCGAATAGGCTTGATTGAAGATCATGCCCTGCGCGGCGAGGCGATCGATATTGGGCGTTGGGACCCGACCGCCAGCGACGCCGCCGCCAAAGGTCGAGATGTCATTGATGCCAAGATCGTCAGCCAGGATGAAAACGATATTGGGGGGGCGTTCATTGGGCGCCAGCGCGGCTTCGTCGGGGCCAGTCTGCCATTCGATGGGACGATTTTCCGCCACCTCCCGATGGGTGAAATTGGCCACATAGAATAGCGCGATGTTCGCACGATTGACCCACGCAATGCCGCCGAGGACAGCGATCACCACGAGTGCGACGATTATCTTCTTAAGCATCTGCCCCTCATCCCCTTTTCCCTGGTCTGATTATGGCACGGACAGTGCGTAGCGCCTAGCCTGTGGCAGGTTGCGGCTCCTCTGAGCGGCCAAGCATTCGCCGGATTCGTGCGCTGGCACGATATTGCAGCATCGCCAGGGCCGGGATCAGCAACATCAGCAGCACCGTTCCGAACAGAACACCGAAGCCGAGGCTTGCCGACATCGGGATCAGGAATTGGGCTTGCAGGCTCGTTTCGAACGTTATCGGCGCAACGCCCAAAAAGGTTGTGACGGAGGTAAGGGCAATCGGGCGGAAACGTGCCTTGGCCGCCGTTATGATCGCGGTCTTGATCTCGTCCCCTTCGTCGAGCCTTTCGTTGATAAAGTCGATCAGGATCAGCGATCCGTTCACGATCACGCCAGAGAGTCCGATTATTCCGAACATGCTCAAAATACCGAGCGACAGGCCGAGAACCAAATGGCCGATTATCGCACCGATTATTCCAAAGGGGATCGCGGCAATGATGATCAGCGGCTGGACATAGGATTTGAACGGCACAGCAAGCAGGATGTAGATCATCAACACGGCGATCAGGAAAGCCATGCCGAGATCGCCGAAACTGTCAGCCTGCTCTGCCTGCTCTCCACCGAAATCATAGAGGAGCTGCGGATGATCGCGCCGCAGGTTCGGCAATGTTTCCCGTTCAAGCTGCTGGCTGATTTCCTGACCCGTAACGACAGATGTGTCTACATTGGCGCTCACGGTGACGACACGGCGTCCATCGAGGCGCGAGATGACCGAGGGCGATTCCCCGAAGGTTACATCGGCAATTTCGCTGAGCGCCACTTCTCCGCCGGGCACCCGGACCCGGAAGCGCTCGACATCGACGATCGAGTTTCGTTCCTCTTCGGGGAGGCGGATATAGACGCGTACATCTTCCCGCCCGCGCTGCACGCGCACCGCTTCATCGCCGAAAAATGCGGCACGGACCTGACCGGCGACATCTTGAAGCGTTACGCCCAATGTCCTGGCGGCCGGTTTCAGCCGCAGCTGGATTTCCTGGAGCCCGGCATCCTGATCGGTCTCAATATCAAACACGCCCTGGAAGCGACTCAGCTCACGCATCAGATCTTCCGATATGCGCGTTAATGTGATCGCATCGGGGTGAGAAAGTTCGACGCTGACGGGCGCTCCGGCAGAAAACAGGTCGGAGGCAAAAACCAGTGATCGCGCTTCGGGTATTGGGCCGACCGCATCGCGCCACATCTCTTCGAACGTTGCAGCTGATACATTGCGTTCATCGCCCGGAAGCAAAGAAAACTGCACACCTGCGCGATTTGCGCCGCTGTTGGTGGAGCCACCTTCCGGGCCGCCGCGAGTCGAAGTCTGCCCGATTGTCCGATAGATTCCTTGAGTGAGCTGCGGTGAATCTTCGGGCTGGGACCCTTGCAGTTCGGCCATCGCCTCCCGCCCGCGATCTTCGATGAACAGCGCGATTTCGGCCGTGCGCTCAGCGGGCGTCCCGGCGGGCATTTCCAATGTTGCCCGGACAATATCGCCCTCAACATCAGGAAAAAACTGCACCTTCAATATGCCGGCTGGCACGAGCGCCATGAACAGGATGATCAGCGCGATGCCGCCAGCAAGAATGATGCTCGGTGCATTGACGGCGAAATTGAGCGCCTTGTCGAGCGGTCCATCCACAAACTGCTGGAAACGCACATCAACGCCCTTTTGCAGCCGATCGAAGAACAGCGTGACGCGCGATTTCGACACATGATCGGGCGGCGGCAAATGGCTGAGATGATTGGGCAGAACGAGTAAACACTCGACCAACGACAGGGCGAGGACGGTCACGATAACCAGTGGCACATCGAACAGGATTTTGCCGAATACGCCGCCGATCGCGAAGAGCGGCGAGAAGGCGGCGATGGTTGTCAAAACTGCGAAGATCACCGGCACCGTTACGCGGCGCGCTCCGAGTATTGAAGCAGACAGGCCCCGCCGTCCGCGCTCGCGCTCGGCATAGATATTCTCCCCCACCACAATGGCGTCATCGACCACCAGCCCGAGCGCGAGGATGAAGCCGAACAGCGAGAACATGTTGATGCTGGAGCCAACGAGATCGAGGACAGCTATCGCGCCGACAAAGGTAACGCTGATGCCAAAGGCGACCCACATGGCGAGACGAATATTGAGGAACAAGGTTAGCGCGGCAAGGACCAGTACGAGGCCAATCCCGGCATTTTTAAGGAGCAAGCTCAGCCGATCCTCAAAGATCTCGGAATCATCGTCCCAGATCGCATAGGAGATGTTTTCCGGGAGGGTGGGCGCGAACTCTTCCGCCAGATAGGTTTCGACTTGGCGGGCAATATCGAGAACACGCTCGTCGCTGGTCCGGAATACTTCGACAAAGGCGACCGGGGTGCCGTTGTAAAAGGCGCTCAGATCATTGTCTTCAAAAGCGTCGACCACGCGCGCTACATCGCCGAGCCGGATGGTCGTCCCGTCGGACCGGCTGATGAGGACAATCTCTTCAAAGTCGGACTGGCCATAATTCTGGCCGATGGTCCGGATTCGGACTTCTTCGGAGGCCGTATCGATTGAGCCCGCCGGGCTGTCGAGGCTGCTGGCGGCGACGGTACGCGATATGTCCGTCAGTGACAGGCCATAGGCGCGCAGGCTTTCCTGCGGGACTTCGATCGAGACCTCATAGTCGCGCACGCTGCTCGTTTCGACATAGGATACTTCGCTGAGCGCCGCGATCTGGTCTTCGAGCTGATAGGCCAGACGTTTCAGCGCATTTTCGCTGACATCGCCATAGAGCGCGATCTGCATCACGCTTTGCCGGGTTGTCAGTTCGCGGACATCGGGTTCTTCCGCATCCGCCGGGAAGGTCTGGATCTGGTCGACCTCGCTCTTGATGTCATCGAGCGCGCGGGCGACGTTTGTCCCAAGCTCAAGCTCGACCCGTACCGTGCCGACACCTTCGGCCGCGGTTGAGGAGACTTCCTTGACGCCTTCGACGCTCTCGACCGCTTCTTCGATCTTCTGGACGATCGATTCTTCGACTTCTTCCGGCGTTGCGCCGGGATAGATGACGCTCACCGAGACGGTGTCGAGGCTGCTTTCGGGGAAGACTTCCTGGACGATCGACCCATAGGCCATCACGCCGGCGATCAAGAGGAATATGGCCAACAGGTTCGCAGCCACGCCATTGCGCGCCATATAGCCGACCGCGCCGCCGCCTTGCGTGTTATCGACATGGGTCGATCCGGGAGGCGCGTAGCGGCTCATTCGGCGGCTGCGGCCTCGCTGTCTTCTTCGTCCGCAGTGACGTCGTCAGCGGTCCGGATGCTCATCCCGTCGGTCGCTACACCGATGTCACCCACAACGATTTGCGGGTCCGAGCCAAGCGGTTCAGCACGCACAAACACTTGCGTATCGGTTCGCTGGATCACATCAACCGACACGATGCGCAGCCGCCCCTCCCGCGCCAGCCACACCTGGTTTCCGGCGCGCAGCGCGGCGATCGGGATTGCAGCGTATCGGGACAGCGCCAGGCCATCGATATCGACCTGGACAAAGCTGCCGACGAGCAAGGGCGGTCCGGTTGCCGCGCCTGCATCTGATACGCCATCTTCTCCATCGCGCTGTTCGGCGGCAAGCCGACCGCGCTGCATGGGGTTCGGAACCCGCAGGAAGACATCGATCGTCCGGGTTTCCGGATTGAGCACAGGATCCGCGCGATCGACATAGGCCTGCCAGCGATAGCGTTGGCCGCCATATTCGGAATAGACGGATGCCTCGATCCGCTCACCACCCGATTGCCAGAGATTGGGGATCAGCGCCGCTTCTCTCTGGGTCAGCGGAACGACGACATCGAATGTGCCGGACGCGACTATCTCCGCAAGCGATTGGCCGGGCGAGACATAGCTGCCCTGCGCGGCATTCTCCGATCGGACAAGGCCCGAGAAAGGCGCCCGGACCACGGTTCTGCCAAGCGCCAGCTGCGCGTCACCGAGCTGCGCCTGGGCGCGCTGCAAAGCTGCCTGGGCGGCTTGAAGCTGGGGCAGGCGCAAGGTCAGGCTGGCCGGTTCTTCATCGGCATCCGGGGCGGCTGCGGGTGGCGCGCCTTCCGCGCGCAACTGGCTGGGCGGTACAAATTGTGCGGCAAAATCATCGGCATCGACACCGGCAAAGGGATTGGCAGCCCGCCGCGCTTCGCGTTCGCGGAACCGATCATATTCGCGCCGAGCGAGATCGGCTTCCTCTTCGGCTTCGAGCACGGCGACACCCTGTTGGGCCACATCGGCGCGAGCCGTCGCCACTTGGTTGCGAAAATCTGTAGGATCGATCCGGAAGAGCACCTCACCGCGCCGCACCGCGCGGCCTTCAATGAGGTTCGGACTGACATAGACAAGCTTGCCGGGGACCTCGGCCGCCAACACCAGCTCTTCGCGCGCCCGAACCGTACCCGATCCAGCCACATTCAACCGGCCGGAGCGGATCTCTGCGGCGACAGTCTGCACCAGTGGTGCGCTTTGGTCAGGCGGGCGTTCGTCTGGCGAGCTGCGCAGGACGATCAGCAGGGCGGCCAGGGCCAGTGCCCCGCCAATGATTGCCAGTGCGATCAGGCGATTCCGGGTCACGTATTTGCCTCCGCTTTAATCATCATTGCCCCCATCGGATTGCGTTTCGACCAGCGGAACCTCGGGACTATAGTCGCTTTCGGTCCAGCCACCGCCAATGCCGCGATAGACGGCGAGCCGCGCCAGGGCGACGTCGCGTCCTGCGGCCGATAGCGAGGAGCGCACCTGGTACACCGTGCGCAATGCATCGAGATAGTCGGTAAAGGCCGAGACGCCGGCCGAATAGCGCTCCGATTGGAGGTTCGCCGATGCTTCAGCCTCTTCGAGCTGTGAGAAGAAGAGCGCATAGCGCTGGCGTTGCTCCTCATAATCCTCGATCGCCGCAATGACCTCGCGATAGGCGTTCAATACCGTGCGTGCATAGGCGGCGGTTTGCTGGGCATAACGCGCTTCGGCCACATCGATATTGGCGCGGATCCTGCCGCCCTGAAACAGCGGCGCTGTCAGGCTGGCGCCGAGATTGAGCACCCAATTGTCGAGAATGTCGAATGCGCCCGATACATTGCCGCCTTGGGTGCCCAGGGTTCCTGACAGTGACAGCGAGGGGAACATGTCCGCGCGGCGCGCGCCGATGCGAAAGCGCGCGGCTTCAAATCGCTGTCCGGCCGCGGCCACATCCGGACGCTGTGCGAGAAGCTCCGCCGGGAGGCCCGTCGGGACCGGTTCGAATACCAGTTGCGGGGTGAGCTGACCGCCCATTTCTTCGCGCACCGTGCCGGCATGGCGGCCGAGCAAAACCGACAAACGGCCCTCGGCATTGGTCAGCTGGCTCTCGCGCTGGGGAAGCGAAGCCTGTGTATTCCGATAATCCTGGCGCAGCTGATACAGTTCGAACGAAGAGGCAAGGCCGCGATCATAGCGGCGCTCAGTATTGTCCACACGGTCTTGCAGGATATCGATGGTCGCAACCGTGAGCGCGATCTGGGCGCGCAGATCGACGACTTCGAAATAGGTCGAAATGGTTTCGGCAAGGGCCCCGAGCCGCGCGGACCGCAAATCGGCCTCGGCGGCATAGAGATCAGCGCGAGCGGCGCGCGCATCATTCAGCGCCCGACCCCAGAAATCGAGCTCATAGGCAAAATTCAATCCCGTATTGTAAGTTTCATTGGTCAGCCGGCTCGCGCCGCCTCCGAATGCCCCGAAACTGGTACCGGCAAGCGGCGAATCGGAGTAGGTGCCGCCGGCCGTTGCGTTGAGCGTGGGGAGCCTGTCGGCCCCTGCGATCCGGGCCTGGGCCCGCGCTTCTTCAACCCGTGCAGCGGCTTCCGCGATATCGAGATTGGCAATCAGCGCCTGGTCGACGAGCCGGTTGAGTGTCGGGTCATTGAAACCATGCCACCATTGCAGTGACTGGCGCTCGGCGGCGTCTGTGTTGCCATCATAATCGGCTGGCAGCTCTGCAACCGGTGCCGGTAGCGCCTCGGGCGGAGAAAAGTCCGCGCAGGCCGCCAGCCCTAAGGCGAGAGGCAACAGCTTCAAATGATAGAGAATCCGTCTCACAGCATAGCCATCCGAGCGCCTACCGATCAGCGCATCGGGACTCTGTCATGATAGATTTCGAACAGCAACTGAAAATGTACGTTGCCGTTCAATAATATCCGCACTGGACGTCGGGCTGATGGACTCTATTCGGCGGCCTCGGCTGTCAAATGGTGATCCCATACCGGCTGTTTGGGCGGAGGGAGGCCCGTTTCGTCTTCACACCGCTCGCGCAATGTTTCGATATCGGGGCCTGTATTGAACGGGCTTTCGCTGTCACTGCGGGCGGCGCGTATTTCTTCGCGCATCTTCGCCGTTCCGCTGGCATCGATCACGCCCTTTTCGTCGGCGATGACTCCATATTCGCGCGCGCCATTGACCGTCACAAGGCCCTGGCGAATTTCGAGCCCAACCAGTTCGGGGTCGCGTTCCAGCGGATCGCCCCAACCACCGCCGCCCCAGGTGATGAAGTGCAGCAGATCGCCTTCGCAGATTTCGATCCCATCCTGCTTATTGCCGACAATCTCGGTCGTGCCGTCCGCACGCTCAAGAACCTTGCGGGCCCGGCTGCCGGGTTCGCCGCCATTTACGCCCCAGGGATAGGTGAACCAGCGATCGTCATGAATGGCGATGATGCCGGGTTCGAGGAAGCGGTATGTCATATGGATGCCGTTGCCGCCGCGATGCTGGCCGGCACCACCGGTATCGGCGAGCGCTTCATAGCGTTCGATCCGCATCGGGAAATAGCGCTCGAGAAACTCGTTCGGAATATTCGTGAAACCCGGCCAGAGCGAATGGCCGTCCGGTCCATCGCCAAAGGGTTTGCCCGGAATGCCGCCAAATCCAATCTGGAACAGCTGGAACCATTCGCCGCTTTTGTCGAAACCCGAATACATGAGATGCGGGCTGGACGAGAAGCCGGCGGCGCAGAGAAATTCCGGTGCGCGCTGGCCCAGCAATCCGCCGAGGATATCGAAGATACGACCCAGCGCATGGGTTCGCCCGGCAAGCGCCGCTGGATATTGTGGCTTCAACAATGATCCTTCGGGGATGCGGACTTCGACCAGGTCGTAAAAGCCGTCATTGAACAGGATCTGCGGATCGAAGACCATGATCATGTAGATGCCGAAGAACATCTTGAACATATTCTCATTGAGCAGGAAGTTGATCGAGCTCGGTGCCTGCGGATCAGTGCCCTCGAAATCGAGAATGACCTTCTCGCCCTCGCGCCACATGGTGCAGTTGATTTTATAGGGTCCATTGCCGACCCCATCGTCGCACAGATAGTCGGTGAAGCTTACCGGTTCGACGCCGACAGATTGCTCGATCAGGGCTTTCATCGCGCGATGGTTGCGCTCCAACAGGCGATCGGTGGCCGAGGCAAAGACATCTTCGCCAAATCGCGCGCACATTTCATCGACCCGGCGTGCGGCGACGCGGCAGGATGCGATCAATGCGTTCAAATCGGCCGCACACCAATCGGGCTTGCGGCTCTGGTGGAGCACCAGCTTGACGAGATCCTCATTATATTCGCCCTTCCGATAGATTTTCACCGGCGGGATCCGGACGCCTTCCTCAAATACGCTGCGGCTGTCGATCGGGATCGATCCGGCGACCTTGCCGCCAATATCGGACTGGTGACCGAACATCGCCGTCCAGGCGACAAGCCTGCCATTGCGGAAGACCGGCAGCAGGACGAGCCAGTCATTATTATGGCTGACCGCGCCGTCGCAGCTATAGGGATCGGAGAGGAAGATCATGTCTCCATCCTCGATCTCGTCATTATAACCCTTTAGAAATCCATCGATAAAGCTGCCGAACTGGCCAACGACCATCTTGCCGGACCGGTCGGCGATCAGCGGAAAGGCATCGCCCTGTTCGCGGATTCCCGGGGACATGGCGGTGCGCACCAGAGTGGCATCCATTTCGATGCGCGCATTTCGCAGCGCATTCTCGATAATATCGAGGGTCACCGGATCGACATCGACCGCTTCGAACGGCGCGTCATTCGTTTCGATAATCTGTGCTGGCATGGTCGCGCTCCTAAGCCGGGTTGATCAGAAGATTGCCATGGTCATCGACCCGGGCTTCATGATTGAGGTGGATCAGCGTGGTTGAATCCATTTCGATAACAACCGCTGGCCCCGGAATGACGTCGCCGGCCTCCAGCTTCGCCCGGTCGTAGATCACCGCCGGCCGCATTTCGCCATCCATATAAAGCTCGTGATCGCGCAGCTTCGCCTGCGAAGGATCGCCATCGCCGCCGTCAATCGTTTCGGCCGATACATTGGCCGCCTTGCCCAAGGCCACAGCCCGGATATTCACAAGCTCATGCGGCAGCGAGAGGTTGAAGGTGAATAATCGCTCATGCTCGGCGTCGAACTCATCCGTCAGCGCCGAGATCGCGAAATCGGCCGGATCGAGCGACAGCGGAATCTCAAAGGCCTGGCCGGAATAGCGGAGATCCACTTCATAGCGCAGCTCGACATCAGCAGGATCGACATCCTCGGCGATCAACTCGTCGCGGACTTCGCCGCCCAGTTCGTCGAGCAGGGCCTTGAGCTCTTCGTCGGTCGTATTCTTGGCCAGCGTATTGAAGCTGCGCTGCGTTTCCACCCGCTGGCGTGTCGTCGCATCGCCATAGGCGCACAGAACGCCGGGAGAGGGTGGAATGACCACTGGCCAGCTGCCCATCAGCTTACCCATCGCATTGGCGTGGAGCGGGCCTGCGCCGCCAAAGCCCATCAGCGCAAAATCGCGCGGGTCATAGCCCTGCTGCACCGAAACGAGCCGCAAGGCGCCAAACATATTCTCATTGACGATATCGATGATTCCGGCCGCCGCCTCCATCAGCCCGATGCCAAGCGCATCGGCGATCGTCTGGACGGCTGCCTTCGCGCCATCGCGATCCAGCTGGAAGCTACCACCGAGCAGCGCTTCGGGGAGATAGCCGAGAACCACATTGGCATCGGTCACCGTCGGTGCTTCGCCGCCCTTGCCATAGGCCACGGGGCCCGGGACAGCACCGGCACTTTCCGGTCCCACGCGCAATGCACCGGTCAGCTCCGGCACAAAGGCAATCGATCCGCCGCCCGCGCCAACCGTCTTCACGTCGATCGATGAAGCGCGCACATTGAGATCGCCAACCGATGTCTCGCGTTGGAGCCGGGCCTGACCGTCTTCGATCAGTGCGACATCGGTTGAAGTGCCCCCCATATCGAGGGTGAGGACATTTTCGATCGCGGCATTTTTGGCGACCCAGACCGCGCCGGCCACGCCGCCTGCCGGGCCGGACATCAACAGGTTCACCGGGGCGGCGCTGCTCTTTTCGGCTGACATCAGTCCACCGTCCGAGCGCAAGAGGCTGAGCTTCGCGCTCGATCCCCAGGCATCCAGCTCGGTTTTGAGATTACCGACATAGCGCGCGACGGTTGGGCGCACGGCGCTGTTCGCGACGGTCGTCAGCGCGCGCTCATATTCCTGCATCTCGGGCAGGATGTCGGCGGAGATCGACACTGGCAGGTCGGGGAAGACTTCGGCGCAGATTTCGGCGACACGGCGCTCATGGGCGTCATTCACATAGGAATTCATCAGGCAGATGGTGAGCGCTTCGACATCTTCATCGGCTTTTAGCTGTTCGAGATTCTGGCGCAGGGCCGATTCATCGATCTCGCGCACCACTGAGCCATCGGCACCAATGCGTTCGGGGACTTCGATCGTGCATTCGAGCGCCGCCATGGGCTGGGGTTTTGGCCATTGGATCCATGCAGCGAGGCCGCCTGGGACAAGGCTGCGCGCGATTTGCAGGATATGGCGATAGCCTTCGGTAACAACCAGGCCGACGCGGGCAATCTTGCCTTCGAGCACGGCGTTGGTGGCGACCGTCGTACCGTGCAGGAACAGCGAGAGGGAGGCGGGGTCGATACCTTCGCGTTCGCACAGGCCCTTGGCTCCGGCAACTACAGCTTCCGACGGATCGTGCGGGGTCGATGGGAGCTTGTCACGAACCGCGCGTCCGCTGGCTTCGTCGATGATCAGCAAATCGGTAAATGTGCCGCCGACATCGCAGCCCAAACGATAACTCATGCAGGATTTCCCCTCATCATTTCTATCATGCCGCCCGCGCAACGAGCGAGGGAAGCTCCCGACCCATTATCGTGGCAAACCAGTGGTTACATTCAATGGCACGATCCAGATCAACGCCATGCGTCACGCCGGACTTGTCCAGCAGATAAACCAGATCTTCCGTGGCGATATTGCCGGTCGCATTGGGCGCAAAGGGACAACCGCCCAATCCGCCGAGCGAACTGTCTAAGGTCTCTACACCCGCTTCGACCGCCGCCCAGGCATTGGCGATCCCGGTATTGCGCGTATCGTGAAGATGCGCGCGCAGCGGAATCTCCACGGGCACGATCTCGCGCAAGGCACCGACGATATCATGCATCTGCTGGGGCACACCGACGCCGATCGTGTCGGCAATCGCAATCTCGGTCGGTTCAGCGTCAACCATCGCTTTGGCAATATCGATCACGCGTTGCACGGGTACATCGCCTTCGAACGGGCAACCAAAGGCGGCCGAGATCGTAACCTGACCGATCATGCCTTCGGCTTTGGCAAAGCGGATCATCTCCTGGCTCTCGGTAATGCCTTCGTCGATCGTCTGGCCCTGATTCTTCTGTCCGAACGTGTCACTAGCAACGACAACGCATCCCACTTCATCCACACCGCGTTGCCCGTTTTCGCGCGTTGCGAGTGCTCGAAGTACACCCCGCTTATTGAGGCACAGGCCGATGTAACTGGCATCCTCTTGGTTCGGCAGTCCGGCGATCACTGCTTCGGCATCTGCCATTTGCGGCACGCGCTTAGGGTGAACGAAGCTCGCGACTTCGAAGCGCCGCAACCCGGCAGCGTACATTTTTTCAATCAGCGCGATCTTGTCCGCCGACGAGATGATCTCGGGCTCGTTCTGAAGACCGTCGCGCGGGCCAACTTCCACCAGGCTGACTGTTTTGGACATTGGTTTTGTATACAAAGCTGGTATCGGCTTGTATAGCCGCATCATTGCAGTGGGAGATTGAGGTCATGGCGCAAGGGGCATTGGATGGTCTGAGACTGATCGAAATGGGCCAGCTTATTGCCGGTCCTTTTTGCGGGCAACTGATGGCCGACCATGGCGCCGAAGTGATCAAGATCGAACCCCCCAAAGTCGGCGATGCGATGCGTGCCTGGGGTCAGGGTATCCCGCTCTGGTTTTCGGTAGTGGCACGCAACAAGAAGTCGATAACGCTCAACCTGCGCGAGAAAGAAGGCCAGGATATCGTCCGGAATCTGGCGGCAAAGAGCGATTTCCTGCTTGAGAATTTCCGTCCCGGCACATTGGAGAAATGGAATCTCGGCTGGGATGAGCTGCATGCAATTAACGAGGCGCTGATCATGATCCGGGTATCGGGCTATGGGCAAACCGGCCCTTATGCGAGCCGCGCCGGTTATGGCGGTATTGGTGAGGCGATGGGCGGAATGCGCTACATTGCCGGTGAGCCTGATCGACCACCGAGCCGGGCAGGAATTTCGATCGGCGATTCGCTGGCGGCTACTTATGCCTGTCTGGGCGCGCTTATGGCCCTCAACCATCGCCATAATACGGGCCAAGGTCAGGTTGTCGATTCGGCGATTTACGAGGCGGTGCTGGCGATGATGGAATCGACGGTGACGGAATATACTGTGGCCAATCATATCCGCGAACGGACCGGTTCAATCCTGCCCAAGATTGCGCCGTCCAATGTCTATCCGACCAAGGATGGCAGCGTGTTGGTGGCTGGCAATCAGAATAGCGTATGGACGCGCATGGCGGCAATGATGGGCGTGCCCGAATTGGGCGATGACCCGCGCTACAACAGCCATATGGCGCGCGGCGAGCGGCAGGAAGAGCTCGACATCATGATCGGCGAGTGGACCCAGCAACGGACCAGCAACGAGGTGCTCGATTTGTGCGAAGAGCATGGCGTCCCGGCTGGGAATATGTATCGCGCGCCCGAGATGCTCGAGGACCCGCAGTTCCAGGCGCGTAATGCCCTGGTCGAACTTGATCATCCCGAGCATGAGAACTTCGTCATGCAGAATGTTGCGCCCAAACTTTCCGAAACCCCGGGGAAGATAGAATGGGTCGGGCCGGAACTGGGCGAGCATAATGAGCAGATCTATGGCGAGCTGCTCGGCATGGACTCTGCCACGCGCGTTGACCTTGAAGATCGAGGAATAATCTAGCGTTATGAGCCGTTTGGATGAAGACTATTCGAATGCCGGGTTCAATAAGAGCCTGGGCTTCGGGGCCACTCCTGTCCTGCTCGTTATCGATTTTGTCATGGCCTATCTTGAGCCGGATTCACCGCTTTACGCAGGCGTTGAAAAGGAGCTCTCCGTCAATGAACGGCTCGTCGCTGCGGCGCGAACAGCAGGCGTTCCTGTCATCTGGACCAATGTCGAATACGAACCCGGCGGGGCCGATGGCGGTCATTTCTATCGCAAGATCGGCGCGCTGACGGTATTCGATCGGGGCAGTCCGCTCGGCGCTTTCCCGCCCAGCCTGCAGCCAGAGCCCGGTGAACACATCGTCACCAAGCAATACCCCAGCGCGTTCTTTGATACTGGCCTTGCCGATGCATTGCGAGAGATTGGCGCAGATTGCTGCGTTGTTACCGGACTTTCGACATCCGGGTGCGTGCGAGCTTCGGCGCTCGATGCGCTACAGCATGGGTTCATCCCGCTGGTCGTTCCCGACGCCTGTGGAGATCGGGATCAGGGCGTCCATGATGCGAATATCTTCGACTTGCAGGCCAAATATGCCGATTTGCTTACGGTCGATGAAGCCGAAGCCTATTTCTCACGGCTGAGCGATTGAGTGGCCGCTTCGAATACATGAAATGCGCGCCGGATATGGCTGGTCATGACGGACCGGGCCCATTCCGCATCACCCCGATCGATCGCGTCGACAAGCTCGCGATGCTCGGCCAGGCTGCGTTCAAACTGGCCCGCATCATAATTGCGAGCTGTTCGGTGAACGATCGGCTGGCTGACGAGGCGCGCCAGCATGGTCGCCAGACGCTCTGAACCGGCGCCGGCCAGTACCTCGGCGTGGAAATCGGCATTGTGATCGAGAAAGGCATCGACATCGCTGGGATCTCCGGCGCTATCGACGATTTTCCTGAGTTTTGCTGCCAGTCCCGGACCGCCCACAGTGGCCGCGCGCGCCGCGACATGGCCTTCCAGCATTGCCCGCAATGTGAAGATTTCGTCGATATCCTCAACCGATTGGTCTGCAACAAAGCTCCGCTGGCTATCGCTGCGCGTAACGAAAAACTCGGCTTCCAATCGCCGCAATGCATCACGGATAGGCGTGCGGGACACACCGATCCGGTCGGCGAGCTCCTCTTCCTTCAACTGCTCCCCAGCGGCCAATGTGCCATCGAGAATGAGCGCCCGGATACCGGAATATGCTTTATCGGCTGCGGTTGACATCAATAGCCTATTTCCCTTTTTGCAAAAATTGTATACAAAACGCCCTGTCGCGCCTAGAGCATATCCAATCATAGGGCCAAGCGGGACCAAAGGGGAGTGGCATGCACCGGATAAAGGTCATTGTACCGATACCGATGGACGAAGCGGGCATAGCGAACCGCGCCGAGCAATTGCCGCCTCCGATGGTCCGTGACGGTTTTGAGCCGGTGTTCGAGGCCGTCTCCTGGGGTGCGGCGCTCGGCGATAGCTATCATGACATGTTGCTAATGGACTGGACGGTGTTCCAGGCTGGGATCTCAGCTGAGGAAGATGGCTTTGACGGTGTGCTGATTGATACGGTTAGCGATTCCGGATTGCGCGCATTGCGTTCGCGCCTTTCAATTCCCGTGGCTGGCCCTGGTGAAAGCGCCTTCTACGCGGCTTGCATGATGGGCAAGAAATTCTCGATCCTGACGATGTGGGATGAATGGTTCCCGCTCTACGAAAAGACGATCACCGAATATGGCTTGGAGAAACGTCTGGCATCGATGCGGTCTATCGATACGCGCCCCGATGTCACCGAGCTGCTCGCTGGCAAGGAAGAGGTGATCTTCGGCAAGCTCGAAGAAGCGGCCAATCGCTGTATCGAGGAAGATGGCGCCGATGTGATCGTGCTCGGCTCAACGACGATGCATCAATCGGCGGCACATCTCGATAGCCAACTGCCTATCCCGGTGATCAATCCGGGCGTGATCGCATACAAAATGCTCGAGACATTCGTCGAGCTGGGCATGACGCACAGCAAGAAAGCCTTTCCAACCCCCGAAGTTCCCAAAGATGCGGAGATCGCCGGATGAGCAATCCCTATCCATATTATATCGATATCGTCACCAAGCGGTATTTCGATGGTGTCGACAATAAGCGCCTCGATCAGGTGCTCGACTGTTTCCACGCCGATGCCGTGCTTCATGAGATGACATCGGACACCAAGCATGACGGGATCGATGCCATCCGGACCATGTTCGAAGGGCTGTTCTCCACCAATGGTCGGATCTGGCATGGCAATTTCGTCCATAGCGCAGACCCCGAAAGCAATTCGGTCTGCTCCCAGTTCACGGTCGAGATCGAACCCAATGAGCTCGGCGAGGAGCTCGTCTACCAAAACTGCAATCGCTTCTACCTGGAAGGCGACAAGTTCCAGACTGTGTACGTCTATATGAGCGGCGACAATCTGCTGAAATAGGCCAGAAAGAGGAAAGTCTGACACATGCAATATCCAAGCACACTGGACCGGGACGGCCTGATCGAGCTGGCGACGAAGACCTATTTTGGCAATGTCGATGCGAAGAATATGGAAGCGACGCTGGCCTGCTTCCACGATACCGCGCTCTTCACCATCCAGACCGATCACACCATCCATGAGGGTAAAGCGGGCATCCAGGAGATGTTCGAGACCTTTTTCGGTAGCTTCGAAACCATCGTCCATCAGGATTTTGTCTGCACCGTCGATGAGAAAAACGGCCGGATCGCGGCCTCCTTTGAAGCCGTGTTGACCGACGAAAATGGCGAAGTGACCCGGCTCTACAACACCAATTTCTGGCGTGTCAGGGGCGACAAGTTCCAGGAAGTCTATGTCTATATGAGCGGCGCCAACGTCCTCGTCTAAAAGAATAAACAGGGAGACAATCATGTTCAATCGGATCGCACCGACGCTATTGGCCGCAACGGCCACCATGGCCATCGCGACCTCTGCCCAAGCGCAGACAAGTAGCGAAGATCAGGCGTCTGGGCTCGATGCCGGCAACGCGCCGATCATCGTTACCGCTCGTCGGCAGAATGAAACGCTCGCCGATGTGCCGGCTTCCATCACGGTTTTCACCGAGGAATTGTTGCAGACGAACAATATTCGTCGTGCTGAGGATTTCATCGGCCTGACGCCGGGCGTCACTATCGTGACCAACACGGCCGAGGCTGGCGATAGCCAGATCAACATTCGTGGCATCAACGGGACCCGCGATGCGGAAAGCTCAGTCGCACTTGTCGTCGATGGTATCTTGCGGACCAATACCGCCGCGCTGAACCAGGATCAGGGTACGCTGCGTCAGGTTGAAATACTCAAAGGTCCGCAGGGCGCTCTTTATGGTCGTAACGCTGCGGCCGGGGCGATTGTTATCACGACTGTCGAGCCGTCCGATGTCCTCGAAGGCAGTGTGCGTGGCAGCTATGGCAGCGAAAACACTTGGGAGCTCAACGGCTATATCGCCGGGCCGCTGACGGACAATATTGGCTTTGTCCTGTCAGGCGATTATCGCTCCACTGATGGCTTTTATGAGAACCTCTTCCTCAACAACAGCAATGTCGTTGACGATCAGGAAGTCTGGAACGTCAATGCTCGCCTAATGGCTGATCTCGGCCCGGATACTGAGCTTGATTTCAAGGTCCGCTATGGTGAGCTTCGCGGCGCATCGATCAACTTTAATGCCGCCTTCCATCTGCCTAACTTTGCCGGTGCTAATCCCGCCTTCTTTGAAGATGTGGATGACCACGAGTTCCGCTATTACAGCAATATCCGGCCAACCAACTCGCAGGATACGCTCGAAGCATCGATCAAGCTTGAGCATGATTTCGGCAATGTGCAGCTCACGGCCTGGGCGCTCTATTCGAATATCGAAAACGCGCTCACCGCCGATGGCACATCTGCTGATTTTGCGCGATACATCTCGGCAGCATTCGCTTTGCCCAATATCATCAGCCAGACATCAACTGATGCTTCCAATGCCTGTTTTGCAAGCACCGCTGCGCTGACCGGATTTCCGGTGAACCAGCCGGGCTTTATCGGCGCGACGCCAGTGCCATTTATCTTCGCACCGGCAACGGGCTCTACCTTTGGGCCCTATTCCCCGACGACCTGTGACGGGACGCAATATCAAATCCGTGATCAGGAAGATATCAGCGTTGAAATTCGCCTCTCCTCGACCGACGGTCCGATCGATTGGCAGCTCGGCGCCTATTATCTGCATATTGATAGACAGGTTGGCGTCAGCCTTGGCGCAGACCTTGGCCAAGGCATCATTCGTGAGCTTTACAATGCACCGGGAACAGCAAACCCAACTTCACAGCTTTTCCATGATGATTTCTCGACCGATGTGTTTGCGGCATTCGGCTCGGTCGAAGCAGAAGTCACCAGCCGCCTGACGCTTGGCGCCGCTGTCCGCTATGATGTCGAAGAACGCAGCGTCAATAATCTGGTGCCAAATGTTCTCGATCCGATTACTGGTGGGCCGATCAACCCGGGCCAGGCATTCGGACCGATCCAGCCGCAGGACGCGAGCTTCGATCAGATCCAGCCGCGGCTCAGCCTCAACTATGGGTTGACCGACGACATCAATGTCTATGCGACCTGGGGCATTGGATTTAAGTCTGGCGGTTTCAACAACCAGGGTTCGGCGGCAATCGTCGACCAGAACTTCAACCAGTTCCTCGGCACGAACATCCTGATCCAGGATCAGTTCAACCGGGAGCGGTCAAGCGCCTTTGAGCTCGGTATTCGTGGATCATCGGGACCGTGGACCTTCGATCTGGCCGGTTATTATACCGAAATCGACGATATGCAGTTCTTCGAATTCTTCGTTGGACCGTTCGGCCTGCTCCGCGTCGTTTCGAATATCGACGAAGTTGAGGTGATGGGCCTTGAGTTCAACACCAATGTCGAAATCGTTCCAGGCTGGGATGTCTTCGGTTCGTTCAACTGGACGGATTCAGAGATCCAGGCGAATAGCTCACGGCCCAATACCATCGGCAATGAGTCGCCCTATACGCCGGACTATACGATCAATGTCGGCAGTCAGATTATCGCGCCGATAACGCGCGATTTCGATATCCTGGTGCGCGGCGATTATCGGATAGTCGGCCCAACCTGGTTCCACACGGTCCAGGATCAGATCACGCCGACGCTGTTCTCGGGTCTGTTGCCGGGTTCGGCACTGGCATTGCCCGCCTTTGTTGGCGACGCCGACAACAGTGCGACCCTGCGTAACTCCTACTCGGTGTTCAACTTCAGAGCCGGTTTCCAGAATGATCGCTGGCGGCTGATGTTCTTTGCCGAGAACCTGTTCGACGAACGCTACCCGGCAGAAGTGATCCCCGCGATTGAATTTGGCGGATCATTCATCTCGCCAGGTCCGCGCCGCGTAATCGGTGTCGAAGCAGGCATCACTTTCTAAATCCGCTGCGGCACACGGCAAAAAGGGGGAGTGGCCAGATATCCCCGGCCACTCCCCCTTTTTTGTGCGTCAGGCCGTGCGCCTTATTCTGAATTCGCCTCCAGATAGGCAATCAGGTCCGCCCGGTCCTGTGGGTCGGATAGACCGGCAAATGCCATACGCGTGCCCGGAATGATCCGCTGAGGCCGCTCAAGATACTGGAACAGTTTTTCCGGCGTCCAGACGATGCCGCTATTCGCGTTCGCATCGGTATAGTTGAACCCGTCAATCTGCCCGGCTTCAGCCCCGACAATATTATGCAAGGTTGGCCCGGTCCGGTTTACGCCTGGATCGACGACATGACAGGCACGGCATTGCGAAAACACGGTTTCGCCCGCAGCTGCGTCGCCAGTGAACTCGGCAAACACGGTGCCGTCCATCGTATCGGTGGAATCGGCGGCCGGTGTTTCCTCAGCCTCCTCTACGGTTGCGGTTTCTTCGCTGTCGCCATCGCTGCTCGGAGGCCCTTCATCGCCGCCGCCAGAACAGCCTGCGGTTACAATCAGACCAGCCGCTGCCAAAGGCGCTAGAATTCGGTGCATCTTTCTCATCGCGTTCCCTTTCTCGGATGATGTGCGCTTGCGGGTGTAGAAAGGTTCCTGTCGAAGCTCAACGGTTTGTGTCGCCAATCCTCAATAAGACCGCGGCAATCCAAGCACATGTTCGGACAGATAAGACAGGATCAGGTTCGTCGATATCGGCGCGACCTGATAAAGCCGCGTTTCGCGATATTTGCGCTCCACATCATATTCCGCGGCAAAGCCGAAGCCACCAAATGTCTGGATGCAGGCCTCGCCTGCGGCCCAGCTGGCATCGGCGGCGAGCATCTTGGCCATATTGGCTTCTGCTCCGGCATTCTCGCCGGCCTCATATCTGGCAAGCGCATCCTTCACCATCAGCTCGGCAGCGCGCATCTGCGCATAGGCCTTTGCGAGCGGGAACTGGACGCCCTGATTCTGGCCAATGGGCCGACCGAAAACCTCGCGTTCCTTGGCGTAATCGGTAGCGCGGTCTAGGAAGAATTTCGCATCGCCAATGCACTCAGCCGCGATCAAAATGCGTTCGGCGTTCATGCCCGACAGGATGTAGCGAAAGCCTTTGCCTTCCTCGCCAATCATGTTGGCTGCGGGGACCCGCATATCGTCAAAGAATATCTCGGTTGTGGAATGGTTCATCATCGTGTCGATCGGCTTGATCGTCAGCCCGTTGCCCAGTGCTTGGCGCATATCGACAATGAAGACCGACAGGCCGCCGGTACGTTTTTCGGCCTGTTCGCGCGGTGTCGTCCGCGCGAGCAGGAGCATGAGATCAGAATGTTCGGCCCGGCTGGTCCAGATTTTCTGGCCGTTGACGACATAATCATCGCCATCACGTTTCGCGACAGTCTTCAGCGACAGCGTGTCGGTGCCACTGGTCGGCTCCGTCACGCCAAAAGCTTGCAAACGGAGTGCGCCGCTTGCGATTTGCGGGAGATACTCGGCTTTTTGCGCGTCCGATCCGTGGCGCAGCAAAGTGCCCATGATATACATTTGCGCATGGCAGGCCCCGCCATTGCAGCCGCGATACTGGATTTCCTCCAGGATCGCTGCAGCGCCAGAAAGCGGTAGCCCCGCTCCGCCAAACTCTTCGGGAATTAGCGCGGCAAGATAACCAGCCTTGGTCAGAGCATCGACAAATTCGCCAGGATAGTCGCGCGTCTTATCCTTCTCCTGCCAATAGGAACCGGGAAAATCGGCACAGAGCTTTGCGACCTCTTCGCGGATCGCCGGAAAATCGTCTTGCATTGGACCTATCCGCTGTTTCTCGTCGCAGTCGCTATAGCGTTGTCCGGCAGTTGGATACCCTCGAAACCGAAGGCTCAGTCGATCTTTCTGTTTCTCTTTCGCGCCCAAATAGGGAGGGCGCTGGAATTGCCTATCATATGGTTTCGCTTGGTCGTCCGGGATTGGTTACAAATAATCGCTCAAACAACCGATCACGATCATCCCCAGCCAGCAATCCACCGAGAAGAAAGTCAAACAGATCGATGTCTGAACTGTCCGCTTCAATCATATTACTGCGGCGTACTAGGCGATCCCAGTCGCGACGGATCAAGCGATAGAGTGACAGAAACAGAGTGTCGGCACGTTTCGCCGTAGGCAGGTGACCGATGTTCAGATGGGTCGCGCGCATTCCATCGATAAGTCTGGTGCGAGCTGTCAGGCTATTGGTGACCGAGCCTGTGTGGATCCGATAGTCTGCCAGCGGCTCGGGTTCATGCCAGATCGGACCCAACGCAGCCAGACGGCCCCACATCTCAAGGTCAAAAGCAAACACCAGTGAATCGGCAAAACCGCCTGCCGCCTCATAGGCCCGGCGACGCACAATCATCGATGGAAACAATATGCGCTGGCGCAGGGCGATCTTCGTCGAGAAATCTTCGATAAGGCCTGGAGTATTCCGTGCCATGCTCTGATCATTTCGGTATTCCCCATCTTCAGTAACAAGCCTGGCCCGCGAGAAGCCGGCTACTATCGATGAGTCAGCGAGTAACGGTCCGGCAATGCGCGTGTAGAAGTCTGGGTGGAGACGGTCGTCCTGATGCAGGACATGGACAAGCTCACCGCGAGCGAGGCGGATGCACTGGTTGTGGTTTCCAACAATTCCAAGATTGCTTCGATTGCGCACATAGCTGACCAGAGGGCCGAATTCGCGCGCAACGCCCGCGGCTACGTCATTGGTTGAAGCATCGTCGACGATCGTGATCGAAACTTCACCGCCATCAAAGTTGCTGGTCGAGGCACTTCTAACCGCGGCGCGCAACCAATCTGCGTTCTGGACGTCATATACCGGGATCATCACCGCAATGGCGGGACGAGCGCGGAACTGCTCTCGATAGGATATCCCCGGGTTACGCAAGGCAGCAATCAGGCGATTCCACCGATCTGACACGCTTCCATATTTGGCGATCCGATCGTAGGTCCGGTCCGGAGGCACTGCACCCACTGGCCAGATGTCGCCCGATCGAGCAGCCGCGGTGATGGCGGCGTGATCGGCGCTTGATGAGACAAGGGTTGCCGCGCGCCGTGCAGACAGCACAGTCAACAGATCTTGAAAGCCTGTTGGCCCATCCGCGTCATCGATCAGCACGCTGCTCGAAAACACGGAATTCAAATCACCTGCAGCATCAACCTGCAGCGAAGCCTCACTCAATTCTGTCGCTGCCGTAAGCGCTGCTTTTGCGCTGTCGACTTCGCCAAGGTCTAGATGATGGTTGGCGAGCTGGTTCTTCACGCCGACGGAACCGGGATCGAGTATTGCCAGTTTCTCGGTTAGCGGCTTGGCATCCGCATCGCGGCCACGACGAACCATCAGATCTCGATAGGATTCGATAATATTGATGGCTTGGGGTGCGTTGGCCATTGCTTCAGCGAATACGGCTTCTGCGGCGTCAAAATCACCATATTCTATATAGTATTTCGCTAGCTGGACGCGGTAGTCACTATTGTCGGGTGCCGCCTCTACCGCATTTCGGATAGCCCCAATTGCTTCCTCGATGCGGCCAAGCCGCTGCAATGTTTCGGCATGGGCTCGCGCATAGCGAGCATCGGATGAATCTAGTGCCGCAGCCTTACGATATTCGATTTCGGCGGCGGCAATCTGCTCAGACTGAGCATAAAGGATGCCGAGGAAGAAATGAGAGCCAGCGACGTCCGGAGCGCAGGCCACGGCAGCCTGCGCCGCCTGTACTGCACCGGGCATATCTCCGCGATCCCGCAGAAGTCGCGCCAGCCCATCATGAAAAACCGAATCAGCCGCATCGATATCGATCGCTTGGCGATAGGCTTTCTCAGCTTCGGGTAGCATCTCATTTCGGTAGAAGAGTGTTGCAAGGAAGAAATGATTTCGTGCGACCTCAGGATCGGCATGGACCGCTGCTTCAGCTGCTGTGATAGCATCGGGCAGTCGCTTGTCGTCAGCAAAAGCACGGCTTTTGGCCAGAAGGTTGCGCGAGAGATTATCGCCAAAATTGGACCGCCCTAAACCAGGACTGCGCTCGCTCCACTCGTGCGCCCATCGTTCCCGATAGACATCAAATTCCGATTCATGATTCAAACCGGATTGTATCAAGGTTTGAAGGGCATCTATGCGCGGTTTCACCTCGAATGCTTCACCGGGTGCTTGCAACTTGGCGTCGCGGCGAGCCGAATAGACGTCGATAACCCTCTCGATTTCAGTTGCCAAATCGGGAGTTTCTGCTTCGGCTGATCTGATGCTTGCTCCCAGCAAGGGAGCTAACGCAGCTTGCCAGTTCTTGGACAGTGCATCTTCTAAGATCATTGCCCTTGGCAGGTCACGAGAATGCAATTCGGCATCAAAAAAATAACTCTCCCACAGCAGCATCGCATGTCTTGCGGTAATGCCAGAGCGATGATGCAGCGTTTGTGTAACGGCTGAGAGTGGCCGTAAGGGAAAAATGCATTTGACCGCTGCTTGATGGGAATCGAGCAACGGTAGCCACAGCGGTAACAAGCGCGAAACGCGCGGATCGTCGAGAATGATTTGATTGTTCTGCTCAAATCCTTGAGCCACCATTTGGTCGGCAGATGCAAAGGCTTCGACAGTGTCATCCTTGCGTGCCCAGCCGCTCGGCATCGGCTTGGGATCAGCCCAGTTGCGGTTTGACAGCCTGAATATCGCGTCATTCAACTGGCGGAGGGGCGCTGGTGCTGATGCCAACTCACGGTCAGCCAGCTCATCTAACGGGTTCGCCCCAATACGGTGCCAACCAAGGCGCTCAACAATATGCGCAAGCCTTGTGTTGCCCGAACCACGGGGCCCCAGAATCAGCAACGCTGTCCGCCCGCCAGACTCCAAACCATCTTCCCCCGCATATCGGCTTGTGCAAACCGTCGTCGGAATTGCAGCAAACCGGCTGCCACTATCGTCCCCTTGGTGCGCATAAGGCCATATCTACCTGGTCCAAAACGCACTTTTCCGATAGTCTGGCAGACGAGGTAAACCGTAGAGCGGGACATCGAGCAGCGCAACTCGCGGACCAACGGGTTGCGGACCGTATTGCTTCTGGTCAAAACAGAATCGGATTGATTGGAGGCTGGGACATGGGTGAAGCACCACTGCATATTGATACCCGAGACGCTATCGAGGTCGTTGCACTCAATCGGCCTGACGCGCTCAACACAATGGACGAATCCCTGATCTTTGCGCTTCAAGATTATTTTCGAGGATTGTTAGAGCGGCCCGAGATCAGAATAGTCGTCTTGCGAGGCGAGGGACGTGCTTTCTGTGCGGGGCTCGACTTCAATGGCTGGCGCAATGATGGATCTCACGGCGTCATCGATCATGGCTGGCGTACCCAGCGATCGATAGCAACGGTGATGCAGTTAATGCGCCAATGCCCGCAGCCAATCATTGCGCTCGGCCATGGCGCGGCCTGCGGCGGCGGCTTTTCGCTGCTGTTAGCGAGCGACGTGCGATATGCCGCGCCAGACCTGCGAATGAACGCCGCCTATATCAAGGTCGGGCTCGGCGGTTGTGACATGGGATCGAGCTATTTTCTGCCGCGTCTTGTCGGTGCTTCGGTGGCCTCGGAATATCTTCTGACCGGAAAGTTCATGGATGCGGAGAAAGCCCTGTCCTGTGGCCTGGTTAGTGAAATTGTCGAGCATGATTCGCTGATGGACAGGGCGATGGCGCTTGCCGATGAGATGTTGGCGACGGCACCGATGGGGCTGCGGCTCACGAAGGATGCGCTTAATCGAAACATCGACGCGAATGGCCTCGCCGACGCGATGGCGATCGAAGATCGGCAGCAAGTAATGATGGCTGTGACAGAAGATCACCGCGAGGCAATTTCCGCCTTTCTTGAAAAGCGTCCGCCCAAATTTGCGGACCAGTGAGAGATTGGGATGGTAGGCATAGGTGCTATCCTGGCCGGCGGTCGATCGGAACGATTTGGCAGTGACAAAGCTGATGCACGAATTGGTGGGCGACGTCTTATCGATCATGTTGCAATTGCGCTGGGCAGCCAAGTCTCCGAAATTGTCGTCTGCGGCCGCAATGAATCAGGACGACGGTGCTTGGTGGACCACCCTGCGCCTGGATTGGGCCCGCTAGGTGGTTTGGCTGCCGCGTTGCAATTCGCCGATGAGATGGCTGCCGATTTCGTCTTGAGCTCGGGCTGCGACACACCCAATTTGCCGACTAACCTACTCGGACAGCTGCATGGCGAGGGGCCGGCGATCGTCGAATCGTAGCCCGTTATCGGCGTATGGCCTACGAATCTGTTACCTAGCCTCGTCGCCTTTATCGCGAATAACGGGCGATCGCTTTATCGTTTTGCCGACCATGTTGGTGCCAGACGCATGACATTGGACCGCGAAGTTGCGAACATAAACCGCCCAAGCGATCTATCAGAAAATCACATCTAAGACAGGTGATTAGCGCGGCGTTGCGGCTCTCAAACATGCTCGCGGAATTCATCTTCTGCCAATGTCTATCGGCAATTTCGGCCATCCGCATTTGGAAATTCTCTCCTGAAGCTCTATTCTTGTCGGCTTACTGCGTATTCCAAGGGGTTGGAGCAGGTAGATGGAGTGTACGGGTAAAACCGTTATTGTCGTCGGAAGCGGTCTCGAGGCGGGCGTACTTGCGCTGCTGCTGGATCGGATGCTTCCGCATAGCGATGTGATGCTTGTGAGCGAGGAGCCGATGGTTGGCGGCGCTCACCAGAAACCGGTACTGCTCTCGGCAATTCCCAATTCCTTTCTCGATTTGTTCGATCCGCTCATCGTGAAAGCGTGGTCGACCTTCTGCGTGGAGGGTGCGCTACGTTCGGAACGTTTCAATGCACAATTGGTACTCCTCGCTGGAGAGCAGCTCCATGTCGAGCTGCTGGAGCGTTTTGCCCCCTCGCGTCTGCGCTTGTCGACACCGATTGCCCGCGTAAGTCATCAATCAATCCACCTCGCCTCAGGCGAAATATTGAGCGCCCGTGAGGTTGTCGACGTGCGGCAGCAAGGTAGCATTGTGCCGCTGGCCAAGCATTGCCCGCGTTACAGTGTGATCGTGCGCGATCTCGACCAGGAGCAACCCCATGGGTTAGCGGAGCCAGTGCTGTACAGCGAATTGGAACGGAGCGTTGAGGGCATTGTTTTCGCGCAATATCTGCCGCTGACGGCGACAATGTTGCGGGAGGTCATATACAGCCCCGAACAAATTTGGGTCGATGATGGCCCGACGTTCAAATCAACCGGGACCAAAGTGCTGCGCATGGAGCGGACCACTATCGCTGCTGGAGAGCTTTTTGACGGAAATGAATGTGCGGGGTGCGGGGCAGATGCGGTCAATGTCGCAAGTCTCCTAGACGGCGGGATCGGCAGCCTGGCGTTGCAGGCGAACCAGATTGCCGCGCGCCAGATTCGGATCGTCGCTTAGAACGATCCTTACTCGGCTGTACCGAACATTGAGAATGTCGCATCTGAACGGCCAGTTTGGTATCGTCCGTGTAGGGGAAGGGACATGATGGGGATAGGATTGGCTCTCGGATTGGCGGTTGCGGGATTACAGGCAGCGCCAACCGATTTCGGTATCCGCGCTGCACCTGGCTCGGCACCCTTGGATGTAAATGAGCGTCGGCACGGACCGGCAAGCGTGACGGTTGTGACCGCAAATGCCATGAATGAGGCGATCGAGATCGGGCAAGATATGGGCATTGTCACCAGCACGGTGCGGACGCCGGAACATAATCGGCGTGTCGGCGGCGTACCTAACAGTCATCACCTCTCCGGTCGGGCGATCGATATTGCCCGCCGCCCGGGCGTGCGTTACTCCGAAATTGATACGGCGTTTCGCCAGCGGGGCTTTGACTTGATTGAGTCACTCGATGAGGGCGATCATAGCCATATTGCCTTTCGCCGGTCGGCTCCGACACCGGATGTTGCCGATCCTGAATCCGATGAACCTGAATTGGATCCGGCACCCAGTCATCCTGGCTGGACGCAAATAATCGCGCCAGGTGGAAACTAGCGCGGCGCAGATTCTTATCGGCGCGCGGACGCTATCGAAATCGATTTGAACAGCGCAATTGCTGGGTGCTACCAAATGTGCGAAATTGCCCAGATTGACCATTTGGGGGGCAGGAACCGATCGACAGCAAATCGGACATAGTGTCTGGGCATGCCAGGCGTGACCTGACCACGAAAAACTATCACAAGCTGCGGGCACAGCTTTATGCATTCCTTCTGGCCGTCGATGGCATAGTGATGGCACTGGCCCTGGCGGCTGCGAACCTCATCCGCTTTGGCGATCCGCTTTCGGAGCCCGGAATTCGGACTTGGGTAGTGCTTTTCCCGATCTATGCGGTGGTCGCGATCTATAATCGCGCTTTCTCAATCGAAGCGCTGACTTGGCCTCGGCGGAGTGCGCTGCGATCGATGAGCGCGATGGCGTTCGCGTTGGTGCTCATGGCGTTGCTCTTGTTTGCCCTGAAAGTTGGTGCGGATTTCTCTCGACTGGTCTTTGGTATCGGATCGGTGCTCTCCGTTTTCGGGATGGCCACCAGCCGTTTTCTCGTTGGCCGTGCAATCGGCCCGCGCCTCAACTGGACCTTCCGGCGTGACATCCTGTTGGCTGACGAAGTGGATGTGAGACCAAGAAATTCGGAAATATTGGTATCAGCGGCAGAAAATCAGCTGGCGCCAAATCTGGACGACCCAGCCATGCTGGATCGGCTGAGCAACGTGATCGGTGAATGTGATCGTGTGATCCTGGCCTGCCCGGACGACCGCAGGGCGGCATGGTCGGAAATGCTGAAGGGCGCCAATGTCGATGTTGAAATCCTTGCTCCCGATCTGCGTGATATTGGTGCGCTCGAGCTGAGATCGCTTGATGGTCGCACCACCTTGTTGGTTGCGTGCGGACCGATTGGTATGCGGGATCGTGCAGTGAAACGTACGCTGGATCTGGCGATTGCAGTACCGGCCCTCATGGTGCTGGCCGTTCCAATGGTCCTGATTGCCCTATTGATTCGGATTGGATCGCGCGGGCCAGCATTGTTCCGCCAGCCGCGGATGGGCCATGGCAACAGTATGTTTCAAATGCTCAAATTCCGGACGATGCGGGTCGAGAATGAAGACAGGGATGGGGTTCAATCAACCAGCCGGGACGATGCTCGGATAACCCGCATCGGCAGTTTCTTGCGCCGGACCAGTATTGATGAACTGCCCCAACTGATCAATGTGTTGCGCGGTGAAATGAGCATCGTCGGACCGCGACCGCATGCCCTTGGGTCGACGGCAGAAGATGAAGCCTTTTGGGAGATCGATCGACGTTATTGGGACCGCCATGCGATCAAGCCCGGGATCACCGGCCTGGCCCAGGTCCGCGGCTTGCGCGGAACGACCGAAAGGCGCGAGGACCTTCGCGACCGGTTGCAAGCCGATCTTGAATATCTGGCCGGCTGGAGCCTTGGGCGGGACCTTCTGATTATCGCCCGCACCGCAATGGTGCTGGTGCATCGACGGGCTTATTAGAGGGGTTAGCGTTTCATTGATCATCTTTCGTGGAATCATTGTTGTTCGGGTCAGGATTGCCGACCACGGATCGCCACAAATCTGTTGACCATCCACCGATAGAATCTGCGCGGTAGGAATGCGCGCGCCAGTTGGCGCATCGTTGTGCGACCGGATACACCGGCATGGGTCCAGCCGCATATGATGTCGATCAGCGCGCGGATTGGACGGTGTCGGGACATGTAATATGCTAAAACCGTAGCCCGGTATCCGCGATAGGCGCGCTTTGATAATAATGGTCGAGATTTTTCCAGCCAAGCAAGCGGTGCTTCATAGCCGCGCGTTCGCGAGGCACGTCCGCCCTCGCTGGCGTCATTCCAGATGACGAGTGGCTGTGGGATCATGAAGAATCGTGCTCCAGCATGTTGGAGACGCAGGCAAAAATCTAGATCCTGGCCCTTTCGCAAGCTAGGGTCGAAGAGGACCTGCTTCGCTAGGCTTGCCGGAAGAACGATTGTTGGCGTGGGGATGAATTGATTATCGACAAACAGATATTCGGCGACATCTTGATCGGATCTGATGGCCCTGTTCGGGCGAATCCAAAATTTACCGACACCACGGTCGACGCGTGCTTGTGAATAGATGACCAGTTTCTCATCACTGTCAGAGAGAAACGCTCGGCATTGCTCCAGTTTCTCCGGCAGAAAGCAATCATCGCTATCGAGAAACGCAATGTATCGGCCCCGCGCCAAATTGATCCCGCAATTCCGTGCCGCGCCCCCGCCACCATTGGGTTGGCGCACATAGCGAAACCGCTCGTCGCCTAAGGCAACAACCACGTCTTGCAAAGCTGCTCCATCATCCGATCCATCATCGACGATGATACATTCAAAATCTCTACAACTTTGTTGCAAGACGGAATCCAGTGTGGGCCCAATCCTGTCTGCACGGTTGAATACCGGTATTACGATAGAAAATAGCGGCGTGCTGGTGCCGGCTTGGGCGGAGACAGTCGCCATGCCGCTTTACTATCCAATATCCAGGGGAACAGGCGTCGCCAGAATTGCCGGATAGTTGCGTTTCTCCAGGCCGTTCAAGGGACTGATACGGCACCGAACTTTCCCGGTCAGCAGAGTTATGAGGTTGTGGATTATGCCCACTGAACTGTACTTTCGGACGACAAGTTCATTAACCGAATAACCACTTTCCAACAGCATTCGAAGCGCATCGGAAGTGCCAGTATCTTCGTCGATTGGCGTGGCGAGCTGTTCGAACAATATAGTCGGGCGACAGCGCCTGATAGTTTCCCTCAGACCCCTCAGCACCGAATACTCGGCACCTTCGACATCAATCTTGATGAACTCGACCTTGGCCTCGGGTGCGACAATGCTGTCTCCGGTTACCAGTTCGACGTCGAAATGCCGTTGCACCAGCGCATTGTCAGGATCTGCAATTGCGATTTCCGCTAACGCGCTACTACCCAGGTTGGGAAGGTTCATCCGAAACTGGCTGGTTCCGCCCCGGTCCGACAATGCCGACGATACAATCTCAACATTCTGAGCATCATTGAGATCGATGTTAAGTTTTAGGAGTGCACGCGCGACCGGATTAGGTTCGAAGGCAAGGACGCTGCCAAACCGGTGAGAAAGGAAGATCGCATGGTTCCCGATATTTGCTCCGATATCGAGTGCTACCGCGCTTGGATCCGGCGCGCTATCCAAGACCCAGGCGTCGAGCAGTTCGAGGATTTCATTTTCATAGCGACCATGCGCGCGAATTTCGTCGGCGATATGATCTCCGATCATGGCTGCCATAATAGGCCGTTTCTGGAAGTCATATGGGTTCCGACGAGCGGCCTTTCGAAGGACGAGCTCGTTGAACCGCTGCCTACGCCTGATCCGGATGTCATGGCCTCTAGCCGTCACCGCTCTTCACCCCTTTTCAGCCTGTGCAAGGCCGCGCCCCATATGGAGGTATCCACGCCCAGCGTCTTGAGCGCAACGGCCCAGTGCAAGAGTGACCAGACCAGAATGGCCGTTATTAGCGCGATAGCTGCGCCTTCAGCGCCAAACCGCTCGATAAGCGCCAAGCCAATCCCTGCCTGCACGATTAAGGTCACGGCTTGGACGGCAAGCCGGTCGCGCATGCGCCCAGCCATGGCCAGTAACATTGGGCCGGCCCCCGCCGCGGCGTTAACGATCTGCGCGGCGCCTATCCAGTATAGGAGATAGTTGTACTGCTGGAACTCGGGGCCGAAGGCCGCAAGTATCCAAGGTGATGCGAGCATGATGGTGCCGACGATTGCTGTCGTCGAGAGTGTGGAGAGCATAGTCGATCGGCGCACCGTCGCTTTCAGTTCGTCGATAGCTTCTTTTTGCCAGAGTTCGGCCATGGTCGGCGCCAAAGGCATGGCAACGGCTTGCACAGCAAGCAGCATAATCGGTGCGATCTTCGCAATCGGTTGGTACAGGCCGGTCTCGCGCGGGCCGGCAAAGGAGCCGAGCAATAGGGTGTTGATCTCGGTTCCTATGATACCGAAGGCGGCAAGCCCGAAAAACGGTGTGGCCGCGATCATCCAGCTCCGCCCGCGAGGTGCGGATTGCTGGCTGCTGGGTATATTGCGGATCAGGCGCAGATAGAAAACCAGAGCTACCGCCAGTGCGGCGGCATAGGAAACCAGCGCGACAGTTACGATGTCGATCGGGGCAAGTTCGGCGACCATCAAGATTGTCGCTCCAAGGGCCACAAAGAGTATCAGCCAGCGCACGACATCGATAGGAAGTTGCGCCGCTACAACGCCTCCCGCACCCTGTTGCAGGCCGCGAAGGATGAAGAGCAGGCTGACCAGCGGTGTGATGGCAGCCGCAAGAGCCACCTCATCGGCATATATTCCAGCGCGGCTGGAGCCCAGGTACAGGACAAACCCAACCATGATCGAAGCTCCAGCTCCCACCAGAAGCGCCCAACTCCCAAAGCCTCTCAATATACCCCATTCTTCGGCCGCCTTAACTCTGGCCATTTCGCGCACAGCCAAGCCGTCAATACCAGCACAGGCGAGGGTTGCCGCGATCATCATGGCCGACAATGCAACTGCCACTTCGCCATAGCCGCTCGGTCCCAGCAACCGCGCGGCCACGACCGCAAATACGAAACCGCACCCCAGATTAGTCAATTTGATGACGAGGCTGATTGCAGCTTGGCTCTCAAAGGATGCTGGGATCAGCTTGGCGATCAGGCTGGCGGAGAACGGTTCTTGGCTCACGATTTCGGAGACGACCTCCCGTCTGGCAACGAATATTCTTCATACGATCCACCGATGGCGCCGCAGATCTTGCCCATTGCTCGTGACCAGCGCCGCAACAACCAGATTCTTAGGTTCGGGACAATCAGCAGGAGCGCTAGCAGCGGCATTGTCAGAAGCACCGCCAACGCCTTGAGTAGAGAAACGACTGTCGCGCGATTGCCGTCATGAAGGCGGGTTATTCGATAGTCGCAATTGCCGGTTCGGAAGGCGCGCCTCATGACCCATCCCAATGTCGTACGCTCTGGCGGGACATGTTCGTGGGCAATCGCATTATCGGCCCAAGCGAAGGTTAGGCCTAGGTGTCTGAGCCGTGTAAAAAACTCCTTATCTTCTCCGCCGGTCAATCCGAATTTCGGATCGAACTTGGGGAACCCCACGGATTTAAGGGCGTCGAGCGAAATCAGGACATTGCCGGTTGCTTCGATCATACGGACCTTCCCGCTCTCTTGGTGTTTGTCCGGAAAGGCGCCCGAAACTAGCATTGAGCTCTCCGGCGGCCGTTCATATTCGTAAAGCACGGGTCCGCCCACGATATCAGCATCGAGGTTCTGGGCTTGATCGAGCAGCTCGCGGAGCCATTGTGGTTCTGCCCGTTCATCATCATCGACCATTGCTAGGTAATCAGCTGAGCTGCCTTCGGCGCTCTGCAAAATGGCATTGCGGACTGCCGTCAGGCCGCGGGCATCGACAATTATGTGGGATAGCGGCCAAACAAAGTCGGGAGCCAATCGCTCACAAACTAAGACGCCGTGCCGATCTTCTCCATCGTTATCAGCGACCAAAATATCGACATCGATTCCGTCAAGCCGCTCCTGCTTTTCCAAAGACCGAAGCAGCGCCTCAAGCAATTCTGGCCTGCGGAACGTAGGAATACCAACGACGATCTTCACCTGTTATCGCTCCGGCCCGTGGCCAGCCCCCGATCCCGTCTCCGCACAATCAACCACAACGCATGCGGTGAGCTGGTGAGGTAGCGGCCGATGAGTGAGGGATTGGTGAGCGCTCTGTGCAGCCATTCGAGATGCATTCGCTGCATCCATTTGGGCGCACGCCGGTAATGGCCGGTGACATAATTATAGCATCCTCCGCAGGTCACAGCCCAAGTTGCATTTAAGGCATCACGATGCCGAACGGCGAAGAATTGCTCTTTGGGTTTGCCAAGACCAATCCAGAGAATGTCCGGCGCGGCATCCGCGATTGCGGCAACAATGTCAGCTTCCTCGGGCGGCTCGAAATAGCCATGGCGGCGTCCGACGATATTGAGGCATGGATAGAGCTCGCCCATTCGCGCGGCGCATTGTTCGTTCACCTCTTCCGTGCCGCCCAGCAGATAGAATGAGAGATCTTCCGTCTCCGCCCGCCTTGCGAAATCGTGGAACAGGTCCGTCGTGGCTGATCGCTCGGTGATCGGGGCGCCAGCGAACCAGCGCGATGCGGGGATCAGGAAGCCGCCATCTGCATGGACGATATCCGCCTCGCCGAGTGCGTTCCTGAACTCCTTGTCCCGGCCTGCCAGTGACAGGCCATGTCCGTTCGCGTCGAACACCAGGCGGGTGCGAAATCCATTGCTTTGCTGTTCACGCTCCGCACAGTCGGCTGATAAGGCATCGACAAGGTCTGCGCGCGAGGCAGTTGTCATGCGGAGGCCGCCAAGGAAAATGTCAGGCGTGGCGGACACGGTCACGCTGTCTGAGAGCCGTTGTCCGCACGGACCCAATGCGAAGCGATCATGCCGGCACACCCAGCCAGAATACTGAGTGAGATCGGATGAAACAGTGTTCCGTCGAACGCCGCATAGGCAGCCAGGTTGAGCATGGCGAGAAAGGGTGCGGTGAGCTCGTTCGGGGCCGACAGGACCGTCCGCCAAGCGGGCAGGGCGTATAGCAGGCCTAGCGCGGCAATCAGCGCTGTGCCGACAAATCCCCAAGCCAAAAGGAACTGCATCAGGGCATTATGCGGTTGATCGATCGATCCATAAGGGGAGACATAAGACATCTGTCCCGCGCCATAACCGAACAATGGCCGCTTGCGCACTTCGGCAAACACATTGCGCCAGATCTCAACCCGCCCAGTCGTCAGATCTCCGCTGGCCGGTCCCGTGGTCGCCACCACTGTTCTGGTCAGTCCCATATTGGGGGCGGGAGCGGGTAAAGTTGACGCAACGCCAACGGCCAGTCCGGCCGCCAAAAGGAAACCTCCGATTGTTCGCCATTTCCGAAACGCAGGAAGCAAGATCAATCCAACAATCAATCCGCCAACCATTGCCGCCGCCGCGCCGCGTGTTCCGCACCAAAGCACGAACAGGATCGCGAGAAAGAGGACAACGAGATTTGTCCATGACTGTCGCGACGAGCTTGCCAGCGTATATCTGCCAATCGCTAACCCGCCGATCGCTGCCGCGAGATATCCCATGTGCCGAATATGGCCGAAGCCGGGAAAGCCGTTTGTCCAGTTGAATTCTGCTGGGTCGGGCACGCCCAAGGCGAATATGGTGATAAGCCCCAGCAAGGCGAGAAAACCCCAAAGATAGGCGGATTGGAGATCGCGCCCCTCAAATTCCCGTCCGCATAGCAGCGCGACCGAACCAGCGAAGCACAAATGCACCATCCAATAGCTCGTCAGGATGAGGGCCATCATGCGATTGGGAGCGGCGAAGAGTGCGGTACCGAACCCAATTGCCACCAATGCGGCAAGCGGCAACCAGATGATCGGGCGAGCCATCCAATGACGTGCTGAGCGGATCAACCCTTCGCGCAGTGCGATGATGATGACGACAATTTCCATCCCGATAATCGGAACGGAATAGCCGCTCAGGATTTGCGTCAGTATCGGTCCCGGAGACGCGTAGGTCCACCCAGCCAAGGCGAGAAGAACGGGTGCAAAGCCGATCAGTACTGGAACAAAATACCGCTCGATCATCCGCACGTCCTCCCCCGGCTGCATGGCCTTTATTCCGGCCTGGTGTGGCCGGGCATGCATCGCGGAATCACAAGCTGACTGCAAGCATATCTCCGATTTGCAACGTTTATTAACCATTCGCCGTCATACCGCCTTGTGCATTGCAGGCGGAGATGACTAATGTTGCAAGCGGTCATGGATAGGTTTTCTACAAATCTCTACGCCCGCAGCGTGGAACTGGTCAGCTGGCTTGACCTCAAGCATCGATCGATCCTGCTGTACTGGACGATCATTGCGAGCGCTGCCTGCGGCGTACGTCTGTCGGTTGGCGATTTTGCCATGTTGCCGGCGACGTCGCAGCTTGTTGCGGCGATTCCCTATATTCTTGTGGTTTTCGCGCCGATCGTCTCGCTGCTGTTGGCATTCCATTGGTTCCGAGATGGCGAACGACAACCGCAACCAGAGTTCCGCCTGGCGCTGTTCGGTTCATGGAAGAAGGTTACAAGCTTCGAAGCGCGGTCATACCGTTTTTACGGAGTTGCCGGCATAATGGCGTCGCTGATCGGCGGCTTGTTGCTGAACATTCCCGTCCGGGTACTTGAGTTTCTCGCAGCGATGCCGACCTTACCGGAAGCGCCGCCTGTATGGCTGTCCATGCTTTTTGCCTTGATGCTGGCCGATGTCGTGCTTCTGACCAGCTTTTACGCCATCGCATCAGTGGCAGCGCTTAAGCGGGTGCCATTGTTTCCGCGGCTGCTATTCGCAGTCTGGATGTTCGATATTCTAATGCAGATCCTGATTGCACACGCAATGGGCGCGGTTCCCGAATTGCCGGCAGAGGTAGGTGCTGCGCTGCATCAGTTGCTCCAGGGCAATCTTCAGAAGGTGCTCATCAGCTTCGCAATCTGGACGCCATATCTGCTGCTGTCCAAACGCGTGAATGCGACGTACAGGAATCGCATATCGGACTAGGTTGGGCACCGAGCCTGCGTTTGCCGCGAGGATAAAACGATTTCGACAGGACCGCAGGGACCAGAAACTGACAACCCGCCAGCTGCAATTGGTCAGGCATTTGCCGTATATGGCAGCGCCATAAAATCATCGGCAGCGTTTCTTGTCATTGTTGCCGCATATGCAATTGCCACCTCATTCTATCTGAGCGGCTTTGGGCTGCCGCAAAGCGCAGCTGTTTCCTATGTCGTCAATGCGATCCTTTATGGCGCGGCTGGTCTGATCATTCTTGCTGTTGCGTTGCCCGCCCATGCAATCGTGCGGCGCACTTATAATCCAGTCCGCGCCGTGACGGGCTTTTATCGCGATTTGCAATTGGCGGATCGCGTCATATTCGCCTTGCCCGCTATCCTGGGGGCTTTGTTCCTGGGTACTGCATTTACCGGTGTGAAAAGCGCCATTCCACATGTCGTACCTTTCAGTTTCGATCCCTGGTTTGCTGACGCTGATGCGCTGCTCCATGGCGGTGACGCGTGGCTGTTGATTCAGCCGATTGTCGGCTATCCCGCAGTCAGCTTCGTTATCAATATCGTTTATGATTCCTGGCTGCTGGCGCTGTATTTTGTCTTCCTTCTGTTCGCGCTTTGGAAGGAACGACCTCAGCTGCGAAGCCAGTTTCTCGTGAGTTATGCCCTGTGCTGGATCGTGTTGGGATCGTTTGCCGCGACGCTTATGTCATCTGTCGGTCCGTGTTTTTACGACGATTTCTTCGGCTCAGACCGGTATGCGCCGCTGATGCATTATCTTGGTCATGCATCAAGCCAATATCCAATGAGCGTGCTGGAGGTACAACAGCGCTTGCTGGACTGGAGCAATGCAGAAACCGTGAATGTCGGCCGCGGCATTTCAGCCATGCCGTCCATGCATATCAGCATCGCCATGCTCTATGCGCTGGCCGGCTTTCGGGTTTCGCGATTCTGGGGAGTTATCGGTTCGCTGTATGTGTTGCTTATCTTGGTCGGCTCGGTTCATCTCGGCTATCACTATGCCATCGACGGCTATCTCTCCATTATCGCAACAGCACTCATCTGGGTCGGCGCTGGACGCGCGCAACAATATTTCCTTAGAAAAAACAAAGTGTCGCGGGAAAATTTGACGCGGGGCTGATGGTAATTCTGCAACAATAGCTGATCAGTCGCCCGTGCTGCGTGCATCAAATCGCGAGGAGTTGTGGGCCTTCTAGCCGATCGCTGCTATCGGAAAATGCGGCTCGGAAGCCAGCCTGGCACGGGCATTTCGCGTGGCGGATCACAGAAAAAAACCTCCAGAAAAGATAGTAAATGCGCATGGCTGCACGTTAATTCGTGCGATTCGAGCGACCAAATCGCACCTTTTTGGCAATTTACTCCGATTCGAGAGCGATTTTTTGTCCCCACAAAAGTTAACAAAGTTATAAACATATATAAACAAAGCATAAAAGCGTCTGGTTGACAAAATCTGAAAATCAGCAAGATTCAGGGGAGTGGTATGGCCGCCATTCCCATGATTTTATTAACCTTTATGGGAAAGCGCGGAGGGTCGCCAAATCCACGTACTTGAGAAACTGACAATTGGTGTCGGTAAGTAAGCAGTGTGGGGAATGTTTAATGACTATGATCAAGAAACTTTGGAATGACGAAAGCGGTGCATCGGCAGCAGAATATGCTCTGATCCTCGCCGTTGTCGGCAGCGTTATCGCGATTGCAGCTCTTGGCCTGGCCGGCTCGATCGGTGGCGCCATGGATGATGCTGGCGATTGTATCGACAATCCGAACAGCACAAACTGTTAGTTGTCATAGACCCCGGTTTCCCGCTAGGGAGGCCGGGGTCGCTCCGCTAACAAGGTCAAAGGGGGGAGTGACCAATGCGCAGGCAATCCATTATTGTGATAGGCGTTGCCGCGTTGCTCGGCCTCTTGGCCGTCTTCCTCGTAAATCTATATCTCACCCGCGCGGATGATACATCCAGTGCCGACGCAGCCCCAGCCGGATTGACGCAAGTAGCCGTCGCTCGGGTACCGTTGGAATTCGGAGCTGAGATAAACTCCCAGAATATCCGGTTTGTCGATTGGCCCGCGGACAGCGTACCGCCCGGTGCCTTTGGATCGATGGATGAGTTCACGACGAATGGCGTGGCTCCCGTGGTTATCCGCCCGGTCGAGATTGGGGAGCCAATTTTGCGTTCACGGCTTGCAGGTGAAGGCGGGCGCGCCACGTTGTCCGCGCTCCTGCCAGCCGACATGCGCGCCATCTCAATCAACATCACGCCGGTACTTGGCGTCTCAGGTTTTGTCTTGCCGGGAGACCGCGTCGACATCTTCCTGACCCATGCCGAGGGTGAAGAGCAGGTGACAGATGTTCTGCTGCAAAATGTTCCGGTGATCGCCATCGACCAAATGGCCAGCGAGAATAGCGACGAACCGGCACTCGGTAGTACGGCGACATTGGAAGTGTCTCGTGAAGACGCACAGAAACTCGCGCTTGCACGGCAATCAGGCACTCTTAGCCTAGCGCTGCGTTCCGTCCGGGCAGAAGAAGAATTCAGTTATGCGACCGCCCTCAGGGCAAGTGAGCTCACCAGCGGCTTTAGATATTCGCCCGCAAGCCCGGCCTATACGCGGCCGTTGCGGAGGGCAGCAGCCAGTCAAGCCAGACCGAATACGTCGGGTGTAGAGGTCGTTCGAGGAACAACGGGAACCGAATATCAGGTACGCCCGTATCGGGGGAATTGATATGCCGAATTGGGGGACATTGGCGATCAAGATCGTTGCGGCGGCGAGCTTTGCGATTGCTTCACTGACAGCCGCTTCAGCGCAATCCGTGGTCTCTGTTGGCGATGGCGCGGGCATGCATGGCGGCCAGCTTACTGTTGCCGTTAACAAGAGTGAGATTTTGCGGATCGATCGGCCGTTCGCACGGGCCCTGATCGGCAATGCCGAGATTGCAGATGTCCTGCCGCTAACCAATCGCTCCCTTTATGTGCTCGGCAAGCAGACCGGGACCACGAGCCTCACGCTTTATGACAGCAACCGAAACCTGATCTCGGTTGTGGACGTTGTCGTCGGGCCGGACATAGTGTCGCTGCGCCGCCAACTGGCGGAACTGGTTCCTGGCGAACAGATCGGTGCTCGATTGTCGAATGACTCGATTGTACTGACCGGTATCGTATCCAGCGCGCCGGCCGTCCAGCGCGCCGCGCAGATTGCCGAAACCTATGCGCCTGATCGGGTCATCAACATGATGTCCGTGGGTTCGACCCAGCAGGTGATGCTGCAAGTACGCTTTGCTGAAATGCGGCGTTCTGCCGCGCGCCAGCTCGGACTGAATTCGGCCTTTATTAGCGGCAATGGCGATTTCCAGGGCGGCATCGGTTCTACCGCACCGTCGACCGCGTTGCTGACTAACCAAAATGGCGTTCCGACAATTGATATTGGCGGTATCCTCAACTCGTTCGGGATCGTCGCGGGTGCATTCAACATTGGCGATGTCGATATCTTTACGGCGCTGGACGCGCTGGAAAGCAATGGTGTGTTGACCACACTCGCAGAGCCGACGCTGATTGCGCTTTCGGGCGAAACGGCATCCTTCCTGGCCGGCGGTGAATTCCCGATCCCGGTTCTGCAGGGCAGTGGCGGCGGCGACGGCGGTAACGGGATCACTATCGAGTTCAAACCATTTGGCGTGAGCCTGGCGTTTACGCCGACCGTGTTGGCTGATGGTGTCGTTAGCCTGGTCGTTGCACCGGAAGTCAGCTCAATTGATCAATCGGCTTCGATCAACGTCAACGGCCTAACCATCCCGGGACTACAGGTTCGGCGCGCCCGGACGACACTGGAGCTGCGCGATGGTCAGGCATTTGCCATGGCCGGACTGCTGCGACAGGATTTTCGCGAAACGGTCAGCCGTTTCCCGATCCTTGGATCGATCCCGATCATTGGCAGCTTGTTCCGTTCAACCGATTATGAGCGCGAGAATACCGAGCTGGTGATCATCGTGACGCCGCGACTTGTCCGGCCGATGAGCCCCGACAATGTCCGTCTGCCGACAGATGGATATCTGCCGCCGAGCCGTGCCGATCAGTATCTGATGGGTGGCAGCGAAGACATTACGGGCGAGCCGCCAATTAATCCGCGCGTTCCGCAAGGCAATAATCGCATGCCGATTGAACAGACGCCCGCCGGGGGCAATGCGCCGATCGAATCTGACGGCGGTGTCGACGGCGAGCACGGGCATATCATGGAGTAGATGACATGGTGAATGTGAAGCAGTCTATCGCAATTGCGGCTATCGTCATGCTGTCGGCCTGTTCGACAACCATGGATCCCATCGATCGTGACTTCGGTGAAGCGCATCGCTGGAACTTCGAACAGCAGGTGGTCAATCCTGATCCGGAATATGCGGAAGATGCCGCAATGGAAGGCGGGAACGGAGAACGGGCGGCCGAGGCGGTCGAACGCTACCAAAGTGGCGATGTCGAGCAGCCGGCCAATATAGACACGACGAGTAACGTGGGTGGCGGACCGAATTAGGAAATGGCGTATGTTTGCCTTGTTAGGACGATTTTGGAGGAGTGACGACGGCGCTGTTGCGCCTACCATCGGCTTGGCTCTTTTCGGCTTGATTGCGGCTGGCGGCGTTGCAATCGATTATTCGCGCATGGCCGCTCTTGATACCGAGCTTCAGAATGCCGCTGACCAAGCCGCCCTTGCGGCAGCTGGGCAGTTGGACGGCCAAACCGGTGCCCAGACACGGGCAACCGCTGCCGCTCAAAATCTTGTAACAAACCTCACCTATTTCGCGAATGACGGCGGCGGGACCAATCTGACGATTGAGGCGCCCGAATATTACAGCAGTTATGATCCGAACCGTGCGGACATAACCGACCCACCGGGTACAACGACGACTGATGATGAGGACTCCGATTATGTCCGGGTCACAGTCGCCGCACGGCGCGCGCAATATGCGCTTACACCTATTATCGCGCTAATCGAATCGCCGGAGATGACGGCCCGCGCCATGGCTGGCCTCGGCTCGGCGATTTGCAACACGCCGCCGGTAATGATCTGCAATCCGGCGGAAACCTCTACCAACACAGATATCAACCTGCCGTTCAATGCGGCCCCTGGCACGGGCTTGCTGCTGATCGCCGGTAACGCCGATGCGCCTGGAAACTTTGGGTTTCTGGAAACCGGTTTTGGTTCTGGCGCCCAGGACCTGGCGCGCGCATTGGGCTATAACGCACCTCCTGGTGAATGCGCTCCGATCAATGGTGTGACGACCAAGCCAGGCTTGTCAGCTTCTGTGATGGCTGCCGTAAACACGCGGTTCGACGTGTCAGAAAATGGTGGCAACACCTGCCCGGCTGGTGGAACCTGTTCGCCGTCGATTAACTCACGGAAGGATCTCGTGCGCGGCGCCGGTTGCGGCATAACCGGCCAGGGCTGGGACGAGCCACCCAATCCCTATCGACCGACCAGCCCGACAGTTCCGCTCAGCAGCAACTATCCTGACACGATGGGCCATCCGCGGGACATGTGCCATGCGACGCAGCTCAACGGTCAATGCGCCGGCGGTCGGATCGGCACCGGGCTCTGGGATCGCGACGCCTATTTCCGGGTTAATTATGGCTGGACGACAGCGGCGGCCTGGCAAACAGGGACCGGTCTGTCGGCAACCGCGACACGCTACGAAGTGTATCTTTGGGAAATCGCCAATCCTTCGGGCCAGGGAGCCGGTGGTAATCAGGGCATCAATGTTCCGCAGTCGGTTGGCTCGCGAACCGGCTACGGCGCCCCGGTATGTCGGGCGCCTGGTATCACGCCAGGCGGAACCAATGTAGACCGGCGCCGCATATCGGCCGCCGTGATCAACTGTGAAGCGCAGAATCTCAATGGCCAAGAAACTGGGGTCCATGTCGCGCACTGGCTGGACCTGTTTCTCGTCGAACCATCGATCAGCAGGGGTAATGGCGGAAATCAGCGCACCCGGGCGGCCGAGGTTTACACCGAAGTTATCCAGACGACGACCTCAGGTGCGGGTGATGCGACGGCTGGACAGGTGATCCGCCGCGATGTGCCGAGACTTCTGGAATAATATGATGGCTTTCCCCTCACCCTTCCTTTGGACTGATCGCCGCGGCAGTGCCGCGGTTGAATTGGCATTGGTTGCGCCGATGCTGATTATCCTGAGCTTTGGTGCGATGGAGGTCGGCAAATATTTCATGGACGAACATGCCGTCAGCAAAGCCGTTCGCGATGGCGCGCGCTTTGCTGCCCGCCAACCCTTTGCCGGTTATGTCGGTTGTGCGATGCCATCTGCCGTCGAGACGGCGACCAAGGATATCACTCGCACTGGTGAAATTGGGGGCACCACGGCGCGGATCCCGGGTTGGCAAGATAGCGATATCACAGTGAGTCTGAACTGCGACTCAGGCGGTTCATACTCCAATGCCGGCATCTATCGTGGTTCGGCTGACGGCGCGCCTGTGGTCACCGTTTCGGCCAGTGTCCAGTATCGCTCGATCCTTTCCTATATTGGTTTTGACTTCAGTACGGCGACGCTCAATGCGCAGTCCGAGGCAGCGGTGACCGGCATATGATGCGCGTGCGGACCATATCGTTCAGGAAAGATGAGCGCGGCGCGACGGCGGCGGAGTTTGCGATGGTTGTGCCGCTCCTGTTGCTTTTGATTTTCGCGGTGATCGATGGCGGCCGCGCAATGTACACCTGGAACCGTGCCGAAAAGGCCACTCAGATGGGTGTGCGCTATGCCGCGGCGACAGAGATGGTGCCCGAAGGTTTGGAAACCTATAGCTTCGTTACAAATGGAGGCATTCCACAAGGCCAGTTGATCGGCGCGAGCGCATTTGGTGGAACCGAATGTTCGTCGACCGGCGGCACCGTGACATGCACCTGTCACGAAAGCTCGGCATGTCCGACCGGGAGTTCGCCTTTCGACACCGTCGATAGTACCGCCTTTCAGAATATCGTTGCGCGCATGAATGCAATCATGCCGGAGATCGGCCCGGATAATGTGGTGATCGAGTATAATTATTCCGGACTTGGATATGCAGGGGACCCTAATGGTCCTGATGTCGCGCCGCTTGTTGTCGTCCGGCTGAGAAACGTAAGATTTGAACCGGCGACTTTTTTCGTTTTCGGAGGGGGAATAACCCTCCCGGATTTTCGGGCCGCATTAACTCTCGAGGATGGCGCTGGCGCCTTATCGAATTGAGATGGGATGAGTAAAGAGTGACAGAAGCAGTGGCCAAATTACCAGCATGGCGAGCATCGCGCTCGCGGACGGGCATCGAATTTTTCTTGTCCGCACCAGCGATAGCATCGTCCGAAATGCCCGACGGCAAAGTCGCCGGGCTCGACACGCACACGACGATTGTCGCGACCGAAGAACCGATCTCGAGTGAGGCCGGATTGGCGGCCCGTGCTGTGATCATCGAGGTCGTGCCTTCGCATAGCGGTTCGATAGATCGCTTGCGGCGGTTGATTGATGCGGCGCCGAACCGGCCTGTGATTGCCGCAGTCGACAAGGCGTCCGTCGCCGAGATTCGCATGCTGATGCGTGAGAATGTCGAAGATATCATTCAGCTCCCGCTGACCCGAGCCGATCTCAATTCCACGATCGAGCCGATCTTGCGCAAGGCCGAAGAGCGCGCGAGCGGCAGCGAAAGAAGTTCGCAGATAATAGTAGGTACCAAGTGCCGCGGGGGCATTGGTGCAACGACGATCCTCACTCAGCTGGGATGCTTGATGGCAAACCGGCCAGAGGAATATGGGCGCACCTGCCTGGTCGATCTGGACGTGCAGTTCGGTAATGCTGCGCTCTATCTTGGGCGCTTACCAAGCGTTGGCGTGAAGGATCTGTTGGATGCCGGCCTGCGGGCGGACAGCGCAATGACCGATTCCATGGCTGCGCATCATGACAGCGGGCTGCACTATTTTGCCGCGCCGAGCGAGATTATGCCGCTTAATGCAATTGACAGTGATCAGGTACTTTTCTTGCTTGATCTGTTGGCATCGGAATATGACACAATCCTCGTCGATCTCCCGATGAGCTGGACCAATTGGTCGCTTTCTGTGCTGGCCCGGTCGGATGCGGTATTGATGGTTGGCGAGCTGACGGTCGCCAGCCTGCATCAGGCAAAACGCCAGATCGATTTCATGCGCGAACAACAGGTTTTGGACAGCCGTTTGCAGATCATCATGAACCGCACCGAAAAACGGATCTTCAAGACGATCGGCTATGATGATGCCGCGGAGATTTTGGGTGAAGAGGTAGCGTTCGATATTGCTGACGAACCGCGCATTGTTCAGTCAGCGCTCGATCAAGGTGTCCTGATCTCGGAGATTGAAGCGCGAAGCAAAGCCGCGCGCGACTTGACAAAAATTGCTGATGCATTGCCGGCCCTCAGAGAGGCAAGAGCATGAGCATGTGGGAAATTAAACGGAAGCCTGTGGGCGAATCCGCAGAGCCCGTGCCAATCGATCAGGCGAAACTCAGAGATTTTTCGGTTGGGGATTCGCAAGCATTTGACGGTGTCGACCGTCATACGGATCTCAAGGTGGAGCTTCACAAGAAGCTGCTTGATCTCATCAATCTATCGGCCCTTGAAGGCATGTCGCATGAGCAAATTGAGGCTGAGATCGGTGATATTGTCGCCGAGCAGCTCACCTTGGAGCATAAGGCGCTCAATCTGGCCGAACGAAAGCAGCTTACCGCCGATGTGCTGGATGAACTGTTGGGCCTGGGGCCGCTCGAACCATTGCTGAAAGATCCGGCGATCACCGATATTCTGGTGAACGGCTCGGATAATGTCTTTGTCGAGCGCAATGGCCTGCTTGAACGTAATCCAACGCGGTTCAAGGATGATCGGCATCTCATGCGCATAATCCAGAAGATCGTCAGCGCCGTTGGCCGACGGGTCGACGAAGCATCACCGCTTGTCGATGCGCGGCTTGAGGATGGTTCGCGTGTCAATGCAGCGGTACCGCCGCTTTCGATCGACGGGCCGCTATTGTCGATCCGGAAATTCGCCAAGATACCGATCCACATGGATCGGCTTATCGAGCTGCAAAGTATCCCGATCGAGATTGCCGAAGTATTGCGGGCAGTGGTGACAGCGCGTCGTAACGTCCTGATCTCGGGCGGTACCGGCTCGGGTAAGACGACGCTGCTCAATGCTATGTCAGCCTTTATCGATGCAGCCGAACGTATCGTCACAATCGAAGATTCAGCCGAGTTGCAGTTGCAACAGGAGCATGTTGCGCGGCTTGAGACCCGCCCGCCAAGCATTGAGGGAACCGGGGAAGTTTCACAGCGGGATCTTGTGAAGAACGCGCTTCGTATGCGCCCCGATCGCATCATCGTCGGCGAGGTCCGCGCCGGTGAGGCATTTGACATGCTGCAGGCCATGAACACCGGTCATGATGGATCGATGACCACGGTTCACGCAAACACGGCGCGCGATGCATTGTCGCGCGTAGAGCAGATGATTGGAATGAGCGGGATCGATATCTCGCCCTTGTCCGCACGCATGCAGATGGCTTCGGCAATCAACGTGGTCGTCCAGATCGGGCGATTGTCGGATGGTCGGCGCAAATTGCTGAGCCTGAGCGAGATAACCGGCATGGAAGGCGAGGTTGTCACCATGCAGGAGATCTTCCGCTTCAAGCGTACTGGCCTGAGCGAAGATGGTGTCGTCCAGGGCCATTTTGAGGCGACAGGGATCCGTCCCCAATTCTATGAAAACCTTGTTGCCTATGGCATTGAGTTATCGCCGGACCTGTTCCGGCCCGACAGGAGACTTGGCGAATGACGCCGGAGATCCTGCGCCTCTTCATTCTCTTGTTGGTATTTGTTGCTGTGCTGCTGATCAGCGAGCGGGTGATTGCATATATGCGATCTTCGAGCGGTGAATCCCGAACGATCAACAAACGACTGAAGCTGATTTCGAAAGGTGTCAGTCGCGACGAAGTCGTTGCCCGGCTGCGCCGCGACAAACCGGACCGTAATCCCTATCTACCCGCGACGATTTCTGCGTTTTCAGAACGCCTGGAGCGCACGTTGGGTGCTGCAGGTCTGGTCTACAAGGCGAATGCGATCCTCGTTGCGCTCGCAATTGCGGTCCTCACCATTTTTCTTTTGGTGATGCTGCTGCTCTATTTTCTCGGATCCGATATCAACACGGGCAAGATTTTTCTTGCAGGGACATTTGCTGTCGCTGTCGGATTTGGTTTTCCGTTGATGTTGTTCGCGCGCATGGCAGACAAGCGCAAGAAACTGCTGACCGAACAATTCCCAGTCGCGCTGGATGTGTTTGTTCGTGGGTTGCGCGCGGGGCATCCTGTGGCAGCGGCCTTGGAACTGCTCACCACCGAGATGAGCGATCCGATCGGATCCGAATTTGGAATTGTAACGGACGAAGTCACCTATGGCGCCGATTTGCGAGACGCGTTGCAGGACATGGCGGATCGATGCGATCTCGATGACATGCAAATGTTCGTGGTGTCCTTGTCCATTCAATCCGAAACGGGCGGGAACCTTGCTGAAATCCTGGAAAACCTGTCTCAGGTCATCCGCGAACGGGCCAATATGATGTTGAAGGTTCGCGCGCTGAGTTCAGAGGGGCGGATGACGGCCCTGATTCTGACGGCTCTACCGATCTTTTCCTTTGTCGTCCTGTTCCTGGCTAACCCGCTATTTTATCTCGATGTGGCTGAGGATCCGATGTTCATCCCCGGCTTTGCCGGATTATTGGTCGCTTTCACGATCGGGGTGATCTGGATCCGTCGCATGATCGATCTGAAGGTCTGATCATGATCGATTTTGTCAGCCTTGTCCGCCCAATCCTTTTGCTTCTGGTTTTCCTGTTTGTGATGCTGGTGAGTTTCCGGATCTTGAGTGCAATTGCGACGCGGCAAAATGTCCGCACGCGCGTCACGGAACAGCTGGCGCCCCCGAGCGAAAGCGACGCGGGTTCATTAAGGGGTCATGAGACAAACAGCGCCTGGGTCCGTCTTGTTAATACGATTGAAGAGCGGGGCTTTTCGCTTGCCGACACCAAAGATGATCAGCTGCGGGAAAAGCTCCGCGCAGCAGGATTCACGCATCCTTCGGCGCCCAGAATATTTACACTGACGCGGCTCGTGATGACATTGGCCTTGCCGGCAATCTTTGTTGGCGTAGCCCTGTTCATGGGTAATACGATTGGTTTTATCCGGCTCTATGTCGGCGGCGTGTTGCTCGCTTTGCTGGGCCTCTATCTGCCCAATCTGTTTGTCACTGCGAAAGCCGATCGCCGTCGCGAAGCCATGACAAACGGATTTCCCGATGCCCTCGATCTGATGCTGGTTTGTGTCGAGGCGGGATTGGGACTGGAATCTGCATTTGACCGGGTCGGGCGTGAAATGACCAAGTCCCATCCGTTGATTGCAGACATGCTTGGGGCGGTGGTCCTAGAGCTGCGGGCTGGCCAGAATCGCGAAGATGCGTTGCGTCGTATGGCCGAACGGGCCGGGATCGATGAGATCCAGTCCTTTGCCACCTTGATGATCCAATCGAGCAAGCTCGGATCGAGCATTGCCACAACGTTGAGAATCTACGCATCAGAGATGCGCGAGAAACGCCGCCTGCGCGCAGAAGAAAAGGCGCATCGTCTTCCCGTGCTGCTCTCGCTGCCCCTTGTCGGTTGTCTATTACCGGTCATGATCGGCATATTGATGCTTCCAGCTGTAATCCGCGTCGTCCGTAACCTTATCCCGACATTGGGAGGACCGTGATGTCCCGCAAACTTCTCAACATATCCGCACTTGCACTTTTGGTCGGCTGCACCTCAGGGAATGTCGAACTGCGAGCGGTGCAGACTCATCCCGATGCAGCAGTGGAGCAAAACCGATTGCTTGAGCATGCGCGCGGTTTGTTTCGGTCGGGCAATTATGCCTTGGCGGCCCAGCAATTTCGTGCGGCTATCCGTCACGATAATCAAAATGCTGCAGCCTATAACGGCCTGGCGGCCTGTTATGACCAGATGCAGCGGTTCGATCTTGCCGATCGCTACTACCAAGAGGCGCTGGCACTAGCACCGGCTGACCGTGCGGTCCGCCATAACTATACCCTGTCTTTGCGCATGCAGCGGCGGACGGACGAAGCCGAAGCATTCGAACTGGAGACAGCAGCGCTTGAGAGGCAAGCGGTGGAGCAGCGAGCAGAGGCGCTGCGATCTGAGGAACAGGTCGCGCCTTCAGTCGCACCGATCATTGTTGCATCTGCGACCATTGTGGACGTTGAACCTGAAGTGGATCCGGAATTGATCAGTGCGCAGCTCGTCGGAGAGCTAGCCGAGGCTGTCCCGCAAATCACGGCCCAGGCACCGGAAGAGATCGAGCCAATTCGGCCGATTGAAGCACGCGCCACAGTTCAGACAGCAGAGCTCACCACATCGGTCAGCCTGGTACATGACCCCGACGAGCAGCGTGAATGGAGCTGGCAAATTGCCCAGGCTACGCCGAGTGTTTCCCGTGACGAAGCATGGGAACGCATTGCCAGCGCCGTCGCTCCGGCAATGGCAATGGATCTTGTGCGGCGGCCAATCGGCAGAATGATCGCGAGCGCAGACTATGGGGATGCCAGCTTGAAGACGACGAAGGCTGGTCTTCAGGCGAGTTGGGGCATTGCAAATGCCGAGGTGCCCGCCATTGACCAGCCAATAACGGTTTTGAACGGCGTCGGACGTCGTGGTCAGGCTGCACGAATGCGGACGCATCTCAGAACACTCGGTGCATCGCAGATTCGTGTTGGTGACGCGCGGCGCATGCGGGAAGGTACCGCGCTCTATTTCGCGGCATCAGACAGGGACGAAGCCGAAACTTTAGCTCAGGCGATCCCCATCCCGATGGAAATGCGCGAACGCAATTCAAACCGGCAAATCACGCTGGTGCTCGGTGAGAATTCGGTTCCGTTCGACTATATGCTGCAGGCCCGGTTTATCGCGTTATGAGGCTGTGGGCATGGGCTATCTGCGTCTGTGCGCTGCCCGCCAGCCCAGCCCATGCATGCGCGTTCGCCGATCTCGATTTTGCTGAACAGGCTATCGCAGCAAATCGTCTGATCCAGGCGCAAGAGATGCTGGAAGCGGCGACTACGGCCTGCTCGAGCGAGGAGCGATATCTTGCGCTAGCTGCAGCGCTGAGATTGCAACAAGGCGAACTTGCCGACGCACGATCGCGCTTTGAAGCGCTTGCTGTCGATAATCCGGAAAATCCGCAGTACGCGTCTGGCGCTGGTCGTGCGGCAATGCGGCAGGGCGATAATGCGGCAGCTCTCGATTGGCTGATGCGCGCCACTATGATGCCGGATGCGGACTGGCAGGCATGGAGTTCGCTGGGTATTGTGCTTGATAGCCGACGCCATTGGGCGGAAAGTACGCTGGCCTACGAACAAGCCCTCGCGCTCGCGCCCGAGGAGCCATCTGCTTGGAACAACAGAGGCTATTCACTGATCATGCAACGCAGGGCTGAAGAGGCATTGCCGTTCCTCGAAGCAGCGCAGCGCCTGGCGCCTGACGATAGGCGCATCGGGCGCAATCGCCTGATCGCAGCGGCAATGCTTGGCAATTATCCCCAGTATCAGCTCCCGGCGGAGAGCGCGCGGGATTGGGCATCACGCCTCAATGATGCGGGGTATGGCGCCATGCTGGCGGGCAATTATGCAGATGCAGAACGCCTTTTCGACCAGGCGATCGAGGCCAGCGATGTCTATTTTGCCCGTGCAGCGCGCAACCGTAGCTTGGCTCAGGAGGCCCAATGACACCCATTATCGACACACCTGCATTGATGATCGCCTATATCGTTATCCTGATTCTGGCAGCGATACAGGACCTGAAAAGCCTTAGAATTTCGAACCTGCTGTCCGTTGCTCTTCTGCTGGTCTCCGGAACCGCAGTCGTGTTGAGCCTTCCGCCTGGACAATGGTGGCAGCATCTGGCGTCCTTCATTGTCGTGCTGGGTATCGGAATTCTGCTATTCTCGCGCGGATGGATGGGTGGTGGCGACGTGAAATTGTTGGCAGCCAGCTCGGCCGCCTATGGGATATTCAACATCCTGTGGCTTTTGACGGCGGTTGCCATTTTTGGCGGGGTTGTTGCCCTACTGTTGCTGCTCCTGAGAGCAGCGGTCCCGCAAGTCTGGGTGCAGGTGACCGGCTTTAAGGGCCTGCAAAAAGGGAGTCTTATTCCCTATGGGCTGGCTATTGCGGCTGGGGCGATTGCGTCGACTCTGATTGCCGACCGCGAAGCAGAGCCTGTGTCGGTTCTCGATCAGGATCCATTTGCCATGGGCTCGGAATCCGAAGCAGAGCGCTAGACAGGTTCGGACCGCCGCCCCGGGCAATGAGACTCATGTGGTTGCAGCACCGGCAACTGAAAAACGACTCGCGAAATGAAACCGATTCGTTCCAGGGGATAGTCCCGATTCGTCCATATCTGAATCGTTTTGAAGCGCCCGGAAAGCTCGTAACCCTAGATTAACCTTCATTTTTCTCAATGTAGCAACCATAGCGACCTCGCCTGAATTTCTTCGGTATTTAAATATAAATATGGATATTAAAGAATAGAGGTACAGAGAATTCCAAGTGATACTAATAAGACCGAGCAAAAATGAAATTAGTGTTAGGGCTAGGTAAGTAAATAAAACAAAGGTTAACAATAATATTCCTAACTATCACCTATAAACGAGCAATTATGGGCTTCTATAGTATAACCAAGCCAATTTATTAGCCTTCTATACAATAGTCAGATCCGCTCCGAATTGGGGCAATGGTGAACAAATTCTTAAATTTTCCTTGCATTGAGTCCCGATCGGCGGAATCCTTATGTGCGACGAGGGCGAGGCGGTTTAGTTGAGTTTATTCGCCTCCCGTCACTCAAGGTCGCAAATATTGTTGGGGGGGAAGTTGATGCGAGCATCGGCTCACATCGTGATCGGAATTTTTGGTGCCGCGCTCCTGGCGACCCAGGCGAGCGCGCAGGCGCAATTGCAGACCGGTGTTGTTTATAGCTCCGATCAGGCAGGTCTTGGTGCGCCCCCGCCATATACGGGACAACTAAGTATCCCGGTAACGGCGCAGGTTACAGCCCGGTGCGGTTTCGCCCAGGCGCCGAACGGTTCGGTGAACCAACCCGATTTCGACGTAAACGGAATTCCGCAGACTGACTTCGCATTCCAGCTGGAATGTTCGGGTCCGTCGCGCGTGGCGATTACATCACAAAATGGCGGCTTGCTGACGAACGGCACAGTGCCGACCGGCTACACGACGCTCGCGCCCTATAATGTAGAGCTCAACGTTGTCGCCAACGACAGCAATGACAATGTCAACGATACATGTGCCGCGGCTGAACTTAACGCCGGCAATACATGCACCTTTTTCGGTACGGCTACCGAGACGGTGGGCGCTTATGTCGCGTCGCCTTCGGTCGGCCAGAGCGGTTCCTATGTGCGGGTCAGTGCGCCGGTTTATGCCGGCGTCAGTGTCCTCGTGGATGGCGCCTATTCGGATATTTTGACGGTAACCCTGAGCGCGGCGCCCTAATCGGTTCGTGCAGTAGATTGGAGTTAATGAGATGAAGAAGATTGTTTTTGGATCGATGACGGCAGCGCTTGCCTTGGCAGCGACCCCGGCACTGAGCCAATCGGTCAATGGCGTGGTGAATATCACGGCCAATGTACCGGGCAAATGCCAGGTGGTTTCGCCGGGGCCGGCTGGCTCGAGCTTCACCAGCACGGTGGATCTGGGCGATATTTCGGCCGCTGACGGCACATTGCTGCCGAGCGCGACGCTTGCAGCCCTGTTCAATGCGGGTGGATCGCAAACGGCTAATCTGCAGTTCCAGGTCGTGTGCAACACCGCAACGCCGCAGGTGACTGTCGATTCCGACCCGATCGTGAGCGCAACCCCGGCAGCTACCGGCTATGCCAATCGCGTTGACTACACCGGCACCGTAGTTTTCACGACAATTCCGGGCAGCGTGACTGTCAACAACGCATCGACCGCGGCTTCGGCAACCAGCACGGCATTGAACGGCCGCCTGGTAACCGGTGGTTCCAATGTCACCGTCACCGCCAGCAACTTTGCAACGGCGAACGCAACCGACGTTCTGGTGGCGGGTGCTTATGCGGGCGTGATCAACATTACGATCGCACCGGCACCATAGGTCGAGAGCAGATAGGCGAGAGTGTCCAGAGGAATGCATGATATGAGAAAGATCGGACTAGGAGCATTGGCAATCGCGATCGCGACGATCGCAGCCCCTGCGTCTGGCCAGATCGTCTCTGGCACGATCAATGTCAGCGGAACGGTTGCGCCGAAATGCCAGGTCGTATCGCCTGGTCCGGCCAGCCAGAGCTTTCTGAGCACGGTTGATCTTGGCGATATCTCGCGGGCCAATGGCACGCTTGAAGATGATGGCGTCCTTACCGCACGGTTTAACGCGGGCGGGACGCAGGTCGCCAATCTCCAGTTCCAGATCGTCTGCACAACCGCCGCGCCGTTCGTGACGGTTGACGCTGACCCGATCCTGAATGGCGGCGGCACTGCGCCGACCGGATATTCGGCTCGTGTCGACTATACATCTCAGGTCACACTGAACCTTGTAAATGGCGGTTCGCAGGCCGTCTCGAACCTCTCATCGGCGGGTGCTGCTTCATCGCAATCGCTGAATGCGCGGCTCGTGACGGGTCAGAATAATCTTACCGTTACCGCAACAGGATTTACTGCAGGCAACGCAAGCGACGTCCTCGTCGCCGGTGCCTATTCGGGGGTCATCAACATCACCATCGCGCCATCAACATGAAGGCGCGGTCGCTACAGAATTTGAATGGGAGAATATCAATGCGTACCACTTTACTGATTGCAACGGCGATTGCCATGACGGCAGCTGCCCCGGCTGCGGCTCAGTCCGTAACCGGCACCGTTAACATTACCGGCAGCGTTGGCGAGAAATGCCTCGTCACCGATCCGGGCCCGGCTGGAAACACATTCACCACGACCATCGACCTTGGCGAGCTGGCCCAGGCAGACGGTACGCTGCGCACGGGTATCGAAGCGGACTTTAACGCTGGCGGCACGGGCGCTTCCGATGTCGACTTCCGCGTTGTTTGCACGACGGCCAATCCGGCAGTGACGGTTGACGCAGATCCGATCGTTTCGGCTAACTCTGCTCCGGCGGGTTATGCCAACACCATCGACTATCAGGCGGACATCACCTTCTCGCTGGTCGCAAATGGTTCGCAGACGGTGAGCAACGACACCACAGCTGGCACGCCGGCTGCTGCATCGTTGAGTGATCGCCTCGCAACTGGTGGCACCAACGTAAATGTCGCCGGATCCAATTTCCGGACGCCGAACGCGACCGACGTTCTGGTCGCAGACCCGAACTATACCGGTCTCATCACGATTACGATCGCCCCGACCACCTAGTCGGAACGATTGACAAAGACGTTACTCAAGGAGCGTAAAATGAGGAAATCAGTTCTTGTTGCAGCAGCCGCTACCGTTGCATTTGCCGGCCCGGTTGCCGCGCAGACGGAAGGCGGAAGCTCGGTCACTGGTGCGGTCAATGTGACCGGCAGCGTAACCGGCATCTGCGCAGTGATACCGGACGGCGGCAGCCCGACGGATTCCTTCACCGGCACGATTTCGCTGGGTGAACTGAACGATTCAGACGGTACCTTGAAAGACACGCTGATCGGTTCGTCGTCGGCCTCTCCCGCCGGCACGTTCACGACCCGCGTTGTCTGCACGGACAATAATCCGCAGGTTACGATCAGTGCGACGCCGCTCGAAGAAGCGCCGGATCAGATCACACCAGCCGCAGGTTATGCCGATATGATCGACTATACCGCGCGCGTTGCGATCAACACGGCGTCTGGCGGGGTTGTCCCATTCGATACCCGCACATCAGATGCAGTTGGTGGCGGTGGTCCGCTGAACGATCTGATCGCTGCTGGGCCGCAGGATAATGTGTCGGTTAGCGTCTTCGATCTCGATACGGTTGGCGGCAACACCAACATTCTCGTCGTCGGCCAGTATCTGGGCGTCATTTCGATCACGATTTCGCCGAACACGTAAGCTGAAGAGCTGCGACGAAAGCCATTTGGAGGTTGAGTTGAAGGATATGATCAAGGAGTTGAAAATTCCGGCCATCGGAATCGCCGCCTTGCTTGCGTCCATGCCTGCTCATGCGCAGGTCGGTGGCCAGGTCAATGTGGAAGGCTTCGTGACGAATCTCTGCTTCGCCGGAACGCTTCAGGGTGGAAACGATGTGTTCGACCTGGGGATCCTGAGTGAAACGTCGAGCGGCCGGTTGCGGTCCGATCTGGCGGCTCCTCCCAAGACATTGGTCGGCGCATTCTGCGGCGGGGCGAGTACCTTGTCGATTACGGCAACGCCGCTGGTTTCGCAGAACTTCACGTCCAATGCTCCGAACGGTTTTTCGCGGACGATCCATTATACGGCCCAGGCCAGTGGATGGACGCAAACGCCGGCTACATTTGTGACAGGGTCTTCGACCAATCCGGATGCATCGCAGGACCAGCCGGTGGCATTTGCAGGCGACATCGTTGTAGCGATTAGCGAGTTCAACACAGATGGCGGGCAATCGCTGCGTCTTGTGTCCGATCCCAGTTACCAAGGTCAGATTGTCGTGACCCTGGCAGCGGCGAATTAGGAGGACGATGATGCGGCTAGGACTTCTCATCGTTGCGAGCCTCGCCATGGCACCGGCCATGGCCGCGGCCCAAAGCAGCGTAGATACGCGTAACTTCACCGTGATCGGTAACGTTCCGGGTGGTTGTGCGCTTGGAACGCCGGAAGTGGCGGCTGGCGAGCAAATCAATTTCCGCGGCATCAACGGCAATACGCTTCAGATTGCTGAATTGGTGGACCCTTATACCTTGTCCACCAAAGCAGCGTCGGTGCAGGTTTCCTTCGATGCAGTGTGCAATTTCCCGCACACATTGTCGCTAGAATCGCAGAATAATGGCCTGTTCCAGACCTTTGAATTTAGCCAAGACCCCGCCGAAGGCTTTGGCGATGGCGTGCCCTATACTGCCAATGTCGATTGGTCGGATGAGAATTTGATCCTCCTCGCAGACGCCCGCGAGCGGCGTGTAGCGGAATCGCGGATCTTCATTGACAGCACGTCGGCCGGCGAACTCATTCTCCGGTTGGATATCGGTTCGGGTGCCACGAACTTGCGGAATTTCTCGCCGCTGCTGGCCGGTATCTATGGCGACACAATCCGTATCACTTTGGAGCCACGCACATGATCAGGCAGACTGTATTCGCGCTCGCCCTGGCCTTGCCGTCGGCTGCCATGGCGCAGATTGACAATATTCCCGAGCAGCGGCTCGAAGTGCTGGGTGAGGCTCTGCCTGCCTGTGTCATTCGGACGCCGTCAGCCACGTCGGGCAATAACGCGACCTTCACACCGGTTAGCGGAACGACTGGTGAGATCCAGATTGTTGAGTTTGTGAACCCGAGCAATGCCCAGCCGCGGGCCGCGTCGATCAATGTCGCGCTTCCGGTGATCTGCAATTCGCCGCACCAGCTGGTGCTGCGCAGCACCAATGGCGGTTTGCGTCGCGAAGGTTCCAGCGGTGGCAATCAGGGACCATTTGCTGAGTTCAAGCCCTATACGATTGCGGCCGATTGGGCCGGCAATTCTTTGAATGTCGCGAGCGATGCCGGAGGCGCTGTCACGATCAGCTCACCCTTCGCCCGCGCCGGTGACGTGTCTGTTTCGATCGATGTCCAAGGTGGCGGGGCCCCATTGGTGGCCGGCACCTATTCGGACGAGATCGTAGTCGAGTTTACGGCGGCATACTGAATGCGGCTGAACGCTATTGGGGGATAGCAAGTGATTAATCTGTTGCGTAAATATATGCTCAAGGTCCTGCTGCTGGTGGGACTGGGAGCGATAGCACCGACGTTGGTGGCGATGACCGTCCAACCGGTGGTCATCGATCTATCAACTGCTGGCCGAGGCATGAGCCAGGTCATCACCGTCGAAAATACGTTTGCGACCGCGCTGCCGGTCGAGATGCGTGTCCAGGACCTTGCCTTTACCGAAGATGGTATCGTTGGCACTGGCAATGAATCAGAAGACCTGCTGGTCTTTCCGATGCAGGCGCTGATTGAACCGGGCCAGACTCAGTCGTTCCGGGTCCAATATGTCGGTGATCCGGAGCTCGCGCAGAGCAAGCATTTCTACGTGACTGCAGCGCAGCTGCCCGTCGAACTGCCCGAGGGCCAATCGGCGATTCAAATTCTATACAATTTCCAGGTCCTGGTGAGCGTAAGCCCGACAGGAGCGGAATCGAGCCTTGTGATTACTGGAGCGGAGATCGGCCAGAATAGTGCCGGTGCTCCAGTACCTGTGATCACGGTAGCCAATGGGTCGGCGGCGCATGGTTATCTGTCCAGCGGCCGCCTTCGGATAATCCAGCGAGACTCAACCGGCGACGTCATTTTCCGGCGCACCATTCCGGGCCCCGAAATCCAGCAGACAATTGGATTTGGGCTTGTAGGTGCTGGCCAGACACGACGCGTTCTGGTGCCAGTCGAACTTCCGACCAATGGGGGGACAATTGAAGCAGAATTCACACCAGCATAGGGGTCGCATCCGCCCGGCTTCTATCCTGGGCGTCTTGCTTACCTCTGCATCATCGATTGCTTGCGCAACCGCGGCGAACGCACAATCCGCGTCGCCCTATCTCATGCTTACGGCCGACACGGCGTTGATCGTAGCGAATGCGGGTGCCGCAAGCTTCCAACCGGGGCAGACAACACAGGCGCAAGAACGTCGCGTTGTTATGCCCGGCTCCACGGCGCAAGCGGCCAATGCCGGCGTCCAGCTGAACCCGACGGGCCAGCCGATAACACTTACGGTTCCGGCGCGGGATGGCGGGATCTATCTTGGCGATGTTGTGATCCGGATCGATACCAACGATCAGATCTCATTTTCATCGCAGCGCTTGCTCGACCTTCTGTCCAATGTGGTCGATCCGGACGTACTCGAAAATCTCAATGCACAGTTTGGCGATAGCGGCACATTGTCGCCCTCCGATTTTGGCGCTTATGGCATTGGTGTTGAGTATAACTCCCAGGATCTGACGCTTGAGCTGTCGGTTGCTGCCGAACGCCGCGCGACGCGGACCGTTCAGGTCAGCCCGCTGGATCGAGACCGGATCGGTACTTTCGCCCAACCGGCTGATTTCAGTGCCTATCTGAATGTCCGCGGCAATGTCGATTTCCTCTGGGAAGGCCCCGATGATGGCATCCAGGAACCGGTGATGTTCCTTGATGGCGCAATCCGCCTCGGCGGTCCGGTGCTGGAATCTGAAGCGATTTGGCAACCAGGCACATCGGGTACAGATTTTCAGCGCCTAGGCTCGCGCCTTGTCGTCGATGATCAAACTAATCTTGTCCGTTGGACGGCTGGTGACCTTGAACCGGTTAGCCGCAGTTTCCAATCCGTACCGGAAATTGCCGGTCTTTCGGTTTTTCGGTCCTATAGCACCTTGTCACCACAACAATTGGCAAGGCCGCGCGGCGATCGGACCTTCCAGCTCGATCGCGCATCCACGGTCGAAGTGCTGGTAAACGGCCAGGCAGTCCGCCGATTGCAGTTGCAGCCGGGCACCTATGACTTGCGCGATTTCCCGTTCACCCAGGGTGCGAACGACATCCGTTTGGCCATTCTGGACGATGCGGGGCGCACCGAGGTGCTGCGGTTCAACGTCTTCCTCGATCAATCGCAATTGGCCGAGGGCCTGACCGAATTTGGCGCTTATGCTGGTGTGCTCGCACCGCTCGCTTTTTCAGGGCCGGACTATACTGATAATTTTGCGTTTAGCGGCTTCGTCCGACACGGCGTGAGCAACTATGTAACGCTCGGCGCCAACTTCCAGGCCGACAGCAATGTCCGCATGGGTGGTGTTGAAGGTGTATTCGGAACGCAAATCGGTACATTCGGGGCCAGCTTGTCCTTGTCCGATATTGATGGGTTCGGCGTTGGTCGCGCTACCCGGTTCACCTATCAAAGGCTGATCCGCAAGAATGACGGTCAATCCGATTCACTCAATGTGTTCTTCGAAAGCCGGTCTGCAGATTTCGGGTCGCTCGGTAACATCATTCCGTTCAACGCCTTTAAGTGGGAAATCGGTGCCGGCTATTCGCATGCCTTCACCCGCAACCTCTATGGCGGCCTCGACATGCGCTATTCGCAAGGGCGCGGTGCCCAGCGCGATATCGGCACGATCCGGGGAACATTGGGCTGGCGGATAACCGATCGCGTCAGTGCGACCGGCGATCTTCGCTTCGAACGCGACAATCAGGGATCACGGGTTTCGGGACTTTTCTCGCTGACCGTCCGGATTGGGTCGCGGTCTAATGCACGGGCCGAATATGACACGCGGTTCGATCGGGCGCGTGTTTCGTACAATACGCTCGGCGGCAGCGGTGTCGGTTCCTATAATGTTGCAGCTGATATCGAACGCAGCGATTTCGGCTCCGGGGTCAACGCAACAGCCAATTATTATGCCAACCGCGCCGAACTGGGTCTCAGTCATTTCGGCACATTCGACAATGATTTCGCATCATCGGTTAGCCAAAGGTCGTCGTTCCGCTTCGGTACGTCGATTTCGGTCGCCGACAATGCGGTGTCGGTCGGGCGGCCAATTTATGACAGCTTCGCGATCGTCCGGGCGCATGAAAATCTCGATGATGCGGAAGTCGTCCTCGAACCAACGCCGTTCGGCTTTACCGGCACAACCGGTGTGCTTGGTTCGGTCGTTCAACCCAATATCAGCTCCTATGCTGAGCGCACGATCACGTTTGACGCGCCCTCAGCGCCGGCGGGCTATGATCTGGGGCAGGGGTCATTCCGACTCTTCCCGCCCTATCGTAGCGGTTATGTGCTGACGGTCGGTTCAGACTATAGCATCACAGCAGTCGGCACCTTGCTGGCTGCCGATGGCACGCCTGTTTCCTTGGTTACCGGTACCGCCACAGAAGTCGCCAATCCGGAGCGTGAACCGGTTACGCTGTTTACGAACCGTTCGGGCCGCTTTGGCGCGGTCGGACTGGCACCGGGCCAATGGCGGATCGAGATGCTCGACGATGCACGCAGTACATTTGTGATCGATGTTCCGGACAATGGAGAGAATATCCTCCGTGTCGGAGAGTTGAGAGCTCAGTAGAGATAGTAGAGAGAGTGAGATCAATGAAGAAGCTTATCCCGTTCACAGCAGCCGCGATCCTAGCGGGCATGCCGCTTTCCCAAGCTGCTGCGCAAGCGCAACGTGACTGCAACTTCACATTTTTCTCCGGCTCGGCGAACATTATTTTCGATCCTTTTGGACAGGTGACAGGCAATCAGCTCCAGGTGAACATTGACGTTACGCGTAACAATGATGCCGGGGGTGCCAAGGCATCGGATGTTGATTTCTATCTGAGAACGACCGATCCCGATCTTGTGGGTGTGCAGGTTGTTCCGATCAGCGCAGTCGGTAGCGGTAGTGGCGAAGGCTATGGCGTCGACATTCACTATGATCAGAATGAATCGCCGCCGTTGTTGCAAAAGCCGATTCAGACAAACCAGCCCGTCACGCCGGGTGCCCTGCGCTGGCGTTATACAGGTAACAACGTCGCGTCAGACACGTTCACAATCATCGCCAATGTGATCATTCCGCCCGGCGCTGATTTCGATTCCACACAAACCTTTACATTCACGCCTGAGGGTGTGTGCAACGGTACGGGTGGTGGACAACCCTTTACAGGCGATATCATTGTAAATGGCGGCATCAATCTGAACATCATCGTGCTGAGCGCGCTGCGTGCCACCTATGTTGGACCGGCGCTCGATTTCGGTGAAGTCGGCGATGTCGATGATACGGCGGCGCTCAGCCTGACGCGCGCCGGCAATATCCGGGTTGAAAGCTCGGACGTCTACGAAGTCTCGATGACGTCGCAGAATAATTATCGGATGACATATCCGACCGGCAATCCGGCGCTGCCTGATCAGAATCTTGAATATCAGGTGTCATTCCTGGGACGGACCCGGAACCCGACCAACACATCGGCAATTAATGTGAATTGTTCGCGCGCCGGGATCGGCACCGGATCTTTGGTCCCAGTGTCCGTTTCCCTGCTCGAAGGCGGTTTGGACGAAGCGCCGTCGCCTGACTATCAGGATTTCCTGCTGGTGACCTTCACGCCACGCGTCAATCTGTCGCCAACTGAAACCTGTGGTGCGTAATCGTCGCGCTGATTAAAGCGCGACGATCCGAACCGAAAGCGTACCAGCAGCAGCTGTTTCCGGCAGGTTAAGCGCAACATTGCGCGATGCGATATCGGCGTGTGAAGACGTCGAGATCAGGGTCGAACCCTCATCTGCAATATCAACACGCTTGCCGTCGATCACCAGGCTGGCTTCGGCCAGTTCAGGCGATGCATCAACATAGACCTGATAGCCGTTCGGGCTGTTACAGAATTCGTTGAGCTGACCCAGGCTAACCTGATCACCGGTCATCGGAACAACCGAGGCATCAAGCGTCGCGTTGCAAATAACCGGGACATAGCCCGTAATCCGCAATGTGTAATTACTGGAGGGAGCAGTCGCGGATGCACTCCCGGCCAGGACTAGTGCGCAAAGCGCTGTCGTTAGTTTCGTTCTCATGACAAGACTCCCTTTTCGTCTCGCCAGTTGAACTACGCACCTATCCCCAAAATATGCTTTCGAGATTAGGTAAATTTCATTTTAACCCGCCAAGCCATTCAAAATGAAAGGTAAAATGGGGTGGCTAATTTCTGGTTCTTTCCTCCAAAATGAGCCTTATCAGCTGTCCGCGATCCGGGATGGCCAGTTTCTTGTAAATATTGTGGAGATGCACCTTTACGGTACCGGCTGCCATTTCGAGCTCAGACGCGACTGTGTCGGTGGATCTGCCGGCCGCAATCAGGTCGGCAACCTGGCGTTCCCGTGCTGTCAACGGCGCGTAGAGTGATTGGTGTTGGTCCAAGCCCCTGTTCAGCGCGGCGCTGATCACGGATTGGGATACCCATTCCCGACCGCGCGCGATCTCCCGCACACATGTTACCATGCTGTGTGCGTCATCATCCTCGTGGATAATCCCGCTCGCGCCCGCCGCGATCGCTGAGAGTGCGGCACGATGATCATCTTGAGAAAGCACCAGCACGATTGGGGTAGGGCCGCGCGCATCTGATATCATCTGGATATGTTCGGCAATTTGCTGATCGGGCCGGTCTGCACCAAAGATGATTATCGCATCGTCAAATCTGGGGTCATTCCAGTCGACCGTTTGGAAATCCCCATCGGTGAGGCGGGCGCGAAACCGTTCGGCGCGCAACAACGCTTCGATCCCGCTCCACAACAGGCTGGTCGGCGCAAAAATCCAGACTTTCTCTATCGGTTCTTGCAATTCCACCCCAGTTCGTCGGCATCATGGTTTCGGCACGCAAGCTATTGGCCAGACTCCGAAATTCAATCGTTCGAAACGCGGGCTAACACTCATTGAACCGCGCAGACAATAAGTCCGTAGCCCGCCATTGGCGGCCATACTGACAGAAATCTCGGTACAGGCGGCAAAAGTTTAGTGGGAGAGTTAACCGATTATAAACCATATCCGCCCAGAATCCGATCAACGGCCAAACCAGGGAGCCTCGCAATGTCGGAAAAGATTACCCCGAAAGTGGAACGCGTAGCCCATATGATCATGCACATCATGTCGCCTTCTTATCGGCGCGTACGCGAACGTTTGGCCATGCTGTCGGCGATCGACTAGACCTTCGCCCGCACCAATTGTTGATCGTCGTCCTGTCGCTGGCCGCGTCGGCTTTTCATAAAATATCGTCCGATCTGAACCGCCTAGCGCACCCGCGGTCGCGGATGCGAACTTGGCGCACCGAGTTTAGAAAATTCACTTCATATTGGAGTATTTATTTCGGTCAAATTCGTCGATTTTGGCCGATTTCTGCTACTCTGCGCCATAACGGATGATATGAAAGATCATCGCCGCCCAAAAAGGGCTGCACCACGGGAATCGCATTTCACCTGACGGACACAGTTCGTCGAACCGGACACACTCGACCTGGATGCACCATGGCTGACAATAGCGTGTCAAAGAATGCGAGGTTTCGTGCCGAACTCGTGCCGCGACGGGAAACCTGGTTCGCCATCATGGTACTGGCATTGCTGGCCATGGCCGTAATGCTGTCATTTGGAAATTTCATTCTCAACTTCCGTTCGATGACAGATGCGCAGGATCGAGTGATTCTGTTTGAGGCCCAAGAAATGGCAATCATCAGGGTCGCCGATGATCTTGAATTGAATGCGGCAGCAGACCGGTTATCTGATTCACTCGATCGCTATGCGCAATCGGCCGACCAAATAGCGGGTCTTCGGATGGCCGGACCCAGCAATGCACGGGATGGATCGAGTGGGGATTCCAGGTCTGGACAACTCGTTGCGCTCGCATCGGGCAGGCGTGACGCCGAATTTCGCGATCTGGTTGCCCGATTGGGCGATGATGCGGCTCGTGATGCCGACCTCGCCCGGGGCAATTTTGCTGCGGAGTATCGTGATACCGTCCGCGCAATATTGATTCTCGGCGGCGTCATCGTGGTCGCCCTCTTTGGTGGCCTATGGATGTTTCTCCGACGCTCGCTGCGCCTGCAGGAGCTGCTGAAAAGCCGAACGGCCGATCTGGAAGAAGTCGATCGGTCGCGACGGCTCTTCTTTGCCAAGGCAAGTCACGAGCTGCGGACGCCGGTCACGACCATGCAGGGCGAAGCGGAGGTCGCCCTTGCCGATAGCGGAACCGATATTGAAGCGATGCGGGAATCGCTTGAGCATGTTGTCGCGCATGCAGGTTTTCTTGGTCACCGGATCGAGGAAATGATCGGTCTTGCGCGTACAGCCGATGGTCAACTGCATCTTGAGATGGATCCGCTGGATCTGCGGTCGATCGTAACCGCGGCGATCGAGGATGCGCAAATCTACGCTGACTCTGTCAATGTCGCCATTTCTGTCACCGCTCCTTCGGCCAATATTGGGATGACCGGGGACAGTCTTTGGCTGCGCCGCGCCTTGCTGGCGATCATAGAGAATGCCCTCAAATTCTCGCCCATGGGCGGCGCTGTGGACATTGCAGTGGAGGTCGATGCAGGTTCGGCCCGCATCGCAGTGACCGATCAAGGCCCGGGGGTTTCACCCGATGAATTGCCGCTGATCTTTGACGCCTATTACCAGACGGATGTTGGCAAACAGCGCGGCGGCAGCGGTCTCGGCCTCGCCATGGCGCGGTGGGTGATCGAACAGCATGGCGGCAGCGCCGCCGCCAGAAATATCGGAAACCTTCGACGCCGGGGGTGCCGTGTGACGGTCACCGTACCGATCGGGCGAAGCCGATGAAGATTTTACTAGTCGAAGATGATGTCGGTATTGGCCGCTTCATTTCGCAGGGCCTGCGCGCCCGGGGATGCGATGTGCGCTGGGAACGGGAGGGCAGGGATGTCGTCGCGCTGGCCGGATCTGGAGAATTTAATACGATTATTCTTGATCTCCTGCTCCCCGATAGCGACGGAATCGACCTCTGCGCGGACATCCGGGCCGCCGATGTCGGTACGCCGATTTTGATTTTGACGGCGCGGACCGGGTTGGATGATCGTCTCGACGGATTTGCTGCCGGGGCCGATGATTATCTGCGCAAGCCGTTCGCCTTTGCAGAGCTGATCGCACGTGTCGAAGTCTTGCTGCGGCGCGATGGCTCCCGGAAGCCGGATCCTATCACTTATGGCCGACTGGTAATCGATCCGCTGACCGGTCAAGCCGAATGGGAAGGTCGTCCGGTCGAGGCTGGGCGTCGAACAAAAACGCTCTTGTTGGCGCTGGCCCGGGCCTCTGGCGATGTCGTCGGGCGGGATGCTTTGATTGAGGAGATTTGGGGGAACAACGCCGAAATCACCGACAATTCCCTGGATGTCTGCGTCAGCGCCTTGCGTCGAATATTGAAGGCATCATCCGTCCCGCTCGAAATCAAAGTCTATCGCGGGCAGGGCGTGGCCCTGCGATTGTCAGACGATTAATATTTGTTGTTAACCTGAACCTAATTTCAGGTTTGGCGCGCTCGGTCCTGCTAACAATATCCGCTCATGGAATGATAGGGAGCGGACTATATGGCCTTGTATTGCCCCATAATTCTGGAATCCAGTCTCCCATCTGCGTGCGCTCTGGCCAAGCCGCCGCATAGGCCTGTCACAGACGGCAATTTCACGGCCCCCATCCTGCGGCCTCCCCCCCGTTCATGGTTAGGTTCAGCATGAACGATCTGTCCGAGTTCACCCGCATTTCGGCAGAGGAGGCCGCAGGTAACCTCCGCGCATCATTGGTCCGCTTGATGGCTGTCTATTGGCGCAAGGTGCGGGGGGAGAATCAACTTGCGGAAGCCCTGACGCTCCGGTCCATTCCAGTTCAAGTGGACGAGATTACTGCGCGGCTGGATCCGTCGGCCTCACGGAATGGCCCCCAAAAGGTCGAGCGGTTCGCAAATGGGAATAATGGCGCTGAGCGTAGATTGCCGGATCCGTATCTGATCGCAAAAATGATCCGTGTTCGCCGTCTCCGGGAACGGTTTTTTGACAGCAGACTCTTTTCCGACCCTGCATGGGACATGTTGCTCGAGCTGACCTCCGGCTATGCCGAAGATCGACCCTTAACGGTTTCGTCTTTGTGCGATGCTTCTGGCCTGCCTATGGCCACGGCCTTGCGCCGGATTGATGAAATGGTCGAGAGCGGATTGATAGAACGGAAACGCGATCACCTGGATCGCCGCCGTATCTTTGTCGTGCCGACCGAAAAGGCCATTGAAGCCATCAGCGGCTTTTTCGCCGAACTGGAAACCTCAACCTGCTTGGTATGATCCGAGGGACTGCGCGCGAGCGCAGTACACCACGAGCCTCACTAGATTTTTGGTCTTAGGCCGCCTGCACAACAGACAGATGTGTCGGTCGGCGGGCGAGCGATAGCTGGATTTGTTCGACGACAAAATCGATGACAGCGCGAATATGGGGTTGGCGACGGGCCTCGTCCGTCGTCACCATCCAGCCTGGCGTTGTGAGTTCTTCAATCGGCGGCATCAGGCGCACAAGGCCCTTAATGTCATCGCCCATCAAGCAGGGCAGGATCGATGCGCCCAAACCCGATTGAACACTTGCGATAATGCTCGAAAGCGTACTTGCCCGCTGGGCGATCGTGGCTCCGGGAACCCGCTCGGCAACCCATCTGGATGTGCTGCTTTCGCCATCCAGGGAAGATACCAGCGGATAGCGGGCCATGTCCGGGATATCTTCTGGCATGCCGATTTGCGCCACCAGCTGTTCGCTTGCGTAGAAGCTTTCCAACATGTCGATCAGGTGGCGCACGATCAGTGTCTCCTGGGTTGGTTTGGGCCCGAAGCGGATAGCGATATCGGCCTCGCCCCGCGCCAGATCGAGATATTGATCCGACGTCATGATCTCTACACTGATCTCCGGATAGCGTTCTCGTAAAAGGCCGACGGCCGGGATCACCCAGGCATTGGCGGCCGATTCCACCGTCGTCAGTCGGACCGTTCCGGCGAGCCGCCGCGATTCCGCTTCGATTCCGTCGGAAAAGGAGAGAATAGCCGCTTCGACGCTTTCAGCCGCGGGGAGCACCGATTCTCCGCGCGGCGTAAGGTCATAGCCGGACGGCTTGCGTACGAAGAGCTTGACGCCGATATCTTCTTCGAACGCCGTAATCCGGCGCGAAACGGTAGATTGGCTGACTTTCATCTGTTTCGACGCGGCAAGCGTACTGCCTGTCCGGGCCACCGACAGGAAATATCGCAGGTCGTTCCAGTCCAACATCGCTGATTCTCCACGATTCTTTAGGCTATGCATTCGTGCATAGCATAAGCGCAAGACTAGTGTTAGCGGGTAGGGGGGAGAGCGCGTATCTAAGGGTCAAGACGATGGATTGGTCCACCGCCTGCATCGAAAAAGACTAATTGGAGATACGCCATGACCAAGATTTACCCAGCAGCTTTCATCGCTTCTGTTCTCGCTACGGTTTCCAGCTTCTCGCTGGCCCTGGTGAGCTCACCGCTGACGATCCTCGCTGCCTAACCGATAGCGCGCTTCCGCGAGCCCCCTCTCCCGGGTCGCGCATCACTACCCAGCCTCTCATCCTCCCCGGATGCCCTGCGCCCTCGCCAGTCCCCCTGGCGGGGGCGCTGTTTTTTTGGGCGACGCGGTAGCCGCGGCTATGTCTCCATCAATGACAGGCCTTGAGATTGCGGGACAACAGCCAGGCATTCACGGGCCATGCCGCAAGGAAACCAGCGGGTACCGCAACGGCAAGGGCGATCGCGAACTGCCAGGTGAAGATACTGCCGGCTTGCATGCCGCCCATCCAATAGTCCGCGCCGTTCATGGCGATTTCCATAACGCCGATTGAGACAGCTTCGCCGATCCAGATCAGCTTCAATGCCGGCCAAAAACCCATATTCTCGCGCCGCATGACCGGCAAAACACCGAGCGTGAAGCCGGAGATATAGGCCAACAGCGTCGCCAGGCCGATCGTTGCCCAGACCGCGAGGCCCAGCGAAACACCGATAGCCAATCCGGCGACTTCCCCTATGATACAGCCCGATAGGCAGTGCAGCGTCGCTTGGGCGGACGTCACCCATTTGTTTGAGTCGTGAGTGTCCGGATGGTGCGCGCAATCGTCCATAATTACCTCTGGCTTACTATACCCCCCCTATGTATAGGGAGCGTGACAATTCGACAAGTGAGGTGAGTAGATGGCGAGCAAGTTCGATAAGGAAATTGCCCGGATGAAACGTATTGAGGGCCAGGCGCGCGGGATCGCGAAAATGATGGAGGAGGATCGATATTGCATCGATATCTTGCAGCAAATGACTGCGACCGAAGCGGCGTTGCGCGCGGCCAAGTCCAAGATACTCGCGATCCATGCCGGTCATTGCATCGAAGAAGCAGTTGAGAGCGGTGACAAGGCATCGCAGCGCGAAAAGTTCACCGAGCTGGTGGACTTGTTCGGTAAAGTCGGGCGCTAGCAGGAAACAGATCATGACAATCAGCAGACGCCGGATTGTGGGCGGCGCATTGGGCCTTGGCGGCGCACTGGCAATCAATGCCCTTCGTCCCGGATGGGCCCAGGCCCAAAATCATGCGCATCACAGGCCGATGGCCGCCTCTGCACCCGGCGTATTGACCGGAGAAGAGATCACCCTTTCTATTGGCGAGACGCCATTCACCGTTGGCGGGCGAACCGGCCATGCCGTCACCGTGAATGGCACGCTACCGGCACCGTTGATCCGGCTGCGCGAAGGGCAGAATGTTCGCATTGCCGTTACCAATCATCTCGATGTCGACAGTTCGATCCATTGGCACGGCATCCTGCTCCCATTCCAGATGGATGGCGTTCCGGGCATCTCCTTTCCCGGCATTCGGCCCCATCAGACATTCACTTATGAATTTCCGATCCGCCAGGCGGGTACCTATTGGTATCACAGCCATTCCGGCCTGCAGGAGGCGATGGGCCATTATGGTCCGATCGTGATCGATCCCGCGCATGATCCGGTAGAATATGACCGCGAGCATGTGATTGTCCTGTCGGACTGGAGCTTCATGCATCCGCACCAGATCATGCACCGGCTCAAGCAATCACCTGATTTTTTCAATCGGCAGCAAAATGCGCTGTTCGATGGCCGCGCGATGACAGCCGGTCAGCGCGCGATGTGGGGCGGCATGCGGATGATGCCGTCGGACATCGCCGATGTTACCGGTGCCACCTACACCTATCTCATCAACGGCCATGGGCCGGACGAGAATTGGACCGGGCTGTTTGAACCTGGCGAACGGGTGCGGCTGCGCATCATCAATGCATCGGCCATGTCGATCGTGAACATCCGGATCCCGGGCCTGCCGATGACGGTTGTCAATGCGGATGGCGAGAATGTCCGGCCGGTTACCGTCGACGAGTTCCAGATCGGGGTTGCCGAGACCTATGACGTGATCGTCACGCCGAACGCAGATCGCGCTTACACGATCGTCAGCGAGAGTATTGACCGGTCAGGACTGGGGCGGGCTACGCTGGCGCCGCGTGCAGATATGCAGGCCGACATCCCGCCGTTGCGCGAGCGCCCAACGCTCACCATGCGTGACATGGGCATGGCTGGAATGGCGCATGAGGGCGATACCGCAATGGATCACACGGCAATGGGGCATGGCGGTATGTCCAACACCGATACCGCGATGGATCACGGGTCGATGGACCATTCGATGCGAGACGGATCGGTGGCACCCGAAGTGGATCTCACCCCAGGCGTCGATATGATTTCGCCAATGCCGATGGATCGCACCGGCGATCGCGGTCTGGGTCTCGATAGCGTGCCGCACCGGGTGTTGGTCTATACCGATCTTGTCGCCTTGGAGCGCAATCCCGACCCCCGCCCGCCCAGCCGTGAGCTTGAAATCCACCTCACTGGGAATATGGAACGCTATATGTGGTCGTTCGACGGCCGTCGTTTCAGTGAGCAGGTCGAGCCAATCCGTTTTGCGCGCGACGAACGCGTCCGGGTGAAACTGGTCAACAATACGATGATGACCCACCCGATCCATCTGCATGGCTTTTTCTTCGAACTGATCAACGGCCATCACGGCCGTCACCCCCGCAAGCACACGGTGAATGTGCTGCCGGGTGGCTTTGTGCACTTCGATCTCACTGCCGATGCGCCAGGTGACTGGGCCTTTCACTGCCATCTGATGATGCACATGCATGCCGGTATGTTTAACGTCGTTACGGTGCGCCCGATGGGAGATCCGGTATGAGCCGGCTTATCGCGGCGCTGCTGCTCGCCACTGGCGCGCCGGCTTTGGCCCAGCATCAGGGTCATGGCGATCACGGGCAAATGGATCATGGCGCGCATCAAGATCAGGCGGCTGGGACGGAAGAAGCTGCGGATCCCCATGCAGGTCATGCGATGCCCGAGGCAACAGACCCCCATGGGGGCCACGCAATGCCCATGCAGACCGATACACCGCCCGACCCTCATGCCGGACACGCTATGCCGGCGCCGGCCGATCCGCACGCCGGTCACCAGATGATGCAAGATGGTGACAGCCTTCCGCAATCCGGGCCGCCACCCGAAGCCTTTAGCGGACCGGATCATGCGGCAGACATGATTTTCCCACCGGGCGAGATGGCTGAGGCGCGCGCCGCATTGCTGCCGATAACGGGCGGGGCGACGCATCACTTTTTTGGCATGGATCGACTGGAAGCGCAGATCGCCAATGGCGAGGACGGTTATGTCTGGGAAAGCAATTTCTGGATCGGCGGCGATATCGACAAGCTTTGGATCAAGACAGAGGGCGAAGGCGAGATTGGCGGGGATCTGGAGGAAGCGGAAATCCAGGCGCTTTGGAGCCATGCGATCGGCCCGTTCTTCGATCTTCAGGCGGGCATACGCTATGATCTTCGTCCCGAGCCGGATCGCGCGCATGCGGTGATCGGCGTGCAGGGGCTGGCGCCGTACTTTTTTGAAATCGATGCCGCCATGTTTGTGTCAGATGAAGGCGATGTCACGGCGCGCGTCGAAGCGGAATATGATCAGCGTCTGACACAGCGATTGATCGCGCAGCCGCGCATTGAGCTCAATCTGTCGGCCCAGGATATTGCGGAGATAGGTATCGGTTCGGGCGTCACCGATCTCGAGGCCGGGCTGCGTCTCCGTTATGAAATCAGTCCGCAATTTGCGCCCTATGTCGGGCTGGAATGGCAAAAACAGTTCGGCGACACCGCTGATTTCACGCGGGCAGCAGGCGGCGATGCGGATCGTTTTGTGGCCCTGGTCGGATTACGATTCTGGTTTTGAGTGAATGGGCGGCCTTTGGCTGCGGTCCGCTCCTCACCATTTCTCCTTAAACGGCCGCAGATCCAATTCGTGCGTCCAGGCGGAGCGCGGCTGGCTGTGCACATACCAATAGGCCTGGGCGATCGCATCGGGTGACAGGCTGCCATCATCGCCCAGACTCTCAAGATATTCGCCAAAGCGGCTGCGCACCATTTCGCCATCGATGGCGCCGTCGATGATGAAGTGCGCGACATGCACGCCTTGTGGACCATATTCGCGCGCGAGGGACTGGGCGAGCATCCGCAGGCTCGCTTTGGAAGATGCAAAGTGCACGAAATTCGGATTGCCGCGCCGCGACGCTGATGCACCAGTGAAGAACAGGCTGCCTTCCCCCTGTTCCTTGAGAAGCGGTATCGCCCGTTTGGCGGTCAGGAAGCCGCCGAGGAAACCGACTTTCCAGAAACCTTCCATCGTTTCGGCATCCAGCTCTTCAAACGGTATCACCGCATTGTTGCCAGCATTGTAGATGACAGCGGCAATCTTCCCGCGCTCCTGTGCGAGGGCGAACAGGCGGTCCTGATCGGCTTCAGAGGTGACATCGACCCGCACGGCTTCAGCCGAACCTCCGGCCGCTCCGACCTCATCGGCCAAGGCTTGCACTTTTTCTTCTGTGCGTCCGGCCATGATCGCATGCAGGCCGTTGTCCGCAAAGCAGCGGGCAAGCGCGCCGCCAACGCCTTTCGAGGCGCCGGCGCCGAGGATGATCGCGCTATCAGCCATGGTCCGCGGCGGCTTTCGCTTCATGGGCTGCAAACCATTCAGCTTCTTCTCCAGGCTCGGGCATGATGTCTCCACCTTCCATGACCCAGCTGGCTGGCGTGTCGCGGATCATGACCTGAATATCGTCCACCGGGATACTGGCATTGTCCCGGATCGATTCGGTGATCTCGCTGATAATCTGAGCTTTCTGCTCGTCATTGCGCCCGGCTCGGATGCTGCCCATCAGGAAGACGCGCTTGTCGTTAAGCGGCATGTCGGGCGCGTCTTCGCGGAAAAAGGCATGGACGAATATCGGTGGGGCGTCGGTAACCTCGCAATGGGTGCGAGTGATGTCAGCGGCGATCGTCTCCTTCGCCTCGTCAGAAATCGCGCCTTTGGCGGCGTTGCACATATAAAGGGGCATGATTGTCTCCGATCTTCAGGCGGGGTCGTTGACGACGCCGACAATTTCATTGAGTGTGCAGCCCGTTTCCCGAGACCACAGACCACAAAGCTCATCGAGCAGTGATACGCGCGCCGATTGCTCAAGCGATGATGGCCCGGCGACGGACACAATCGACGAAGTAGATGGTTTGGTCGCGGTAAATCCGCTTCCCTTGTGTATCTCGACCCAGTTGATCGTGGCGGGCGCGTCAAAGTTGCGCGTGGTGAAATCGTCGAGGCTGCTGCGCAGCGCAGCTTGGGTCTCGGCCGAAATCTGATCGGCTTGGACGATACAGGTGCAGTTTATCATCATCTTTGCTCCTTCGAATGGGCTTCGGATTCATCTTTCAGGGGGTGCAAACCGAGCTCGTTCAGCTCGACTCGCTCGCCATCAGCGCGGCGCGGCCAGACTTGCAGCAATTCTCCGCCGGTCACTTCGTCGACAAAGGCATAGGGCGGTCCTTCGGGATGGGCGGCCCATTTATCGCCCCATTGCGACAGGGCGATCATCACCGGAGCCAGCTCTCGGCCCTTCTCGGTCAGCACATATTCCTCGAATTTCGAGCCGTCGGAGGAGGGCGCACGGGTCAATATCCCGCCGTCCACCAATGCGCTCAATCGGCTTGCCAGTGTGTTTTTCGCGATCCCGAGCGACGCCTCAATCTGTTTGAATCGGCGTATGCCCATCATAACATCGCGGATGATCAGCAGCGACCACCATGATCCGACATGTTCCAATGTCCGGGCTATCGAACAGTCCATTTCTGAAAAGGATTTTGTCTTCATCTCACCAACCTGGTTGCAATATAAAACCATCTAATCTAGTTGGTTCAATAATGCAACCACATATTTGATTCGCTGTTGAACTGGGAGATGAGACTATGACAATCGCCATTCACGGAACTTTGCTGTCGCCATGGGTGCGGCGGTTGCTGGCTTTCTGCGAGGAAAAGGGCGTCGAATATGACATTGTGAATGTCGTTCCATTGGGCGAACCGGATCCTGAGTTTCTGAAGATCAGCCCGCTTGGTAAAGTGCCCGTGCTGGAGGTCGATGGTCGGTATCTGCCGGATTCACTTGCTGCCTGCAGCTATCTCGAGAGCAAGATCGATAGCCCCGTGCTGTTCCCGTCAGACGGCTGGGAGCGCGGATGGATGCTATGGCTATGCGACTATCTCGGCACCGGTCTCTTTTCCAAAGTTGAAGCGCCGCTCTTCATCCAGCGCTTCATCAATCCGGCATTCCTCAATATGGAAACCGACGATGCAGTTGTCGCCGAAGCGCTCGCGCAGATGCCGGCGCATTTTGATTATCTCGAAAGCCAGTTGAGCGAGGGCAAGGAATTCCTTGTCGGCGATGCGCTGAGCCTGGCCGATCTGACGGCGGGCAGCATCTTCGTCAATTTCTGCCATGCCGGCGAAATCGTCAATGCCGATCGCTGGCCTGCGCTCGCCGCCTTTGTCCAGCGGGTCCATGCGCGGCCGTCCTTTGTGCGCATCCTTGAACGCGAGAAGGAAGCGGTCGGCGCTGTCTCACCGATGTTCGCCTGATCGGGATCGATAGGCTGGGCCGAAATCCTCCTAGCTATGGGTGTTGGCGACCATATCGTCCTGCAGCGTGCGGCCGGCGAGGAGGTAATGGAGTGCCGCCCAGCCATAGCCGCAGATGAAGATCACAATCGACCATTGTAGCCCGCGGGCGTCCGCGCTTGCGCAGGCCGCAAGGCTGTCTGCTTCGCCACTGGCGAGGACGGCGCGTGCGTCGGCGCCCAGTGCAAGCAACGGTCGGCATGCTTCCAGCGTCAGCCCAAGTCCATAGCCATCGAGGAACACGGTCTTCAGGAAGGTCGAGAGGATCCCGATCAGCGGCGGGCCAAGGCCATAGCCGAGCAAGTTCACGACAAACAGCGTGATGGCCACCGAAGTTGCGCGCATCCGGCTGTCCACGACACCGCCTGAAACCGCATACATCGGCCCCAGATAATAATAATGGATCATTGCCGCGATCATCAGCGCGGGCATTGCCAGCCATAAATCGCCGACAAGAAAGCCGAAGGCATAGAGCGGCACAGACGCCGCCATGCCGAGCGCGGGTAGCCAAGAAAGCGCCTTGGGATAGCGTTGTGACATTCTGTCCGCGAGCCAGCCAGAACTGAACACACCGATCGCGGCCATCACGCCAAGGATGATCCCGAACAAAAGCGAGGCCATTTGGATCGACAGGCCATGGGTGCGGATCAGGAATGACGTGGTGAACTGGCCCACGCCATAGCCAACAAAGGATGCGAGCATCGCACCGAACACGACATGGCGGTAAGCGGGCTTTCTCCAGAGCACGCGCATCGCTTCGCCAAAGCCGGCTTTTTCCAGGCCCTGCAAGGCAGCCGGATCGGTATAGCCGCGCGGTGGTTCCTTGATCGTTCGCCAGACAATGAGCGACAGCAACAAGCCGGGTACGCCGACCACGACAAAGGCGATTCGCCACCCTTCGACCTGCGACCAATCCAGGCTACCGAACAGGAACCCAAGGCCGATGCTATTGATCCAGGCGCCAAAATCTGCGCCGTCGAGACCGGCCAGCTGGCCGCCGAAAATCGATGCGAACATGCCGCCCAGTGGAACGCCCAGCGCATAGATGGAAACCGCCGTGGCCCGGCGGGAAGGCTTGAAATAATCGGCGATCAGAGACTGCGCCGGCGGCGTGCAGCCCGCTTCGCCAATGCTGACACCGACACGGAACAGGAACAGCATGAGGAAGGACATTGCGAAGCCACATAACGCCGTAAACAGGCTCCATATGGCCACGGCGGTCGCAATGATGATGACCCGGTTGTACCGCTCTGCGCTGCGCGCAATCGGAATGCCAAGAAAAGTGTAGAGCACCGCAAATGCCGGACCGCCCAACATGCCCATCTGCCAATCTTCAAGCCCAAAGCTGAGCTTGATCGGCTCGGTCAGGATATTGACGATCGTGCGGTCAATGAAATTGAATATGTAGACCATTAACAGGGCCATGAGCACATAGTTGCGATAGCCCGCCGTACCGAAACCTTCGGACGCAGCCCCGGTGGTTGGCGGCGTATCCGCCGTCAATTCCGCCATATTCATCCTCCCGACACCTGCGCTGGCAATCCGCCGGAGACTGTTTGTCCCTCAAACACATGCACTGTCTTTTTCGGAGGTTACCTTGTGCGCTTATCGGGTTCGCGTAAAGCCCGGAACGGGACCGATGAACTCCGATGATATGTCGCTCGAAAGGACGATCATGAAATATGTGTACTGGGTGATTTTGGCACTGCTGGCGCTGATGAGCTTAGCAGCCGGCGGCGCCAAACTGGCGATGATGCAGCAAGAAGTTACATTCTTCGCTGAAGCAGGGCTTGATGCGAAATGGCTGTACCCGCTGGGTACAGTTCAGGTCATCGGCGCGCTCTTGGCAATCTATCCGCGTTCACGCGCGCTTGGCGCGGTTGTAATGGCGCTCGGTTTCTTCGTGTCTTCGGTGGTAATCTTGATGACGGGGAATATCGGTTTTGCCTTGATTTCCCTTATCCCGGTCATCCTGTCTGGCTTTGTGGCCCGTTATGCGAGCCGCGCCAGCACATAGGATCGGACCGCACGACGCCCTTCAGCCGGACCCCTTGGCAGATTAGAAATCGAATCGGAGGGACCCGACTGCTTCGGTTTCCTCCTGGTTGAGAAGCTCTACACCGTTCAGCGTGACTTGCGCATCGCTATGATTGATCCCGAGATTGAGCGACAGGCCCCGCGCTACGTCATAACGCACGCCAAAGGCACCGGACTTCTCTTCTTGGCCTTCTGTTTCGCCATAATGGGCGCCGAGTGAGAAGGTGAGCGATCCCGTCTTGGTTTGCCAGCCAGCCGATACAAACCATCGATCTGCGTTGAATGCCGGGCTCTCCAGTCGCTCATAGCCCGCAGCAAGATCATACAGGCTGCTGCCATAGACGATCTCGGCCGTTCCCGTGATCGCATTGCTGTCGGCGTTCAGGAATTCACCATGGCGATAATGGGCACTGAAGCGCAAATCCTTGTTCCCGATCGGACGCGACCAGGAAAAGCCAAGATCGAAATCGCCATCTTCGACGACGACGGCGCTGACCCGCGCGGGCCCGAACTGACCGAAATATCCGCCACCCCAGTTTGAAAGCTGGCCAAGGCCTTCATCAAAGGCCAGCACGGCATTGCCGGCTCCGCGCCGACGCCGGGTTTCCTCGCGGACGACCCCGCTGACTTCGCCGCCAACCAATGTGCCCCAGGACCCGCCGATAAAGCCTGCGACATTGTCGCTATATGTGTCGGAGCCGTCATCATGCTGATATTGGCCGAAATAGGCGACGCCAACATTCCAGCGATTGCCGAGCTGGGTTGCGGCGCTGACCTCGAAATTGCCTATAAAGCCGGGATGGAAATCGTCCATGCCTTCAAAATCATAGGTGAGGCGCGCATCGGTGACGCCGGTCACCTCTACCGTCACTCCAGCAATATCGGTCGCCAGCGGCTCTTCGAGGGATGCCAGCGCGTCGCTGTTCAGCGAAAAGCCTTGGGCGCGTGCTGTATCAGGTACTGCGAACTGGGTGCCGATGATCACAGACAACGGCACCAGGAAGCGAAGCGGAGTTAGGTTTGAAGAATTTTCCATCGGTCAGACCCTCGCCGGAAAGACTGTGTGGAAGGCTTGGCGCGCGATCGCGCGGCCTGCGGCCATGGCCGCGACATGATCGCGTTCCCAATGGACGCCGCCATAGAGGCGACTGAGCCCGTTTTCTTCGGCTGCCTGGCTGAGGCTGGTCCAGCTGCGGCGAACACCGCGCAGCTGCGGCCACAACACCTGGTCTGGCGATTCATGCGAGAAGGATACTTGATCGGTGCCCAACAGCAGCGCAGTAAGCTCTGTGCCCGCCGCACCAAATGTCGAATGACCGGATGTGTAGGCCGGGAACTCAGGTGTCGGGATGTAGCTGCGCCAGCCCCGTTGCCGTTCAACCCGCGGATCGGCATTGCCAAAGCGTTCGGCCCGGTGCCGGATTGCAGTTTCGGGGCGCAAGATATCGTGATGATATTTTGCATCCCAGGCATTTATCGCCGCGTCGCATTGCGTCATGCCGAGCAGGGCAAAGGCGCGCGCCAGGTCCAGAAAATCAAGGCCCCGATCCTGGAGAACCTGCACGGCCGTCAGGATGAAATGACCGGGTGGCGTGATGCCCCATGGACCATCTTCCCAGAATAATGCGATCTCGGACTGGTCGGGGGTGCGAACAGGGCTGTTCGATGCGCCGAGCATGCGGATCGTGTGAAACTCTTCGGCAAATTCCGGGCTTGCCGGGTCAAGGAAATCGGCGGGCCGGAACTGAGTGCCGCTGCGCATCGTCCACGGGGTGATCTGCCCGAGGCCCGGAAACAGTCCGCGATCATAGGTCGCAAATGCGGGGCCCGGTGATGCGCTGTAAAATGGCCCGGTCGGCGTCCATTTCAGTGCGTCGCGACGCCGCGGATAACGGCCGAGATAGTAATTGATCCGGTTGGGCTCTGCTCCGTCATTGGTACGCATGCGGACAATCTGCATGCCCACGCGGCGGCCCCATTCAATGCCAAGCGATTTCGCGTCGCCGTCGGGGAACCGATCTTTGAAAGCATTGCGCTCGAACAGGAATGGCTGTTGGAAATTTTCGGACGCGGCGGTTGCGAAGGCGACACCGTAAGCGACTTCCGGATCGGCCCCGCGCGGGCCCTGGCCGATACCGAAAGGCTCTGCATAGCGGCCGATAATGCCATTCGCTGCCAGGAAGCCGGCGGCCATGGGCGCGGCCAGATTATAGGCAGCCCGTGGCGGTGGTACGCGTTGATCGCGGATCTGTTGGAGCGCGATATCGGTCCAATGGAACACTGAATTGCGATGGGCAGGGCGAAGGATCGGCGTGAGATAAGAAGATCGGCTGCCAAATGGCGCGGTACACCCGGATGCCAACATCGCGGACGCAGCAGCTGCTGCGCCAAGGACGCGTCTTCGATTCCACATCTTCATCCCCCTTCGTTTCTCGATGATTCACCGCGCAAGCGCAGTGAGGCCCCCGTCGAGAATGTTGAGGCAAACTAACCAGAGAGCATTAATATTGGCTCAATGCGGCCGACCGGGATGAATACTGCAAGGCACCGACGGATCGAGCGTCACTGAAAATCACATAATCAGCGCGGGATAGTCAACAAAATACTGATAAATATATATAATATAGGCTATGCATTCGTGCATAGCATAAGCGCAAGACTAGTGTTAGCGGGTAGGGGGGAGAGCGCGTATCTAAGGGTCAAGACGATGGATTGGTCCACCGCCTGCATCGAAAAAGACTAATTGGAGATACGCCATGACCAAGATTTACCCAGCAGCTTTCATCGCTTCTGTTCTCGCTACGGTTTCCAGCTTCTCGCTGGCCCTGGTGAGCTCACCGCTGACGATCCTCGCTGCCTAACCGATAGCGCGCTTCCGCGAGCCCCCTCTCCCGGGTCGCGCATCACTACCCAGCCTCTCATCCTCCCCGGATGCCCTGCGCCCTCGCCAGTCCCCCTGGCGGGGGCGCTGTTTTTGGGAAGCCGGCAAGATTCGATCTGCGGGTCTAGCCCACGCGTTCAAAGGGAACCGCCAGGCCCGGCAGGCCGATCGGTTCAAAGTCTGGAAGATTTCGCTTCTTGCGATAGAGCTTCGGAAAATCTGCCAGCAGCTCTTGCTGCTGTTGCTGCGCGGAGACCGAAATTCGGGCGTACATCCGCATTTCGAAATCATCGTCACGCCAGAGACGCGTCCAATCGCCAGGCGCAACGCGGCCGATTTCAGTCTCGATGGCCTTGAAGTCGCCGCTGCCCCCAAAACTATGACCAAAACCGAGCAGATCGACGCGATCTAGGGCGAAGGGCTCATCATTGATAATGAAGATGCTCCACTCACAGCCGTCATCGCGCTGTTCGATGCACGCTGCAGCACGGAGAGAAAGAGCAGAGCGGCGCATGTGTATCAACCTCCCTTCATTCGGTTTGACGGGAGTATTGCAACCATCGCCTCAACGCCAGTCGCGGATTGCAAGGCTTGTGTTTGGGAAATGGCGCGGGACGCAGTCTGGAGCGTACCAATCTCCACAGCTTTCGCCCGAGAATTTTGAAGATACCCGCACTGTCTGCTTTGCGCCCATTGCGGACATTGGATTGCAAGGGTAACGCAGCGCGAGCGTTGTGCGAAAAAGTGTTGTATGATGCCAGTTACTTGCCACACTTACCATTGCTCCAACTTCCAATTAGGACATCGATGAGGTCTGTTTCGAAGAGTAGGCGTACAATCTCGCTTCGGCAGTATGTGAAGCGCAGGAATGGCGTGCCGTTAGGCGCCAACGGCGCACTTCAAAACATGCTGCAGCGTTCCTTCGGTGCGGGATCATTCGCTGGTTTTTGGCGGTATTGGAACCCGATCTTTGGCTACTATCTCGGCAGATATGTCTATCGACCTGCGAGTGACGTAATGCCGCGCTGGCTGGCGCTGATTATCACATTCCTAGTATGCGGCAGCCTGCACGACCTCGTAACACTTCTAGTCAGGGGGTCGACCCAGTTCCTGTTCACTTTGTGGTTCTTCTTTTTTTCTATCGGCATATTGATTGGTGAAGTAGCAGGACTGGATATTGCCGGATTGCCGACCTGGCTTCGCGCGGCCATCCACATCGGGTATTTGTCGATCTGCCTATTTTGCGCGTTGTCGATGCAACGCCTGTTTTAGGCGCAGCTGCGGCAAGGTCGGCAAGGAAAAAGATGATCTGGAAATCAATTCTCGGAATACTCGTTGTTGCTATTGCCATTGTTGTTCTTGCGATCGCCATCCCTTTGGCATCACCTCCAAACGACGCAGTCCGCACCGATATCGTCATTGCAAACGTGAATATCGTAGACGTCGAAGAGGGACGGATCATCGAGGGTCAAGACGTCTTTGTACGCGACGGAACGATTGCGCAGATCGCACCGGCTGGCACGGTCGAAGCGAGCGGATACACTGCGATTAACGGACGCGGCCGCTATTTGATGCCAGGCTTATGGGATATGCATTCCCATTCCATCCAGCTGTCGCCACAGTTTCATCACCCGCTGTTCATCGCCAACGGCGTGACCAGCGTGCGAGACATGTCAGGCTGTATGGGGGAACCGGACAGTTTCTGGGCATGCACACAAGACAGGCTGCGTTGGAATGACAGGTTGGTGAATGGCACCGGTATTTCTCCGCGCTATCCGCTGCAGAGCAGCTATCAGATGGATGGCGGAGATGAAGTGCCCAGCGGTTTTCCAGATTTCTTTCGTGCCAATGATGTTGCCGGGATCACCGAGATTGTCGCCTATTATCGCAGTGACGGAGCCGATTTTCTCAAGACATATTCAGACTTGTCTGTTGACGCTTATCAGCAGCTGTCGCGAGCGGCTGATGCCAATGGCCTTTACATTGCGGGGCATCGGCCAATTCGCGTGTCGCTCGATCAGGCAATTGATGCAGGACAGCGCAGCATCGAGCACCCGCGACTATTTCTCTTCGAATGCTTTCGGGGAGCGGCAGACTTTCGAGCGTTGCCGGATCCACTCGCTGTGTATGACCCTGATCTGAAGCGACGTCTGATAGATGAGCATGATCCGGCTGCCTGCGATGCATTGATGAACCGGATGGCGGAATCCGAGGTGTATTGGACACCAACGATGCAGGTGCTCAGCGTTCCGGCGCGCGCAGGCGATGGCTCGCTCGAAGACGATGAGCGATTGAGGTACATACCCTATGTGCTCGAAGCAGGCATGTGGCAGGGCGATGTCAGTCGTGCGCTTCGCGATGGCGAGGCCTCTGATCGCCTTACCGTAGATCAGGAGCTCCACGCTTTGGCTCAGGAGAACTTGGTTGCAGCTTATGAGGCAGGCGTAAACCTCCTGATCGGCACCGATTCCGGGGATAGTTATATCTATCCCGGTTTTGCCGTACATGACGAGCTCGCAGCTTTTGTGGAGGCGGGTATTCCCGCCGAAGCGGCGCTACGCATGGCGACGATTGAAGCCGCTCGCTTTGCCGATGCAAATCTCGTCAATGGTTCGATCGATGTCGGAAAAGCCGCCGATTTAATACTACTCAATGCCAATCCCTATGCTGATATTGAAAATAGCCGTTCGATTGAAGCGGTCGTCCTAGATGGCCGATATTTAGACCGGGACGCGCTCGACGAACTGTTGCAATTTGCTGAGCGCCAAACCGGCAGTATCCGGTTCAATCTACAGATGGTCTGGGCTGCCATCGCGAGCCCCTTGATGCGCGTCCAGCTGGCAGACTAGGTAACACAGCACTGCCCAATAACGTCCGCTTTCCACCCATTGCGGACATTGACAACTGCAACCGGCGCGCATGATAGTCGCGTGTCCAAACGTCAGCTGAGGTTTATCGATGATACCCGTAGATCCAGTTGATTTGGCCAGCTCAGCCCCGTTCGATCCCATCAGCTATTACCTGCATATTTCCGTCGGTATAGTCGGGTTGCTGGCTGCCCTGATTGCCCTGTCGACCAAAAAAGGGAGCCGAGTTCATATTTTCGCTGGCAGAACCTTCGCGGTCAGCATTTTGGTCGTCGCAATCTCATCGTTGGTCCTGTTGTCAGTTCGTATGGCTCCACCGCTGCTGGTGGCGGCTCTGACATCAGTTTATGCGGTTGGAACGGCTCTCTTGGCCTTGAAGCCCGCAACGCGAAGAATTCGCACGTTCGAAACTGGATTTTTCATTTTTGAGATCGGCGTAGTTTTGCTGTTTCTTAGCTTCGCCATCCCTCAGGTCGCCGCCGGAAACATCCCATTGATCGGCCCGCTGGCAATCCTTGCCATACCGATAATATTGTTGGCCGGTGACGTTCATTTCTTTCGTAATGCGGACCGCAGAGCGGCGTTGCGAATACGTCGCCATCTAGCCCGAATGATCTGGGCCTTTGCAATCGCGGTCCGGGCGCCATTAGCTGAAGTGTATTCTCAGCTTGAGATACCCATCCCCTTCATCTTGATCGGTCCGCTCATCGTCGCTCCGATGCTAATCGCTGTGTTTTTGCCGCGTTACCCCGTTGCTTCGCAACCGAGGTAGGCCAGCTCGTATCTCGAGGTCAGGCATATCCTGTTTCGCGCCCTAACCAAATGTCCGCTTTCGGCCAGAAACGGACGTTTGCCCTGATAGCACAATGCAGTGCTGGCATTTCATCCCATGGAGGGCTGAAGTAGGGCTAAGGTAGGTGTCAGCATCGGCAAAGCCGCGAACGAGTGCGCAACCGCCGAATGCCAATGAAACTGGGGCGCAGCCATGTATGTCTGTACTTAGGCTGGAATGGTGGTGCCCGGGGACAGAATCGAACTGCCGACACTGCGATTTTCAGTCGCATGCTCTACCAACTGAGCTACCCGGGCATAACCGCAAGATCGTGCGGGAACAGCGCCTATAGGCCGGGTCAACTATCGCTGTCCAGCCCGTTTTGTTGCATCGCAATCGCCTCCGGATCGGCGGGCGGGCCGGCGACCCGATAGCCATCGCCCAACCATTGCAAGAGATCGCGATCGCGGCAGCCAGCGCTACAAAATGGCCGGTGGTCCGTACTGGGTGGTTTCCCGCATAAGGGGCAGTTTTTGGAGCGAGACGCTTTTGTCATGGTGGCAAAGATATGGGGGGATAGAGGCGCTTGGCAAGCGCGTCGACGAAAGAGTTGGGGTCGCTCCGGTCGGCAGGTTTCGACGGGCTAAAAGGATCCGAGGCTGTCGAGGTCCAATATCTGCTGGGCCGGGCGTTCGGCCATTACCGCGAACATTTCATCGCCGCGTTCGGTGCGCTCGACATTCATCGATGCAAAGATCGCCATGATAAATCCGGAAAAAGCGCTCCGGCGATAGGCAAGTCGGTTGGCGTCGAGGTCTATCTCAGCTCCTTGTTCGGCAAGCTGGTCGAGATAGGCGCCGAACAAACGGCCTTCTTCGGCTGCGCGGATCTTGGGATCGGCAATGCTGGTGCCGATCAGATAGGCGATATCGCCCGGTCCGGAACCCAGGCCGACGGTCTGCCAGTCAACCACGGTCACCGCGCCACTCTCCGCATTGAACAGCAGGTTATCGATCCGGAAGTCGCCATGGACCACGGTGGGCGTTGTCAGCGGCTGGTCGAGATAGGGATTGATACGATCGATAAACTCGTCGCCCATCTTGAATATCTCGGGCGCGAGGCGTTCGCGGTAGCGATCCTTGAACCCTTGATACAGGCCAGGAAGCAGGGTGCGCACCAGCTCCTTGTTGGCCGATCCGTAGTTGAACCAGGGATAGTCGGACAGCCGCGGGGAATCCCATAGCGGCGCATGGAGTTTGGCGGCCTCCCGGATTGCGGCCTGGATCATGTCGAGCGTTGCGCCCTTGAGTTGATCGCCCTGGCGAGCCGGGCTCATATCGCCGAGCAGCAAGGCGAAATCGACCTCATTCTCGGCAATCTCGGCATGATAGCAGGGCGGGCAGGAAACCGAGATCTCGTCAGCCAGATCCTGGTACCAGCTGATCTCGAACAGATAATTGCGCAGCGTCTTGGCGATCTGGCGACTGTCCGGATTGGTGCTCGGGCATTTGGCAACGATATGCTCCGGCCCGTCATGACCATCCCATTCGAGCGAGATGCGGAAGCTGTCACACATCTGGCCGGTGCCGATTGTCTCATGAGAGAAGCCGGACAGCGAACCGGAGGGTGCCTTTAGTGCGCTTTCGAGCCAGGCCGTATCGAACTGGTCAGGATGGGTCGGGATGGCGCTCATATCAGTCTGCCATGTCCAGCAATTCGGAAAATCCGCTGGGTGCATGCGGGCCGACTATCGCCTGTTCGAGCACGCCATGGCCCTGATGCGCGGTGCCATTGATGGTCAGCGTTGCGCGGGAGAAGGCCTGGATATGCCAATGCAGCTGTTCGTGCGGCGCGGCAGCGGCAGCCTCAATCGTGTCATACGCCGTTTCGAGACCGCCATGATCCAGCCCGTGACCCCAGACCGGATGCATATAGCCAAGCCCGGACATATGGAAATCTGGGCCAACGGGCTCGATCGTGAGCGACGCGCTGCCATCCGGAGCAAGCATTGCATCAAGACGGGCCACGCGGCGGGTGCCGGATGTGTAGCTGACCGTATAGTCTATCCGGTCATATTCGATGGCATCGCCTCCAATTGTGTCGATCACCCCGCGGCGGTTCCAGCCTTCGCCATCGCCATCGTCATTTGTGTGAAAGAAGCTCACCCGGTCAGAGAAGTTGAGCGGGGCCCAGAGCCAGTAGAATTGCGGCAAGGTACCGCTGGGTGGCGGCTGTGATTCTGGCGCACCGATCGGTCGAATACCCCAGCTGCGATCGCGCGTACCGAAATGCGTGTCGCTGGAAAGCGCGTGATCGGTCCCGTCATGCGTGATCGTGCCGGACCAGCCGCCATTCTGCGTCATCCGCGTATAGTCCATAAACATCCGAGGCCCGTTGCGGCGGGTGAAACGCGGTTCCTCGATCGGCGCATGGCGCGCGGTGAACAGGATATCGGCGGTGATAGGGCTGTCATTGTCGGCAATGGTGAGGCGCAGCTGCGCAAGCGCTTCGACGATTTCCACGCGGATCGGTCCGACTGTCATGTCGAGCCGTTCAGATCCCATGCGGCGCGACGCGCGGATATTATGCTGCACCCCGTCGATCAGCAGGCAGAAGCTCGCATCGATAATGTCGAGTTGCGGATAGATGCCCATGGCGGCAGCAAAGAAGATGCTGCCGTCCGCGCTATAGCCGTTGAAGAAATAGCGGTCGTAGAAGTTGCGGTCCGCCCCCGAAACAGCCATCGGTTCCGGCGTCTGGTGCAGCGGATAATCATCGCCCTTGGTCAGCATCTATCTTTCTCCCTTGGCGCACGTTGGCACAATCTGGGCGCAAGGCAAATATCACCCCGGATGAGGATTGCTGGCATGGCCAGCCCACAGGGCGATGGTGACATCGGCTTTTATCTCTATACCTGTGCCGATGCGTCGTTCGAGCGTCGCGATCCAGTCTGGCTGGGACGCGAGCCGGGCGGCAATATCGGGATGAACGGTCAGCGTAAGGGGGCCGACACCGGTCACGCGCTCCGCACGGCGCAAAAGCGCCCGGGCAGCCGTCGAGACAGCATCATATTGCGCATATTCGAGCAGCGAGGGGCGCGTGCGTTTGCGCACGATCTGCAACAGGCCAAATCCGTTCACCGAAGTTCGCTCAAAAGGGTGATGGAGGGCAGCATCGAATGCGTCTGCTGCGGCCTGACGGTCGGTCTTGGCCGATAAACTCGGCAAGTCGATCACCGTCGCGCCGCCAATGTCGAGCCGCCGGATAGCTTCAGCGCTGGCTCGCGCGCCAGCGATCGCGAGTTCTGCAGGTGGCAGTGCACCATCGACATCAATCACGGTCATCGCCGGGGTGAGAGCGATACGCAGCGCGCCGCCGGAGAAAGGCACGGCGCCGGTTGCTGCCTGCTCGATGAGTTCGGACCAGCCCGCGTCTTCCAGTGGATCTTCGCCCGGATTGAGGAGCGTTTTGATCGGACAGTTGGTCTTCGCAATCCGATCATGGAGAGTCGGCGCTGGTCTGGCGGTCCGACCCTTCGCTGCCGGGCGGGTACGGGGGCCTTTTATTTTTCCAGGCTCGGGAATGGCGCTACGACTGATCTCGACCAATATGGTCGCGCCTTCGGTGGTTCCTGTTGGGATCGGTTCGAGGAGCCCGTTTGTGCCATCTTCGAGCATGACGCGGCCAACCCGGTTGCCGGGCAAAATATCGCTCAATTGCGCTTCGCACACCATCCCCGCGCGTACGCCGTCTTCCTCCGGCTCAATATGTGCTTCGATGATCTCGCCATTATCGACGAGCGCCGCCCGGGCCTCACCAATGCCCGCTTCATAGAGCCACTCAGTCAAGGGGATATCCGGCGGTTTCGAGAAGTATGCGCGTCTCGAAAAGCGGCAGTCCGATGACGCCTGAATGGCTGCCCGAGAGAAAGCGGACCCAGGCTTCCGCATATCCTTGGATCGCATAGCCGCCAGCTTTGCCGTGCCATTCACCACCGGCGACATAGGCATCGATCTCGGCGGGTTTGAGCTGTTTGAAGGTGACGATGGTCGAGGATGTTTTGTGCCGCGCGATGCCCTCTCTATCAACCAACGTAACCGCTGAATGGACGCGATGGCGTCGACCGCTGAGCAGCGAGAGGCACTCGCGCGCTTCGGCTTCCTGTTCCGTCTTGGGTAAAATCCGGCGACCAGCAGCGACAACCGTATCGGCGGCTAACACCAGCGACCCGGTGTGACGCGGCGCCACGGCGGCGGCCTTCTCTGCGGCAATGCGGCTCGCGTAGACACGGGGAAGTTCGCCCGCACGCGGGGTTTCATCGATATCAGCCGGGTCGATCGCATCCGCCTCGATACCGATCCGTGCGAGCAGCTCTTTGCGGCGCGGACTGGCAGAGGCAAGGATCAGGCGCATCGGAGCGCGGCCTGCCTATTTAAAGCGATAGGTGATGCGGCCCTTGGTCAGGTCATAGGGCGTGAGCTCAACCAGCACTTCGTCGCCGACGAGCACCCGGATGCGGTTCTTGCGCATCTTGCCGGCGGTGTGGCCGAGTATTTCATGATCATTTTCGAGTTTGACGCGGAACATTGCGTTGGGAAGCAGTTCCACAACCTGTCCGCGCATCTCGAGGAGTTCTTCTTTTGCCATAACTGTCCATATAGTGCCGAAATTTGGCGCTGCCATAGCGGTAAGCCGCAGCAAAGGGAAGGGATTGGCTAAATTCCGACGATTGGGTGAGATTCTCGCCTACCTGCTAGCCCGTTCGACCCAAGGTCCGACGCGCCTTTTCAATCGTTCGCCAGGCCAGAGATTTGGCATGGTTCTGGTGCGGGAAACGCTTCGGCGATGCAGGGTTCAAACCCATACGCCGCAGCGCCGCGTTCATTTCCCGGGCATAGCGCTCGCGATAGGTCCATTCGGACCGCCAGGTAATCGACAGGGACAGGGACGGTTCAGGGCCATTTTTTACCCAATGCGGTGCTTTTACAGGGACATAGATTGCTTTGCCGGCGCTTAGCTCGAAAGCCCGGCCGCGCGCGGCAAAATCGTCCCGCCATTGCAGGTTGCGATGGCCGCCCGCATGAAAGGCTTCATGATCCTCACCCGATGCCAGTTCTTCGTCATCGGCCGGAAAAACTGTCATCGTCTTGCTGCCCTTGAGCTGCAGCAGGATATTATGCTCGGGATCCATATGAAACGGCGTCACCGCGTCCGGCGAGGACAGGAAGATAAAGCCTTCCAGTTTTAGCATATCGCCGGTGATATCGCACACGATCGGTTCGATCTCGGCCAGTGTTTCGGCAAGCAAATCGCGATAGGCAGGGATTTGCTCGATGAATTTCAGCACCATCCAACTGCCATTGCTCTCGATATTGTCGAGCGTCTCGGCGATACCAAGACCATTGTCCGGCACATCTGTCGGGTCGATGCCCACGGGCAGATCGGCGCGATTATATTCGACATCCACGGGTCGGATTGAGAGCGCCAGTGATTTGAGCGCTTCCGGGGTCAGCAACGGATGCTCACGCAGCTGATGATCGAGCAGGGCCGGGCCTTCGGGATATACGGAGCGCAAGCTGGCCAGGGATTGGGCCGCAAAGACGATCGGCTTAGTCATTGGCCCTACCTCCGAACCGCGCGACCCAGCTGCGTAGCGTTGAGGATGCATCCTCGGCCATGCGGCTGGCGCGAAACACCCAGCGGTTGCGCTGGCTACCGATCGGTACCGTCACACGGACAATCTCACGCCGCTCTGCCCAGATACTCTCGATCATCGCATGGTTTTCGGTAGCGCAGCTATCGACCCAGTCGATGTCCGATCGATCAAGGATGCGCAGATTATACTGTTCGATCAGAATGCCAGGAGAATAGCGGGCATAATCCTCGTCGAATGCGATCTTATAGGAAAACCCGCCTTTTCCGGTCAGGAAATTAATCAGCATGGCAATCGGTTTGCCGTCGAGATCCATGCGGTGAAAATCGAGCTTGCGGGCGGCGTGCGCCCCCTGGGCCACGGTCATCAGGAATTCCGCCTCGTTCGGATTACAGGCAAGCGCGGTGCCTTGCCGGCCTTTCCATCCTCGGCGTTCCAGTTCGAGAAACGCTTCGATCCACGGCGTAGCAGATTCATCGGCTTCGAGCGTTCGGAAACTCAACTGGCCCTGTTCGCTCAGCCGCTTGGCGAGCCGGTTGAGTTCCTTGCGCTTCTTTTTACGGACATTGGCTTCCCAATAGTCGGACGGGTTTGCGTTGCTCTTCAACATCGCCCGCTGCTTGCGCAGCACCGTGTCGCAAGGGCGGCCGAGTTTTGCGGCGGCATTTTGCAGGCCATATAAGCTGCGGCTGTTGGCAGGCAGATCCGATATGTGCATCAGATTTGCGGACCAGGGCCCCATATCAAGCGCTGTGATCAGCGCGATCCAAAAGTCCGTCTCCATCCCCCGCCGGACTATTGGTGACCCGAGAAAACTGTGATGATGGCGCCAGTTCATGACATTGCCGACCGGGAGGCGGCCATAGGTTGGATCATAGGCCAAGGGGATCAGTCCGACCAACAGGCCATCCATCGAAGTGACCAGTGCGAGCTTCACTTCATCCTGCTCGGCGAGCAAGGCAAGGGAGGGTTCCAAGAACCATCGCTCAGCGAAACAGTTTGGATCAGCGGCCTGGTCTGCCAGAACTGACCATTGGGCACAGAGTGCGGGGGAAATATTCGCTGGCAAAACGAAATCGCAAGACAGGAAATCTTCAACCTGCCTGCGCGGTGCGCGAACATATCCGGCTGGCAATTCGCGCGATGGACTGAGCGGCGGATATGCCGGTGTCGTAATACGCTCGCGCTGATACATATGTTCTTCCCCAAGTACAGGTTGATGAACAGTCTTTAAGCGCGCGCGGTTAATTCATTTTTGAGAAGTGCGGTTATTGAGAAGGGTTAATTTTCGCGCCTCCAGGATGGCCAGCCAGATCGGTTGCAAGTCTGGATAATGAGCAAGTTTTCAACACAGGCCAGGGAGTAGGCATCGAGCTAAACCTAATGCTCGACCGGCAGCAAATAACTGATATCTGGTGCTTTTAGGGCAGCATGCCCGGCTTACCGCCGCTTGAACCGTTGGTGCGGATGGTGTGGGAGACGGCTGCAAAAAGAAAAAGCCCCGCCAGACGAATCCAGCAGGGCCAAGGTTCAGGAAGCGATTTGGTGCAACAAATCTGTCGCAAATGCAAGTCGCTCTGCCGCTTGCATGGGCACTCGCCGGGTCGGAAGTTTCTGCTATGTTGCGCAAATGGAACAGGATCCAATTGCCATTATCCAGACGATCATCGACGGCACGGTCGAGGGTGGCGGCCCGCCGCCCTATATCGAAGGAATGCGGCTTCAGGGCATGGTGTTTACCAGCGTCGAGCCGGGGAAGTTCTCGATGGAATGGACGCCCGAGATGCATCATTGCCAATATGACGGATTGGTCCAGGGCGGCGTCGTCAATGTCATCGCCGATACCGGGCAGAGCTTTGCCTTCTGGTCTACGGCGGAGGGAGTGGAAAGCTATTCAACCGCGGAGTTCTCGACCCGCTTTTTCCGCCCGATCAAAGCGGGTGAAACGATGCTGGTTGATAGCCTGATGCTCAACCGTTCCCGGCGCCTTGGCGTAATCGAAACAACCTTTGTCCATGCCGAGACCGGGAAATTACATGCGAAGGTCACTGGCAGCTGGATGCTGGCCAAGCGGGATTTCGACGAGAGCTGAGGTCGGCAATAAGACGGCAAAGAAAAAGCCCGCCCGGATCGCTCCGGACGGGCTATTTCGTTGGTCGTGATGCCGTGCTTAGTGCACGCCGCCAGCCAGGGCAGCGAGCAGCAACAGGGCCACGATGTTGGTGATCTTGATCATCGGGTTCACGGCCGGGCCAGCGGTATCCTTGTAGGGATCGCCAACCGTATCGCCAGTGACAGCAGCCTTATGGGCTTCAGAGCCCTTGCCGCCATGATGACCGTCTTCAATGTGCTTTTTCGCATTGTCCCAGGCACCGCCGCCACTCGTCATTGAGAGGGCAACGAACATGCCGGAAACGATCACACCAAGGAGCAGCGCGCCAAGAGCGGCAAAGCCGTTCTCCTGGCCGCCAACAGCGGTGATCACGAAATAGACAACGATCGGTGCAAAGACCGGCAACAGGCTCGGTACGATCATTTCCTTGATCGCGGCCTTGGTCACCAGATCAACCGTACGGGCATAGTCAGGACGGCTTGTGCCTTCCATGATGCCCGGATTGTCGCGGAACTGTGCGCGGACTTCCTCGACCACCGCGCCACCGGCACGGCCAACCGCCATCATGCCCATCGCGCCGAACAGGTACGGCAGAAGCGCACCGAGCAGCAGGCCGACAATCACATAGGGATTGGAGAGCGAGAAATCGACGGTGACGTCGGGGAAGAATATCCCGAGGTCGGTCGTATAGGCACCGAACAGCACCAGCGCGGCCAGGCCGGCAGAGCCAATGGCATAGCCCTTGGTGACGGCCTTAGTCGTGTTGCCAACCGCGTCGAGCGCGTCCGTGCGGTTACGCACTTCTTCGTCAAGCTCGGCCATTTCGGCAATGCCACCGGCATTATCCGTAACCGGGCCGTACGCGTCGAGCGCAACGACCATGCCGGCAAGAGCCAGCATAGAGGTGGCGGCAAAGGCGATACCGATCACACCGGCGAACTGGTAGGCAACGATGATGCCGATGCAGATCACGATGGTCGGGAGCGCGGTGGCTTCCAGGCTGACAGCCAGGCCCTGGATCACGTTCGTGCCATGGCCCGTTTCCGAAGCCTTGGCGATCGATTTCACCGGACGATAGTTGGTGCCGGTGTAATATTCGGTGATCCAGATGATGATACCGGTGATCGCAAGACCCAGCAGCATGCAGTAGAACAGGCTCATGCCGGTAAAGCTGGTTTCACCAACCGTACCGAGTACCGCGTTCATGTCGCCAACCGTCGACTGGGTGACGAAATAGAGCGCCACAGCCGAAGTAACGGCGGTCACGATGAAGCCCTTGTAGAGCGCACCCATGATCGAGTTGCTCGATCCCAACCGCACGAAATAAGTGCCGAGGATCGAGGTGATGATGCACACCCCGCCAATTGCGAGCGGCAATGCCATGAGCGGCAGCAGGTTGGCAGAGGTGCCAAGCAGCAGCGCGATCAACACCATGGTGGCACCGACGGTCACGACATAGGTCTCGAAAAGGTCAGCAGCCATGCCCGCACAGTCACCAACATTGTCGCCAACATTATCGGCGATGGTTGCCGGGTTGCGGGGATCATCTTCCGGGATACCGGCTTCGACTTTACCGACCAGGTCGGCCCCAACATCGGCACCCTTGGTGAAGATGCCGCCACCCAGACGGGCGAAGATCGAGATCAGCGATGCGCCGAAGGCCAGCGCGACAAGCGCGTCGACAACTTCGCGGCTATTGGCTTCCTGAGCCATCGGGCCAGTCAGTACATAGAAGAATACCGAGATGGCCAGCAGGGCAAGGCCCGCAACCAACAGGCCGGTAACGGCGCCGGCGCGGAACGCAACGGTGAGGCCACTCTGCAAGCTTTCGCTGGCAGCCTGGGCCGTGCGGACATTGGCGCGAACCGAGATGTTCATCCCGATATATCCGGCCACGCCTGACAAGACGGCACCGAGCACAAAGCCCGCTGCAGATAGCGTGCCAAGGAACACACCAACCAGAACCGCGACCAAAACGCCAACAATGGCGATGGTGCGATATTGGCGACCCAGATAGGCGTTTGCGCCTTCCTGGATGGCACCGGCGATTTCCTGCATTTTCTCATTGCCAGCGCTTGCAGCAAGCACCTGGCGGCTGGTTACGATACCATAGAGTACGGCAAGAAATCCGCACACAATAGCAGCGATAACAATCGTCATCGGTTCAAAAGTCATTTGGCTTACAGCCCCCTTAGAAGTTGCGTTTCCGCATAGAAAAATGCGCCCGGAACCGGACGCGTGCGGAGTCCAGCGCGCTATAGAGGCAGCGACCCACTTTGTGCAAGCCGCAACATTGCTCTCAACAGATTGGAACTAAGGCTGGGGCAGCCTCCGGCTAGTGCTCCCAACCCAGGCTATCAGGCAGGGGTAGCGGCCGTCCGCCCTCCTGCAGGACAAGCCCAGCGCCCGCTTCGACAATGCCAACGCATTGAATCTGTGCATCAAGGTCTTCTGCCACCGTTTCGATCTGACGGCGCGAGCGCGGCGGTGATGCGAATAGCAGTTGATAATCATCGCCGGTCGTGGCCGCTTCGACAGAAGCCTCGCGGGTGTCACCCCGGACGACAACAAAATCTTCCGATAGCGGAACATCAATGCTTTCGATGGCAATCGCAACCTCACTGGCCTCGGCCATACGCCGCGCGTCAATCAGCAACCCGTCTGACACGTCCATCATCGCCGATACGAGTGGTGCGAGTTTTTGGCCAAGCTCCAGTTGCGGGTCAGGACGACGATAGGCCTCGAGCAGGGTATCGGGGCCGTCAATGTCACCCTTGGCAATCAGCAACCCCAGCCCCGCATTGCCCAAGGTACCGCTAATCCACAGATCATCGCCGGGCGATGCGCCATCACGACCCGGCACGATCTCCGCCTCGCCGATTGCGGTCATGCCAAATTGGCGCGCTGCTCCTTCGGGTGCGCGAACCGTATCACCGCCAAATAGCGGGCAACCGAATTTAATGAGCGCCTCGCCCAGCCCCTCTGCAAAGCGTGCGTCCCAATCGCTGTCGCCGGACAGGCTATACGCCATCAAAGCACCGGTTGGTTTGGCCCCTTTGGCGGCAAGGTCCGACAGATTAGCTGCCACCAGTTTCCAGCCGATAGTTTCCGGCGGATCGCTGGGCAGGAAATGCACATTCTCGACGATCACATCATGGGTGAATACCAAAGTCCGCCCGCCATGGCTGAAGGTGGCCGCATCATCGGTTAGCCCGCGGGCTGCCGGATGTGTTGCCAGGGCTCGAAGCCGATCGATAAAGTCCGATTCGCCGCTCATGAGTGGAAAGCTAGCAGGAATTGCCGGCGAATATCTCTACAAAAGCTTGACGCTGCTCAACCGCGGACAGTCTTGGCGATCGCGTCCAGCAGCCCATTTACAAAGCCCTTTTCACGTTTCTCGTAAAAGGCATCGGCGACATCGACATATTCACCGATAATCGCGGCGATCGGCACATCGGCCCGTGCCAGGATTTCGTATGTCCCGGCGCGCAATATCTGTTTTTGCGGGCGATCGAGCCGATCGAGTGACCAGCCATCAGCGAGCTTGCTGCCGATCAGCTCATCGATTTCGGCGAGCCGCTTGTTCACTCCAGACACGATATCGTCGAAAAAATCGATCTCAGCCTCGGCGAACTCCATCTCCTCGATCACCGCGCCTAGCCTATGGTCATGAAATTCCTTCAACAAACGGGCGAGCGGAGTGCCCTCCATCTCTTGCTGGTAGAGCGCCTGTACGGCACCGAGCCGGGCCGCTGATCGGGATTGGGATCGTTGATTCATCAACCCATCTTCATCTGCAGCTTGCCCAGATAGTCCATCTTGCCAATCCTGACGCCTTCGGCGCGCAAGATATCGTAGGCTGTCGTGGCGTGGAAAAAGAAATTGGGCTGGGCAAAAGAGAGGAGGAATTTTTCCGCGGTGAATGGTATCCGCATCTCGCCAAAGGAAAACAGCGCATCTTGCCCGATAAAGCCATCGATTTCAGCCGGATCGATCTCGTTGAGCGCTTCGGTTGCGGCGACCAGCTTGGCCCGCAAACCGGCAAAATCCTCGGGGAACGGTCCGGTGTCAGGTGAATAAGTGCCGCTGCGTACACCTTCAATTGCCCCGATAGAATGTTCGGCCACACATTTCACCTGATAGCCAAAGGGCAGCATGTCATCGCGCAGCCGCGCATTGATGATGTCCGCTTCGCTCCGTCCAGTCTCGGCGCAAAAAGCCTCGGCCTTGTCGAGCAGCGCGGCTACCGACCCGATTATCTGCAGCTGGGTCGGGATGATGGTGTCGTAAAGGGAAATGGACATGATCGTCTCCTTTGGAGGGCTTAGCGATGAAGCGGTCTTTTGGCGACCGATGGTAATCGGACGTCCTGGCTTACCCGTCCATCCTCATCTGCAGCTGGCCGAGATAATCGCGCTTGCCGATCCCAAGACCCTGAGCCCGCAATATGTCGTAGGCTGTTGTTGCATGAAATTGGAAGTTCGGCATCGCAAAGCTCATCAGGAATGTGTCTGCGGTAAATGGCATCACCATTTCGCCGAGTTTGAACTGCATGGGCTGGTCGACAAGCGCCTCGATGGCCGCCCGATCCCAGTTTCCCACCGTAGCAAGTGCATCTTCGATCCGCCCATGCATCGTGGCGAAGCTGTCCGGATAGTCGCCCGGCGTGGGTGAGAAGCTACCCGCCGCGACGCCGTCCAATGCACCTTTTGAGTGCATCGCAATGGCTTTGACCTGGAAACTGAGCGGTTCCATATCATCGATCAGCCGAGCGCCAACAATGTCTGCCTCGCTAGCTTTTCCATCCGCGCAATGGGCTTCTGCCTTGGTGATCAGACTATCCGCAGCGCCGAGCAGCTGTTGGAAAACCGGGATGGTGGCGTCGTACAGGGAAAAGGCCATAATATTCTCCTATTTTCTGCCCGAAGACAGTCGCTTGGTGACCGATTGGGCGTGAGCGGGCAATCCTTCGGCATCGGCCAGCGCCACGGCAGCTGGGCCGATCGCGGCAAGTCCCTCGGCTCCGCATTCGAGAAAACTGGTCCGCTTCATGAAATCGAGCACTGACAGACCCGACGAAAAACGGGCTCGGCGACCGGTTGGCAGAACATGGTTGGGTCCACCAACATAATCGCCAATCGCTTCGGGAGTCAGTCGGCCGAGAAACACAGAGCCGGCATGTCGGACCTTGGCAAATAGTGCGTCGGGATTGGATACTGCGAGTTCCAAATGTTCCGGTGCCAGTCGATCGGACAAGGCAACGGCATCATCGAGCTTGTCCACCTGGATAATTGCGCCATTCGCGTCCCAGCTTGCGCGTGCTGTCTCGGCTGTGGCCAGTTCGGCGAGTTGCTGATCCACCGTTTCCGCGACCGCATCGGCGAGAGAGGCATTATCGGTGAACAAGATCGACTGGCTCGTCGGATCATGCTCAGCCTGGGACAGAAGGTCCGCGGCGATCCACTCTGGATCATTGTCGTGATCGGCAATAATCACAATTTCGGAGGGGCCGGCGACCATATCGATGCCGACCGTGCCATAGAGCTGCCGCTTGGCCTCAGCGACCCAGGCATTTCCGGGCCCAACTACCACGTCGGCGCGCGGGATCGTATCGGTGCCATAGGCCAGCGCCGCGACCGCCTGAGCGCCGCCGATGCGGAAAATCCGGTGGATGCCAGCAATCTCTGCAGCCGCGAGGATCAAGGGGTTGATCTCGCCGCCCGGGGTCGGGGTGACCATCACGATATTTTCAACACCGGCAACCAGTGCCGGAATGGCGTTCATCAGCAAGGAGGAGGGGTAAGCGGCCCGTCCGCCCGGTACATAGAGCCCGGCGGTTTCGACCGCAGACCAGCGCGAGCCCATGCGAATGCCATCAGCGTCGATGGTTTCGCTGTCCTCGGGCTTTTGCTTCTCGTGAAAGGCGCGAATTCGCGACGCCGCCAGGGTAAGGGAATCGCGCAGGCTCGGGTCCAGGCCATCCAGCGCCATGCAGCCCTGTTCCTTGGCAATCTCGAGGTCGAGCGAAGCCGGATCAAAGCCGTCAAATTTGACCGTAAAGTCTGCGACAGCCGCGTCGCCGCGTTCGTGAACATCGGCAATAATGGCCGCCACATCGCGGGAAACATCCGCTTCCGTTCCGCGTCCGGCTTCCACAAGGGCAGTGAACCGCGTTTCGAAATCGCTATCGGCGGTGCTGAGCCTAATCACTGGCCCTGCCGCCCATTATCTCCCGGAATCGCTCTACGATCGCCAGAATTTCAGGCCGAGTCTTGAACGCCGCGCGATTGACTATCAGGCGCGATGTCACGTCGCAGAGCTTGTCGACCTCGACGAGGTTGTTCGCCTTGAGTGTGCCGCCGGTCGATACAAGATCGACAATACGCCGGGTCAAGCCCAGCGCCGGAGCAATCTCCATCGCACCGTTCAGCTTGACGCATTCGGCCTGCACGCCTTTGGACTCGAAATGGCGGCGGGTGAAATTCGGATATTTGGTAGCGATGCGGACGTGGCTCCACTCGCTCGGATCGTCTGTCGCAGCAAAATCAGCTGGTGCCGCGACCGACAGCCGACAATGGCCAATATCGAGATCCACCGGCGCATAGATTTCCGAATAACGGAATTCTTCAAGTACATCCGACCCCACAATGCCGAGCTGCGCCGCGCCATGGGCCACGAATGTGGCGACATCGAAGGCACGCACGCGGATGATGTCGATATTCGGGTTGTTGGTCGAAAAGCGTAGCGCGCGCGAATTTTTGTCATGGAAATCCTCGCTGGGTATAATTCCGGCTTCGGCGAGGATCGGTAAGGCCTCGTCGAGTATCCGTCCCTTGGGGATTGCAAAGACAACATCTGCGGTCATGAGAAACGCGCTTTACTTGGGGGCGATGCGACCGGCAAGCTAGGTCTATGGACGAAAAAGAATGCGAAGTTCGGGCGGCATTCCGCCAACAAGCCAGTTTTTGCCGCGGTTTGGGATCCGAAATTACAGCGACTGTGCTGGAGACCGTTGCCGAAAAACTCAATTGCGAAACGCAATGTGGCCAGCTGTTGCTGAACTGGTCTGGCGATCCGACATCAAGCGGCGACAATGTGACGCTGCGATTGGCCGGGGGCCTTCATGCGCTGGCACGATCTGGCGCTGATGCCGCACTTGCGGCTGCCTATCGGGACCAGACCAATATTGATCGGGCGGTGGCGGATGCGCTGGTCGCGCATGACGACTATCTTCTTCCATGGCTGGACAATGCGCCGCAGACCAATGAAGTCGCGCGCGCTGCGATCGTTATGGCCGGGCTGCATGTCGCCGCCGCCCGCTATCCCTTGCCGATCGAGCTGCTCGAACTGGGATCGAGTGCCGGGCTGGTGCTGAACCTCAATCATTATCGCTATGATCTGGGCGGTCTGGCCACTGGCGATGCTGACTCGCCCCTGTTGCTGACACCGGAATGGAAGGGCACGCCGCCGCCGGGTGCACAGGTGAATATCATCGAGCGGCATGGTGTGGATCTCAATCCAATCGATCTGTCGTCAACCGGGGCTGCCGAGCGTCTGACGGCTTATGTCTGGCCGGACCAGCTAAAACGATTGGCCATTGCCGAGACGGCGATCCGCCTGGCTCAGGCGGATCCGCCACCGATAGAGCAGGGCGATGCGGCGAGCTGGACCGAAGCGCTGCTTGCGAAACCGCAGAAGGATGGTGTGATGCGGATCCTGTTTCACACGATTGCGTTCCAGTATTTTCCCGAAGAGCAAAAGCAGCGCATTCGGGACGCCGTCGCACAGGCCGGCGCAGCGGCGAGCGAAACGCGCCCTTTTGGCTGGCTGTCCTTCGAGTTTGTTGAAGAGAGCAAAGCCTGCGAATTGCGTCTAACCCTGTATCCCGGCGGCGAGGAACGCCATCTCGCCGACGCCCATCCGCATGTCGCCAATGTCGACTGGTACGGGGCCAAGTAAATCTGGTTCGTAGGGCATGGGCCAAGCTGATATCACCCAAGACGAGGACGCATGCTGGGGAGGCGCAAGTGGCGGCGAACAAACATATCGGTATTGTGATGCACAGCGCGGAGGGCGCTTTGCTTTGCTACCGAACGGCGGTTTTCGAAGGCATTGCGAAACTTGGATCCCATAATCACCCGACGATCACAATGTCCGGCCAGGCAATGTATCATTCGCTCGACCTTTGGGATCTGCTAGACCTGCCGGCGCTCAGGGCGATATTTGCCGAGGATGCCGCGTCAGTTGCAGCGGCGGGTGCAGATTTCTTCGTCCTGCCCGACAATACATCACATCTGGCACTGGAATCGGCCGGTCCGGATTTTGCCATACCGTGCTTGCACATCGCCGAGGTTGTCGGCGATGCGGCGCGCGATCGCGGCTATGGGAAAGTCGGCATACTCGGCACGAACTGGACGATGGAAGGGTCGGTATATGAAGGGGCGATGGCGCGCCGGTCGATTGACCGGGCGATTCCCGATGAAGCCGCACGCAAAGTCATCCATGACACGATTATGGACGAATATTGCATGGGCGAATTCGACCCGGCGAAAACCGAGTTCCTGCAAGCTGAGATTGAATTGCTCGCCGAACAGGGCTGCGATGCCGTTGCCCTTGTCTGCACTGAACTGCCAATCGTGTTGAACGATGGCAATTCGGCATTGCCGGTCATCGATTCGACACGATTGCTGGCCCGGGCAGCGGTAGAAGTTGCGATCGGCGAGCGGCCAATGCCCGGCTGGCGCGGCGGCCCGCTAAACGGCTGAATACCACGCCTTGCGCGGCTCAGCGCTGGATCAAACTATCGGAAGCTTCATCGCGATCTTATGCCAGGTTCGCCACCTCGCTCGGGGCTTTCGCCCGAATCTGCATCGCATGGACGCGCTCGGTCATCAGGTCTCCCAGCGCAGCGTTGACGGCGCGCTGCCGGTCAATCCGGCTCATCGTTTCAAACTGCTCTGCAACAATCTCGACAGTGAAATGCGATTCTCCGCTGCCATCGTCTCCAGCATGCCCACGATGTTGGGCGCTATCGTTGATCACCCGCAGCTCGGATGGATTTAGTGCGTCGGTAAGACGCTTCTCAATTTCGGCCGCAACAGGCCCTTTCGATTCTTCGGTCATCGCTCCTATATAGGTGAGCTGAACGAAAGGAGCACCCTTGGCCTCGCACGCACGCCACGACAAATATCATGGCCGGATCGATGATAGAGAACGGCTATGCGATTATCCTGATTGCTCGTCGATGGGAGAATTTCGTGCGCCCAAGACTGGCCACCGTCGCGGCGGATTTGATGGTCCTGGTGAATATCACTGGCTGTGCCTTGATCATGTCCGCAGCTTCAACGCGGGATATGATTATTTCGAAGGGATGAGCGAGGACGAGATATATAGCCAACAGAGGCCCTGGTCTGGCTGGGATCGTGAGACACGTGCATATGCTGGCAATGGAGCCAGCCCGACACCGCGCTGGAACGACTTTGTCGATCCGCTGGACGCAATTGGCGCCCGATTCAGAACCACCGTTCGCGCACCACGCAAGGACGGTAAACCGCTCACTGACCGTGATCGCGAAAATTTACAGATTCTAGGCTTGAAGCCCGATGCCGACCGAAAGACGCTACGGCGTCGCTATGCTGCGCTGGTTCGGAAATATCATCCGGACAAGAATGGCGGCGATCGTAGCCATGAGAAGATGTTGCAGCGGGTCATCGACGCCTATACGCAGCTCAAGGACGCGCCGGCCTTTGCCTGATCGGCGCTGAGAATTTCGAAGCACTAGGAAGCACAATGAATAGCATCGCCAATACGCAGCCCGATAGCCGGGCCGAACCGATCATGGCCGAACCCGACAAGATGATGAAAGTTCGCGAACTTTTCGGCATCGATTCCGATATGGAAGTTCCCGCGTTCAGCGAAGCGGATGAGCGCGTGCCGGATCGCGACGAAAGCTATGTCTTCGATCCGGATACGACTTTGGCGATTGCGGCTGGCTTTGCCCATAACCGCCGCGTCATGATCCAGGGGTATCACGGCACGGGCAAATCGACCCATATCGAACAGGTCGCTTCGCGCCTCAATTGGCCCTGCATCCGGATCAACCTCGATAGCCATATCAGCCGTATCGATCTTGTCGGCCGGGATGCGATTGTGCTGCGCGATGGTCAGCAGGTCACCGAGTTCCGCGAAGGCTTGCTGCCTTGGGCGCTGCAGACCCCGACGGCGCTCGTGTTCGATGAATATGATGCAGGCCGACCGGATGTGATGTTCGTGATTCAGCGCGTTCTGGAGGCCGACGGCAAGCTGACATTGCTCGATCAGAACCGAGTCATTCGCCCGAACCCATATTTTCGCCTGTTTGCGACGTCGAATACGGTCGGGCTTGGCGATACGACAGGGCTCTATCATGGCACCCAGCAGATCAACCAGGGCCAGATGGACCGCTGGAACATCGTCGTCACGCTCAACTATCTGCCGGCAGTGACCGAGGCGAAGATTGTCCTCGCAAAGAATGAGCAGTTCGATGATGAGGCCGGTCACAAGACGGTCGATGACATGGTCAAGGTAGCCGATCTGACGCGCCAGGGCTTTATGGCCGGTGATATCTCGACGGTCATGAGTCCGCGTACGGTGATCACCTGGGCGCAGAACACGTCGATCTTTGGCGATATCGGCTTTGCCTTCCGCCTGTCATTCCTCAACAAATGCGATGAGGCCGAACGCCCCTTGGTTGCGGAATATTATCAGCGTGTATTTGGGACGGACCTGCCCGAGAGCGTTGTCGGGAGCACGGAATAGATCGTTTTAGATGGCCGATCCCAATCCTCTTGATGACTTGAAGGCGGTTCTAGCCGGCACGGCTCGAGCGATGGCGGAAGATCCGGAGGTCGAGCTGGCCTTTACGGCCGATATTCCGATTTCCAATGGCCGCCATATCAAGGTGCCCATGCCATCGCGCACATTGCCGGCAGACCAAGTGGCTGAAGCGCGCGGATTTGCGGACGCAGCGGCGCTCATGCTGCGCCACCACAATGAAGACGTTCATGCGTCCCGCCGACCTACCGATGCACTGGCTCGAGCGGCATTCGACGCCGTCGAAAAGGCCCGAGTCGAAGCGCTTGGATCGCGGCGATATGCCGGTGTTCGCGAAAATCTCGCCGAAGCGTTGGATCATCGGTTGAAATCCGATCCCATCTCAAAAGCGCGCAACCGAGACGAGGTTCCCATTGCCTCTGCAATCGCGTTGATGGTGCGCGAACGCCTGACTGGCGAAGCGCCGCCTGCGCGCGCTCAGCCCGGCCTTGATCTGCTGCGCGACTGGATTGAGGAAAAGGGTGGTGCCGATCTCGATGCGCTCGAGTTGTTGCTCGATGATCAGCAGGGCTTTGCCGAACTGACAACGCGCCTGCTCGAAGATCTGGAATTGATTGATGGCGACCTGCAACCCGATGATGCCGATGAAGGTGGTGACGAAGATGAGGGCGAGGATGACGAGGATGGCGATACCGATGAGTCCGATGAGGGCGATGCCGGTGCCGAGTCTCAAGCGGATGCTCGGGCAGAGACCAGCGATGAAGAGGGCGATGAGGGCGATGGTGAATCGCTCGACGATGAATTTGGTGACATGGACGGCGATCCTATGGATGAAGGCGAGGAAGGCATGCTTCCCGTTCGCCCAAACCGTCCGTTCAGCGATCTGACGCCCCAGTTCAATTATTCGGCCTTCACGACCCACTATGATGAGATAACTGCCGCGACTGAGCTTTGCGATGAAGAGGAGCTTGGCCGATTACGCTCCTATCTCGATCAACAGCTCGTGCATCTGCAGGGCGCGGTGACCAAGCTTGCCAATCGGCTTCAGCGGCGCTTGATGGCGCAACAATCGCGATCCTGGAACTTTGATCAGGAAGAGGGGCTGCTCGACGCTGCCCGACTATCGCGGGTCATAGTAAATCCCGCGCATTCGCTGTCTTACAAGGTCGAAACCGATACCGAGTTTCGTGATACCGTCGTGACCCTATTGATCGACAATTCCGGATCAATGCGCGGTCGTCCGATCTCGATCGCCGCGATTTCAGCCGACATCATGGCGCGGACGCTGGAACGCGTCGGTGTGAAGACCGAGATCCTTGGCTTTACGACACGTGCATGGAAAGGCGGCCAGGCGCGTGAACAATGGTTGTCGGAAGGGCGTCCCGCCAACCCTGGGCGGCTGAATGATTTGCGCCATATCGTCTATAAACAGGCGGATGAACCCTGGCGCCGGGCCCGCAAGAGCCTTGGCCTGATGATGCGCGAAGGTTTGCTGAAAGAGAATATTGACGGTGAGGCGCTGCTCTGGGCGCATAATCGCTTGATCGCTCGGGCTGAGGAGCGGCGTATTTTGATGGTGATTTCAGACGGCGCACCGGTCGACGATTCCACATTGTCGGTGAACAGCGGAAGCTATCTCGAAAAACATCTGCGACAAGTCATCGCCTGGATCGAAAACCGGTCACCCGTTGAGCTGGTGGCGATCGGCATCGGACATGATGTGACGCGCTATTATGAGCGCGCCGTGACGATCATGGATGCGGAGCAGTTGGGTGGAACTATGGTCGAGCAATTGGCCAGCCTGTTTGACGAACCGCCCAAATAAGGTTGCTCTGAAAGTCCCGGCCCGCGAACTGTTGGAATCCAACACAAGTTCGGGGGCCGGCGCAGATACGCGCACCGGCCCCCTCATCCTCGATACGCCACCCGAGGACTAGTTCAGCAAATGGAAAAGTGGGTTAGCAGTCGCGGTCGATCGCGCGGCCTGCGAGAGCTCCCGCAACACCGCCGATAATAGCGCCGGCCGTACCGTCGCCTCGGCGGCCATAGCGGCCTCGGTCACGGGCGATTTCTCGGCCGAGCAAAGCGCCTGCAATTCCGCCGATTACCGTGCCGCCGGTGCCATTGTCACGGCAGCGGCCACGATAGTAGCGACGATCGCGATACCGCCGGCGATCATAGCCGTTGCTGTAATAGTCACCGCGCCGATAGCCTCGGCCCTCATAATAATCGCCCCGCCGATAGTCGCGCCGATAGTCGCGCCGCCGATCTCGACGGTCATAGCGATCATCATAGCGGCTTTCATAATAGCCATCGCGATCATAACCATCGCCGGCCTGTGCAGCGGTTGGGATCAGCATCGCGCCAGCCAGGGCAGCAGATGCGGTCAAAGTGAAACTTTTCAGCGACATTTTCGAATTCTCCCAATGCGCGATCGCGCAATTCGTTCCTGCGTGACTGGAGCCGCGCCCATGCTGCTCCCGTTGACGCTGTTGCTCTATGGAACAGCCTATCGGAACCTATCCTGAACGGCCCGGTTGTCCGAGGTTCAGATTGGAGCGCCTTTCTACTGTGCGAGCCTTCAAGCGAGTGCTAGACGCTCGCCATGCTTCGCCGTGTTGCCGCTGCTCTTGTCGTGTTTTTCGTCGCGGGATCCGTGGTCCTGATGGGGGCAGGTCAACGCGCAGAGCCGGGCAACACGCTGGCGATCCAGGCCGTTCCGACGGTCCTTGATCCGACGAATCCTGACCGTCGAGACATGGGTCCGTTGCGCTTTCTGGCGGGCTGGACGCTGAACAGTGGCGATCCTGACTTTGGCGGCATCTCGGCTATTGCGCGCGTCGATGATGGCTTTGTCGCGATTGGCGATGCGGGCGGCATATTCCGCTTTGCATTGGACGAGCGCGGCCAGATCAGCCGCGCGGATATTGGAGAGGTGCCTGCAGGTCCGATACCACCTAATGGCGGTGCGGTGCAGAAGCGCGATCGCGATGCAGAGGCAATGGCGTTCGATCCGGAAACCGGTCGCTTCTGGGTAGCCTTTGAACGGGCCAATGGACTGTGGCGCTATGATCGAGACTTTACCGGATCGGATGCCAATCATGCGCCCGATGCCATGGACGATTGGCCCAACAATGGCGGGGCCGAAGCTGTCGTCCGCTTCGACGATGGTCGCTTTCTTGTATTTTCGGAAGCCGGCAATGGCCCGGGATCATCGCGCGAAGTGTTGCTCTTTGCGAGCGATCCCAGCGACGCCGATGTTGGTGCACCGATTCGGCTTGGCTATCACCCACCGGCCGAGCATCGCATAACCGATGCCGCACTTTTGCCGGATGGTCAGCTGCTGGTTCTCAATCGTGATTTCAGTGTCGTGCGCGGGGTTTCGGTGATCATCTCGCTCGTTGATATTTCGCAGCTCGATTCCGGTACGATCCTGACCGGTGACGAAATAGCGCGGCTGGTACCACCGTTGACCGTCGACAATATGGAGGCGATTGCGATCGAAGAGGTGGATGGCCGGACGATTGTGTGGATCGCATCCGACGATAACTTTAATCCACTCCAGCGGACCTTGCTGATGCAGTTTGAATGGACCGGTGGCTAAAACGTGAAACGGCGGCCATAGGGCCGCCATATGTTGGAGAAACTGGTGGGCGGGGTAGGGGTCACACCTACATCAAACCGTAATCCGCGGCACGCTCTAATTGAGCTACCCGCCCGAACCGATAGCTTTCTTCTATCCCATTCATATAGCAATACTATTATTCTCAGCCTTGCGGGCTGTCTCGAATAGGGACAGGCTGGAGACCGCCATTTTCCGAGGATTTTCCGTAGAATCTCTGTGGCTTGGCGCAAAAAAAGCGGCGCTGGTCCAATTGGACCGCGCCGCACGATTGCAATTTTTGAAATCGTCTCTTGACGATGAGGCGCTCTACGCGGCCTGTTTTTCGGCAATTTCCTTCTTGATCTTGCGGGCCTTCGGGCTGAGCTTGTCATCAGCCGTTTTCAGCAGCCAATTGTCCAGTCCGCCGACATGTTCGACCGAGCGCAGACCGCTGGTCGATACGCGAAGCTTGAAGCTCCGATCGAGTGAATCAGACAACAAGGTGACATTCTGCAGATTTGGCAGAAACGTCTTCTTGGTCCGGTTGTTAGCGTGGGACACATTCATTCCCACCAGCCGACCTTTGCCGGTCAGTTCGCAAATACGCGACATAATCTTAATCCTGAAATCTCGGGTTTCCCGGGAAAGCGGGCCAAATAGCTTTGAACGGCCTGCGCGTCAAGCTTTGCCCCCTTTTCCAAGGCCCGTGCAACCACTACGGCTCTATGGTCATGGCATTCCCTCTTCCCAATCCGATGCGCCGCGCGCTGCAGCTCGCCAAAACCGCCGCTGACGCTGGCGAAGTGCCAGTCGGGGCAGTCGTCATGCAAGGCGATACCGTAGTGGCCGAAGCAGCCAACACGATGCGGGCGAGTGGCGATCCAACGGACCATGCGGAACTGCGGGCCATCCGGCTCGCTGTCGAATCACTCGGCACCGGCCGGCTTGATGGCTGCGATCTATGGGTGACGTTGGAACCCTGCGCCATGTGTGCAGGCGCGATTGCCCATGCCCGGCTGGACCGGGTCTATTATGGCGCGCCGGACGAGAAGGGTGGGGCGGTTGAACATGGCCCGCGTTTCTTTGGCCAGGAAACCTGCCACCACCGCCCTGAAATCTATTCGGGAATCGGGCAGGATCAAGCCGCGGCTTTGCTTAGAGAGTTTTTCCAAGCGCGCCGCGGCTAGACTCAATCTCAGTCGCCAACCGCGTTCACATCCTGTTGCGTGATCGGCACGATTCGAATTTCGACGCGTCGATTCTGCTGCTTGCCGGCGGCTGTGTCATTGGTGGCGATCGGCTGGCTTTCGCCAAATCCTTCGGTGGCGATGCGGACACGATTGACGCCGCGACCAGCGAGATAGCCGGCCACTGATTCCGCCCGCCGATTCGACAGGTCGAGATTATAGGCATCCGAGCCATCCGAATCGGTGTGACCATAAATGTCGATATAGGTTTCGGGATAACTGGCGAGGGTTTGGGATATCTCGTCCAGGGTCGCTCGAAACTGCGGGCGAATCGCACTTGAGTTCACATCAAACTCGGCCACCGATCCCGGCATCTGCAGATAAAGATTATCCCCATCGCGAATAACATTGGTGCCGGTGCCTGCGGTTGCTTCTTCCAGCTCGCGTTGCTGGCGGTCCATATAGGTGCCGATTGCAACGCCGGCGACAGCGCCAAGGCCTGCGCCGACAATGCGTTCCGTTCGGTCGCGTCGGCCGCCGACGAGATCGCCGATCAGATATCCGCCCACGGCGCCGGCGACACCGCCAATCGCCGCGCGCGAGATGCGCTGCTCGCCTGTCTGTGGGTTTGTTGTACAGGCGGCGGTGCCGCCGAGAACTGCAAGTGCTGCTGTGCCTGCTAGAAGCCCCTTGGAAATCTGCATCATTACCTCCTCAATGCGTGATCCATCTCATGATTAACTATCGTGATCGATAGCTTGTTCCCCGGTTATCGTGAACAGAAGCTGATCATTGGCTTGTCCGGGAAGATAAAAGCGGGCAAATGGGTCGGACCGGTATTATCATGCCACCTGACCTAACTCCCTTTCCCTGGTTCGATCTGTGCATCATTCTTGCGCTGGTGTTGCTGAACGGCGTTTTTGCGATGTCCGAACTGGCCATCGTCTCCTCGCGCCGTGCGCGATTGCAGGCGCTGGCCAAGGATGGAAAGTCTGGTGCGCAGACGGCGCTCGATCTTGCCGCCGAACCGGGCCGATTTCTGTCGACCGTACAGATCGGCATTACACTGATCGGGATCCTTGCTGGTGCCTATTCCGGCGCGAGCCTGGGCGGGCCGGTGGGCGAACGCCTGGCGGTGTTAGGCGTGGAACCGTCGCTGGCGCAAACGCTTGGTTTTGCGCTCGTGATTATCCTGACAACCTATGCCTCGCTGGTGATCGGCGAGCTGGTGCCCAAGCAGCTCGCCCTCAGAAATCCGGAACGTGTGGCTGTTGTGGTCGCCTTGCCGATGCGGTGGCTGGCGACCTTTACCGCGCCGCTCGTCTGGTTGATGGATCGCACCAGCGCGCTGATCTTCAAACTGCTCCGCTTGAACCGCAATCCACAATCGCGGGTTACGGCTGAAGAACTTCATATGCTTGTTGCCGAGGCAACCAAATCAGGGGTTATCGAGGAAAGCGAACGGGCAATCATCTCTGGCGTCGTACGCCTGGCCGATCGGCCTGTCCGTGAAGTGATGACCCCACGCACGGAGGTGGACTGGATCGAAGCGTCGTCAAGCCCGAACGAGATTCGCGAAGCACTGCTTGCAACGCCACATACCCGGCTACCGGTGGCCGAAGGTTCTGTTGATGAGATTATCGGTGTCGTCCAGGCGCGCGATATCGTCTCGGCCCTGTTCGAAGGCCGCTCGCTGGATCTGCACCAGTTGATGCGCGAGGCTCCGATTATTCCCGATCAGGTCGACGCGATGGACGCACTGGAAGCGCTGCGCGAATCCGATGTTCCAATGGCGCTGGTCCATGACGAATATGGCCATTTCGAGGGTATCATGACGCCGCTCGATCTATTGATTGCGATCACCGGTGAATTTGTTTCGGACCAGGAAGTCGGAACCGATCCCGCTTTTGTCGAACGGGCCGACGGGAGTTGGCTATTCTCCGGGTCCTTGTCGGCGGACAATATGGCCGACAAGCTCGGCGTCGATCTTCCTGATAATCGTGAATATGCGACCGTTGCCGGCTTTTCGCTGTCCGTTCTCAAACATCTTCCCACCGTGGGAGAGGTATTTGAACAGGATGGCTGGGAGTTTGAAGTGATGGATATGGATGGCCGGAAAATCGACAAACTTCTGGCCAGTCCGCTCAATGGCGATTCAACCGCATAATCATTGCCTTAGTGGCAATCACAGCCTGGACAAACCCAGCGTCACAGCTGCGCTTTCTTGACTCTCCTTAGTGTATTGCATAAATAATACAGCAAGGAGCTTATTATGGGTGATCTGATTAAAAATCTGCTGCTGCTCGTCGCGGCACTCGCGCTTGTCTATATCGCGGTCAATTTCGTCGTCTCAATCGCTGGCCTGCTTTTCTATGCCGGTGCGATCGGCCTGATTGGTTATGCCGGATATCGCCTGATCAAGGGCAAGGGCGACGATACAAAACGCCTGCGTTAAGCGGCGTTATTCTGCAGCTTGCGCTGCCTGCGCCGTTCGACCGACGAACCAATACCCATGGCCTCGCGATATTTCGCGACGGTGCGCCGAGCAATATCGAAATCCTTCTCCTTGAGCAGGGCGACCAGCTTGTCGTCTGACAGGATCTTGTCCTCATTCTCGATCAATGTGCGGATGTGGCTTTTCACCGCTTCGCTGGATGCCGCTTCGCCGTCCTCGCCGGTGCTGATGCCGCTGGTGAAGAAGAATTTCAGCTCGAACAATCCGCGATCGCAGGAGAGATATTTGTTCGACGTTGCCCGGCTGACGGTGGATTCATGCATATCGATCGCTTCGGCGATCTCGCGCAGCGTCAGTGGTTTGAGATGGGTCACGCCTTTGCGGAAGAACTCTGCCTGGTGCTTCACCAATTCGCTGGCAACCTTGATGATCGTGCGCGCCCGCTGATCCAGTGCCTTGGTGAGCCAGTTCGCATTGGTCAGGCATTCGTTGAGCCAGGCCTTGCTTTCCTCATCGTCGCCGCCCGCTTCGGACATTTCGTGATAATAGCTGCGATTGACGATCAGCCGCGGCAGGGTGGCGTTGTTAAGTTCGACGGCCCAGCCCTTTTTGCGCTCGGCGACAAAGATATCGGGAACGACGGCCTGGATCGGCTCGCCGCCAAATTGGAGGCCGGGTTTCGGATCATAGTCGCGCAGCTCGCTGATCATGTCGGCGATATCTTCATCATCGACCCGGCACATGCGCTTTAACCGCCCCAGTTCTCCGCGCGCCACCAGATCAAGATTGTTGATGAGCTTCGCCATGCATGGATCATAGCGATCCGCTTCGCGCGCCTGGAGCGCCAAACATTCGGACAGATCCCGCGCGCCGACGCCCGTCGGGTCAAACCTCTGGATTTCTTCGAGTACACGCTCGAGATCGGCCATCGGTACGCCCAGCTGGTGCGACAGGCGCAACAGGTCTGCGCGGAGATAACCGGTTTCGTCGATCCGTTCGATCAGCTGGCCGGCGATCAAGAGATCCTGGCCCGATAGCGTCCCGCCGGCTTGCGACAGAAGATGATCGTGGAGCGAGACATCCGCAGCCGCCAGCAGGTCCAGATCGGCCTCGCCATCGCCGCCCGTCCGGCTATCGATCCCGGACATGCCGAGCGCGCCGTCCATGCCCGCGTCAGAACCCGTATCATCGGAAAGAGCGCTTGGTTCGATGTCGAGCTGCGCTTCATTGTCACTGCCGCCATTTTCAAGCAGGCCGTCGGCGGTCATAGGGTCCGGCGCATCCTCAAATCCATCGCCTTCGGTTGGCGCGGCTTCCTGGCTTTCCTCCTCGCCGGTTTCGAGCAGCGGGTTCTTCTCCAGCTCCTCGGCGATAAAGCCTTCGATTTCGAGATTGGAAAGCGCGAGCAGCTTGATCGCTTGCTGCAGCTGCGGCGTCATAACCAGAGACTGGCTCTGCCGGAGGTCGAGGCGCGGTCCTAGTGCCATATCGGCAACTTAGGGTCCGGGTTCATGATGGGCAGGTCCGCGGCGTCGAAATGGCGAACAGATCGGGCCGAGCCGCGCGCCTCGCGTGGTGGTTCCACGGGAAAGCGCGGATTGGTTCGAGATGGGTGCCCTTTTCGGCGTCCCTGCGGGATTTGACCGATTTGGCCCATGGCCGCGTCGGCAGAGCTTGCAATATTGACATATTCCCGCGCTCTCCCTCCTAACTCTGAACCAAATCGCTTCAAACCTCGGGCCTGCCCATCATGAACCCGGACCCTAAACTGTGAACCCTTCGCCGAGGTAAAGCCGTCGCACCTCGTCATTGGCGACCAGATCGTCCGGCGATCCCGAAAACAGCACCTTGCCGTCGTAGATAATGCAGGCCTGGTCGACGATGCCCAGCGTTTCGCGGACATTATGGTCGGTGATAAGCACGCCGATATTGCGGTTTTTGAGATCGTGGACCAGCTCGCGAATATCGTTGATTGAGATCGGATCGATTCCCGCAAAAGGTTCATCGAGCAGCATGATCGACGGATTGGCGGCCAGTGCCCGGGCGATTTCGCAGCGCCGTCGTTCGCCGCCGGACAGCGCCATGGCCGCGGAATCGCGCAAATGGCCGATCGAAAACTCGTCGAGCAGTTGCTCAAGCCGTTCGGCCCGCGCATCGGGGTCCGGCTCGCTCATCTCGAGCACGGCCGCGATATTCTTTTCGACGCTCAATCCGCGAAAGATCGAGGTTTCCTGCGGGAGATAGCCAAGGCCGAGAATGGCCCGGCGATACATTGGCAAGCCGGTAATATCCGCACCATCCAGCATGATGCGACCCGAATCCGGTCGCACCAGACCCATGATCGAATAGAAGCATGTCGTCTTGCCTGCACCATTGGGCCCGAGCAGCCCGAGCACATGGCCGCGTCCGATATGGAGCGATACATCCGACAGGACCTGCTTCTTGTCATAGGATTTGGCGATCGAGATGACGGACAGGCCTTCAGTCTCGGCCTCCAGCGCAGCTGGGTCCTCTAAAGGGTCGATCGGGTCGGCTCTATTCATCGCTTCGCTATTTGGCATCAATCATGCATGTTGGGAAGGCGCAACGCCGTTTCAATGGTGTGCATTATGGAAGCGGAAATTAGGCCCTAATTATTGCGTTGGGGCACGGTAAAGCGTCCGGTGACCCGGCCAGAGGGCGTTCCTTGCGTCACAATCCCGTCGCCGCCCTGGGAGCGCCCGTCAATGACCGCTCGCCCGGTATTGAGATCGATGACCAACCGGCCGCCGCGGATGATATTGCCACCCTGGTTGAGCTCAACACCACCTACCAATGTGATCAGTCGCCGATTGAGGTCATATACGCCAAACTGGCCACGCGCGGTTTCGCTGGGGCTGCGGACAAACACCCCGCCGCTTGCATCGAGACGTTGCACTTCGACACCATCGGTTACGCTGCCCGAATAGGCGACTGTGATCCGCTCGGCATCAAGCGCCAGATTGCCCTGGCGTACTTGCACATTGCCGGAGAAGATCGCCCGGTCTGCGCGGTCCTGCACTTCGATCCGGTCAGCTGCGACATCCACCGGGGCATTGGTGTTCAGGCCTTCAAGCGCGGATTGGCTTGATGCCGGCACGGCAGCAAGGATCGTCAGTGCGAATCCAGTGGCCAAGGGCAGGAGAGAATGGTTCATGGCCTTTATCTGCCTTCGCCTTGCACGATACGCAAGCGCGCATCACCTTCAAGAAACACTGTCCGGGAAGGAAGATCGACGCGCATATTTTCGGCGCTAAACGCCCCGAGCGGAATCTGCCCATCGACTTCGCCGGCACTGCGCATTTCGCGATCTTCCAGCTCGACCAGTACATTGCTCGTGCGCAGTCGATAGCCATCCGCGGCGCGGAACTCGAGCGGTCCGTCTATCGTGACGACTTCGTCTTCAAGGTCATATAATCCGCGATTGGCAACGATGAAGGCGAGGCCATCATCAAGCTCCAGCTGCGCGGACAAGTCTTCCAGTTCGACGATGGGCGTCGATGAGCTGCGCTGAAGGGCATAGGCGGCATTGAGCTCAAACGGCCGTCCTGCGCCATCTGAGCCACTATAGCGGGCCGATTCAACGCGCAGTCGCTCGGTCGCAATCTCGACATTGTCGCGCGAGAGCAGGAAGCTTAGTTCATTGCTCGTCTGGAGCGGGGCCATGGCAAGGAATGCCAAGAGCACACCGACCGAGGCGGGCAGGATAATCTGCAGATATTTGACGAGCTTGTCGTGCCGGCCACCGGGCGCTGCCCAGTGCTGGCGCCGATCAAGCTGTCTGCGGGCTGCCTCAGACATGCGCGAAAATATCGATTTCCGGCCAGCCTGCCAGATCGAGACGGGCGCGATGTGGCAGAAAGTCGAAACAGGCCTGGGCCAGTTCGGTGCGACCTTCTCGTTCAAGCCGAATGTCGAGCTTTTCCTTCAGCCGATGCAGGAACCGTACATCGGATGCGGCATAGTCTTTTTGCGCATCACTCAGTTCCGGCGCACCCCAATCCGAGGATTGCTGATGTTTGGAGATGTCTGCGCTCAACACTTCGCGGCATAATTCCTTGAGCCCGTGCCGATCAGTATAGGTGCGCACCAGCCGCGACACGATCTTCGTGCAATATACCGGCGCGGCTGTAACATGCAGATAATGTTCGATGGCGGCCAGGTCGAAACGGGCGAAATGATAGAGTTTCAGGCGCTCAGGATCGCCCAGCACGGCTTTCAGATTGGGAGCGGCATAGTCGCTGCCCGGCGAAAACCGCACAAGATGCTCATCTTCGCCGCCATCGGAGAGCTGGACCACGCACAGCCGGTCACGCGGCGTTTGCAATCCCATGGTTTCGGTATCGACGGCGATGGGACCCGGGCCAAGCGCATCGGCTGGCAAGTCTTCTTCATGAAAATAAACAGTCATGTCTGCGCACATAGGCGCAATAGGCCGGTCGCTCAATGGGCGGCGAAACTGTGAGGGTTGGCATTGCCATTGCGGGTCACAGCGTGCAATTCCCTGCCAATCAGTCATTTACAGGGGCATGGGACGATGAGTGACGATCGCGAACGCGGCAGCAAGCTGGAATTTGATCCGCCCAATAGCTCAGCGCCGCGTCCAGAAGACCGGGAGACCGTTCGACCGCGAGCGGCACAGTCTGAGGAGCGCGGCGAAGGACTGCCGCCGCGCGGCGAGCCACGCAGATCGGCGCACGCCACAGCCACGTCCGATTCCAACAAGCCAATGATTCTATCGATCCTCTACCTGACGAGCTTGATTGTCGGCCTGACCGGGCTTGTCGCCTTCATTTTGGCGCTGATCTGGAAGTCGGAACCCGGAGCAGATTGGGAAGCGTCCCATTATGAATATCACATCATGACGTTCCTGTTGTGGCTCGGGATGACCGTGTTGAGTGTCATTCTAATCTTTACAATTATTGGCGCCTTGATTGGCATCCCATTGCTTATTCTCGCCTATGTTTGGGTGCTCGTTCGCGCGATCATGTCTCTGGTCCGCGCCTCGAACCGCGAACCGATGCCGAACCCGAGCACGTTACTCGCGTAAATTGCTCGCGAAAGCGGCGTTTTTCGGTTATACCGAATCACGGTACGGCAGATTCGTGCCATGAAGTTGGCGCGCACCGCCCGGCGCAAACAGCTTCGATTTGAGATTTGGGCGAACAGGAAGACTTTAGGACAAATGAGTTTCGATAGGGACCGGCGTGGACGCCGAAGGGATAAGCGCGACAGTTTCGGCGACGAGAACTACCAAGGCTACAGCGAACCAAATAAATTTGGCGGCGGCAGAGAATCCGGCGGTTTTGACAATCGCGGCGGAGGCGGCGGTGGCGGCTATGAGAACCGCGGTGGCGGTGGCGGCGGCGGTTTCCGCGGCGAACGCATGCCAGCCCAGGTTGTTGGCGAAGGCAAAGGCGTTGTAAAATTCTTCAACGGCCAAAAAGGCTTTGGCTTCATCGTCCGTGACGATGGTGGCGAAGATGTGTTTGTGCATATCAGTGCCGTTGAACAGGCCGGCCTGACCGGCCTTGCTGAAGGCCAACCGCTCAGCTTCAATCTCGTTGACCGGAACGGTAAGGTATCGGCCAGCGATCTGGTGATTGACGGGGAGCCGATGCCGGTTCCCGAGCGCGATGAGCGCGGCCCGCAGCGCGAGCTAACCGGTGAGAAGGCAAGCGGTACGGTCAAATTCTTTAACAGCATGAAAGGCTTCGGCTTCATCCAGCGTGATGACGGCCAGCCTGATGCATTTGTCCATATCAGCGCGGTCGAACGTGCTGGCATGCCGACGCTCAACGAAGGCGATCGGTTGGATTTTGAACTGGAAGTGGATCGGCGCGGCAAGCATGCGGCGGTCAATCTCGTGCCTAAGCACGACTAAGCGATATTGGTCGGTCGTACTGGCCGGACAGCGCAAGCAAAAAAGGGGCCCCCGGCCGGATTGGCCGGGGGCCTTTTTTGTGTGGCGGTGGTGCCTAGAAGCGGAGGCTGAGTTCCGCGACGGCGCGATCGTCGCGCAGTTCGGAGCGGCCGATATCGGTCTCGAACGCGGTCGTGATCGATAGATTGCCGCGCTCCAGGCTCAGCCCGCCGCGCATCTCGGTCCACTGATTGTCAGCGGCGAGACCCGGGAGCAGGATCGGTACGCCGCCGGCCTGGGCAAAGCGGACCGTCATGTCCCGCTCGCTCTGGCCGATCGCCCGGACATAGTCCGCCGAGATCTGCGGCCGCAGCGACCAACCACCACCGATTGTCGTGTCACCACTGAACGCGAACCCAACCCGGCCTTCCAAGCGCTGCTCGCGTATATCTTCAATCGACAGGGCGATCTCCGATCCCACTTCGTCATAGCCGCCAAATTCGGAATGGCTGTAGCGCATCGCCGTCCGGGGTGTGACCTCGAACCCATCAGCAATCCCGATGGTAATGCCTGCTTCCATACCGCCCACATAGTTGAGCGCGCGGGTTTCATTGCCAAAGCGCGCCGTTTCCAGGCTGCCCGATGCATAGCGGGCCGTCTCGATGTCGGTCACCGATGCGGAACCCAGACCGGCGACATAAGCGCCGCCGCCCAGCTGGTAGCTGGCATAGACCATGGCCTGGTTGGTCATGAGCTGGGCCTGGGACCCCTGGAGTGTCGTGCGGCCGTTGATAAAGGCCGATGCACCGCCCACGGTCAGATTGTCAGCCAGCTCGACCTCCAGGCCCATTGCGATGTGCCAGTTGGCCTGATTGTCGGATCGGCTGCCAAAGCGCGTTGCGCTGCTGCGGGCCTCATAGCCACCCGAGATGAACCCGCTGACATTCTCCGGCAGCGTGCCCAGCGTGCGGCCATTGGAGACCAGCCGTCCGGCAAAGCTCATCTGGGTTGCGGTTGCCCGCGATACATTTGCGTTGCTCGCTGCAACACCGAGCATCTCCGGCGCACCGACCACGCTGAACGTGCCGCTTTGCAGCGATCCTGTACCGAGCATCGACAGACGATCCGAGACCACATCGACCATCATGTCATATTGGCCAACACTCACGGCCTGGGCCTCGTTGACAATCGTCGGCGCGAGATTGTTCAGCGTCGCCGTAAGCCGCGCCGCATCCATCACGTCGATAGCGCCGTACAGACCGTAGAGCGCATCGTAATTATCGCTGCGCAGGCTATCGAGGCCGCGCGCAAAGGCGCTGGCCTGGGCATTGTCTTCAGACAGGTTCTCGGCCAGCGATCCAGCGGTGAGGGAGATTATGACATTGTTGGCGCCATAGGTCAGTTCCGGGACGAGGACGCCGAGTCCGCCCAGTACAACCTCATCATATGTGCCCTGGATACCGTCTTCTGCTGTAATGATTTCCTGCGTGGTCCCATCGCGCGGGGCTGAACCGGACCGATGCAGGAAGCGGGCCGTGCCCCCCAGCGATATGACACCGCTGGCATCGGCGTCGCCATAGACTTCGATGCGATCGGAGCCGACATGCCTGAGATCGAAGACACTCAGCGTGTCCGATGAAAGTATGAGGCCACCCATGACCGTGAGCGTGCCTACCGAGGAATTACCGGGCTGGATGCTGCCGCCCACCAGGGTCAGGAATGTCGGATCGAACGTCCCGCGACCGCGCAACAGGCCGTCGACGATCAGGGCTTCTCCGGTCGTCAAGCTTCCATCGACGCGCAAGATCCCGCCCGCCTGCGTAAAGTCGCCGAGCACCGTGATATCGCCCCGGCCATTGATATTGAGCTGGGCCGGGCCGACCAGGCTGAGACGGTCTATCGTATAGCTGCGCGATACCCGCGTGCGGCCCGCCTCCCGAAGCGTCACGTCAAAATAGCGGCCCGGCGTGCCGTTTGCTGGGTCCGGATCGATATTGTTCGGTACGAACACGGTGGCACCAGGCAGGCCATTCTCAATTGTCGCGGCGGGAAGCACAAGCGGACTTGAGGCCGGTACCGGATTTCCTGTTGCAAGGTCGATACAGCCGTCTCCCGGATCGCCCTCGATCGAGCAAACCTCGCCGAAATCCGGCCCGTCGCCGGCAATTCCATCACCCAGATCATCCGGAATGCCATTCACCACATTGCCGTTCGAATCGATGATCCGATAGGCTGGATCGAGATCAGTGATCCAATGGTTGCGGTCGGCCCAGCGGCCATCGCCGGGCTGCGCCGATGCATAGCGATAGGGATTGTTCGCTACGACATAGTCCCAGAACAGGTAGAGCGGCTGGTAATAGGCTTCCGTGCCGTAGCTGCTGAACTCCTGGCTGTTATCAAATTTGCTGCCGCCGGAAAGCACGCCGATCACAAGATCTTCAGTCGACAGGCTATTGTTCGCCGCATCGAGGATCAGCGGCCCGCCGGAATCGCCGCCGGCGGTGGTTGCTTCGCGCGTCAGTGCCTCGTCGCGCCACAAGTTGAAATCAAACTCATTGCTCTGGTCGGGATCGTCGAAATCGATCCGATAAAGATTTTGGGTCAGAACACTGCCCGAATTGAAAATGGCGTTGCGATCATCTGCCGATGCCAATGCGCCCAGCATGTTTTCTGCCGCGCGACGACGCCAATCGATGTCGGTGTCATCCCCGACAGAACCGCTACCGGTGCGGCCATAGCCGGTAATGTTCACATGATAGCCGGTACCGGTCGTCGGATCGATCGTTGGTGTGGGGAGGGGCGAGAAGAGCAACGCCCAGGTCGGGATGTTGTTCGCCGGGGTATCGAGAGTTGCGATCGCGATATCCGCCTCAAGAAAGCCTTGCGCCTCTGGCCGCAACAAGGAATCGGGATGATAGACGATCTGGCTCAAATTATAGACAAACAAGTCTGGGTTGCTGGCAAAGCTGTTGCCAAGCCAGCTCTGGAATCCCGGCAATGCATTCACGTCGAATGAGGCGGCGGCCGGTACGGTGGTTGCGAAATCGCTTTCCGGCCGGTCGTTCACGCAATGTGCGGCGAACAGGAAGGTCCGCGGATTGATAAGGCTCCCGGTGCATACACTGCCGTCGTCGCGAAAGAACATGCCGACGCCATTCACTCCGCCTGCATTGTCGACAATGTCAGCGGGTGTGAAATTATCGTTCGGAACAACGGCATTTGCGGGCGCCGTCGCCAAGAGCGAGACAGCAATCGCACTCACAGCAGAACATCCGGCCCAACAGGATCGTGAAAATGGCTTGCGCATTACGGTTTCCCCTTGTTCAGCCGAACTATAGATCTGGTGAGGTTCAAAATGCCCCAACAATCAAGATTTATCTTTCTTTAACAGCATGATCGGGTGCCAAGAAATGCGGCGAAGCCGGACCTACCACCGGATTGGCCTGAGAAAATATCGATTCTCGGCAGACCGTGTATGAAGCGAGCCTGATATTTTCACTGCAATTGACGATTGGGGTGCCTCGTGCCGGCCCATCGCGTTGCTGGAGCGCGCACAAAAAAAGGGCCCCCGGCCGGATTGGCTGGGGGCCCCCTTTTGTGTGGCAGCGTTGCCTAGAAGCGGAAGGTGAACTCCGCGACTGCGCGATCATCACGCAGTTCGGAACGGCCGATATCGGTCTCGAACGCCGTCGTGATCGATACATTGCCGCGCTCCAGGCTAAGCCCGCCGCGCATTTCGGTCCACTGATTGTCGGCTGCCAGACCCGGGAGCAGGATCGGAACCCCGCCAGCCTGGGCAAAGCGCACCGTCATGTCCCGCTCGCTCTGGCCAATGGCCCGAACATAGTCCGCCGAGATTTGCGGACGCAGGGACCAGCCATCGCCAACGGTGGTTTCACCGCTAAAGGCGAAGCCAACCCGGCCTTCGAAGCGCTGCTCGCGGATATCATCGATCGACAGTGCGATCTCCGATCCCACTTCACTATAGCCCTGGAACTCAGAATGGCTGTAGCGAACAGCGGCCCGCGGCGTGAGTTCGAAGCCATCGGCGATGCCGATGTTCATGCCTGTTTCCACACCAGCCATATAGTTGAGCGCGCGCGTTTCGTTACCGAAGCGTGCCGTTTCAAGGCTGCCCGTTGCATAGCGTGCCGTCTCGATGTCGGTCACCGATGCGGAACCCAGACCGGCGACATATGCGCCGCCACCGAGGCGGTATGACGCATAGGCCATGGCCTGGTTGGTCTGCAGTCGGGCTTCGGAACCCTGGAGCGTCGTACGGCCATTGATAAAGGCCGATGCACCACCCACGGTCAGATTGTCAGCAACCTCGACTTCCAGGCCCATGGCAATGTGCCAGTTGGCCTGATTGTCCGAACGGCTGCCAAAGCGCGTTGCACTGCTGCGGTTCTCATAACCACCCGAGATGAAGCCGCTGATATTGTCAGGCAGCGTACCCAGCGTGCGGCCATTGGAGACCACCCGTCCGGCAAAGCTCATCTGGGTTGCCGCGGCCCGCGATACACTGGAGTTGCTTGCTGCAACACCGAGCATCTCAGGCGCACCGACCACGCTGAACGTGCCGGTTGGCTGTGAACCCGTACCGAGCATCGACAGACGATCCGATACCACATCGACCATCATGTCATATTGGCCAACACTCACGGCCTGAGCCTCGTTGACGATCGTCGGCGCGAGATTGTTCAGCGTTGCCGTAAGGCTGGCTGCGCTCATCACGTCGATATTGCCATAGAGGTTGTAGAGATCCGTGTAGCTGCCACCGCGCAAGCTATCGAGCGCCGTTGCAAAGGCCGAGGCCATCGGATTGCCGCCCTCAAGATTCTCGGCAAGGCTACCGGCATCCAGGTTCACCACGACATTGTCGTCGCCGTACACCAGGCTGGCTTCCAATACACCAAGATTGGCGGTCATGACGTTATCGAACTCGCCGATAACCTTACCGTCGGTCGTGATGATCTCAAAGGATTGACCATCGCGCGCCGAGGTCCCTCGGCGATTAACGAACCGGGCGTTGCCGCCGAGGACGATGCTGCCAGCATTGTCGCTGTCGCCGGTAATGGCGAGCGCGTCATTCCGGTTCAATGCCAGATCGAACACTGTGTTCGTGGCCGAAGACAGGATCACATCGCCCTGGATTGTCAGGGTGCGATAATCCGAACCGCCTGGCTGGAGGCTGCCGCCTACCATCGTAAGGAAGGTCGGGTTGAACGTACCACGGCCGCGAATGATACCGTCGATCACCAGCGCTTCGCCGGTGTTCAAGGTACCGTCAACGCGCAGCCGGCCACCGATTTGGTTATAATCGGCGATCACGGTCAAGTTGCCGATTTCGCGAATTTGGAGATACGCATCGCCCAGCAGGGTCAACCGATCAACGGTCGGCGCAGTGCGAACGCGGGTTCTGCCCGCCTCACGCAGCGTGACGTCGAAATAGCGACCATCTTGGCCAATTGACGGATCCGGATCGATATTATCCGGAACGAAACCCGTCGCCCCTGGCAGACCATTGTCGAGCGTTGGCGCACCCACTGGCGTCGGGAAGAACACGCTTGGTGCGTTTTCAACCCCAGCCGGAGACGCAAGTGCCGGAGAGTTTACCGGACCCACGGCGGCTGCCGCTGCTGGCTCAGAGCCGTCAAGCGATGCAACACCGATTCTCGAGGTTACACCCCCCGTCACTGTAGGCGCATTCTCACGCACCGGCGGGGTCAGTGTGCCATCTGAAAGATCGCCACAGCCGTCACCTGGATTGGCGCCAACCGGATCGAAACAGACTTCACCAAAGCCCGGGCCGTCACTTTCGGTGCCAGCACCGAGGAAATCAGGCAGTCCATTCACCACCTCGCCGTCGCCATTGATGATGCGGAAAGCCGGGTCGAGATCGGTTACCCAGTGGCTGGGATCATCCCAGTTACGATCTCCCGCTGCAGCGGAAACATACCGGTACGGGCTCGTTGCGACGATATAGTCCCAATAATTGTAGATCGCCTGATAGAAGCTCTCCGTGCCGTAGCTGCTAAATACCTGCGGTCCGAAGAAGCGGCTGCCGCCAGACAGAACGCCGATCACCAGATCTTCGTCCGACAGGTCGTTGCTAGCCGCATCAAGGATCAGCGGTCCGCCCGAGTCACCACCCGCGGTGGTTGCTTCGCTTGCGCGGGGCTCATCCTTGTACAGGTTGAAGTCGAACGGATTTGCGGCGTTCGGATCATCGAAATCGAGCCGATAAAGGTTGTTAGGAAGATCGCCAAATGGCTGGCCGAACAGGAAGTTGTTGCGATCATCGAACGATGTCAGCGCGCCCAGCATATTTTCTGCTGCGCGGCGGCGCCAGTCGATGCCCTGGCTTGCGCCGGTCGTGCCGCTGCCCGAACGGCCATAGCCAGTGATGTTGACGTGATAACCAGTGCCATCCACCGGGTCGATCGTGTCGGGATCGGGGAGGCGCGAGAAGAGCAAGGCCCAAGTCGGGATATCCGATGCCGGCGTGTCGAGCGTTGCGAGCGCGATATCGCCTTCCAGGAAACCAAAGGCGTTGGGATCTGCAAGCGAGCGCGGATCATAATTGACCCGGCTGATATTGTAGACGAACAGTTCGGGATTGGACGCAAAGGCGTTGCCGATCCAGTCCTGGAAGCCCGGAAGCGCATTCACGTCGAACGAGAAGGCCGATGATATCACGCCACCCGTGTCATAATCGCTTTCGGGGCGATCGTTGACACAGTGTGCAGCGAAAAGAACCGTCCGCGGATTGATCAATGTGCCGGAGCACACAAAACCGTCATTGCGGAAAAACATGCCAACGCCGTTCACGCCACCATCATTGTCGACGATATCGTCGGGCGTCTGATTGTCGTTGGGAACAATCGCATTGGCTGGCGCTGCCAGCGTGAGTGCCAGCGCACCAACTGCGGTGGTCGTAGCGAGTGAAAGTATACGGCTTGAAATATTCGACATTGTCGAACCCCCCCCTGTGTAAGTTCGGAACAAAAAACCCTGATTTTTCATTTGTGAACAGCGGTTAAGGATTCATCAAGACTTTTTTGGCCCAAGATGGCAGGTCCTTGGAATCAATGGATTCTTGATGGTTAATTTCGCACTGCAACATTGGCGCGTAACGAGACGCTGCCGCGCGACTCGACTCTCAAATCGTTACAAACAAAAGAAAAGCCCGGCAGGATTCTCTCCTACCGGGCTTGGATTCCGGGACGATTATCTTACTCGACTGTCAGCGTGTAAGCGCCGGTCGCTCCACCGCCCAATGTGGTGGCCCTGATCATCAATGTACCGGACCGTTGGAAGGTGACTGTCAGGCGGGAATCGAGGCCAAGGGATTCTTCCTCGCCGACGGCCATGCCATCGTCATTGCTATCCACCAGGGCAAAGCCAAGTGGCGACATCGCTCCGATCTCGAGGAACGCATCAAAGTCGTCCGAACGTAGCGTCACCGCGCGGGTATCGCCTTCGCGGCCGCGCAGCTCATAGAATGCATAGTGGCGATCATTGCCGCCATAGCCGTCCATCTCATAGGTTGCGCTGTCCGTCGTCAGCTCGCCACTTGCCGTGCGGCCGGGACGAATACGGATTGGCGGCGGCGGAGGCGGTGGCGGTCCGAGCTCACTCAGTTCAATCGAATAGGGGCCCGTCGCATCGGCACCGAATGTCCGGGCACGAACCACATAGTCTCCGGTCTCCGGGAATGTGAAGACAAGGCGCGAGTTCAGGCCATCGCCGCCATCGTCATCGACGCTGATCTGCTGGAATTCACCATCCACCATCTGGCCGATCTCAAGCAGCGTATCGAATTCGTCGGATTGCATGGCGATCGTGATCCGGTCACCGGCTCTGCCGCTGACTGCATAATTGTCGAGATAATAGACATTGCTCGACACGCGCGCGCTTTCGAGCGTGAGCTCGCCTTGAACGGGCTCCCCTGGCGCAAGTGAAGATTGTGCCAGTGCGGCGGCCGGCAGCGCTCCGGCAAGCGCAGCGGCGATAGCGATTTTGGAAATCTGGGTCTTCATTGGAATGTCTCCCTGTGTCACGAGCGAATTTCGCCCCTTGGAACTTCATGCGACCCGCAGCCCCTATCGGTGAGCCGTTCTGTATGGACGATGAACGGTTCAGAGTAAAATCAACACCGCCCCGATCAGTATCGCGGTCATCGCAAGGATACGGCTGATAGTCACCCGTTCTCCGAACACTGTGATGGAGATCACGGTTGCGGTGATCATTCCGGTTTCCCTAAGCGCGGCAAGCTCAGCCGTCGGCCCGAGCGAGAGGGCGTAAAGGGCAAGCCCGAATGTCCCAAGCGATAGAATCCCGGCGAGAGCAGCGCTGCGGCCATAGGCCTTTGCCGCATCGCCGAGCCGAGCTGTCGTGAAGCGCGGCAATAGGATCATATTGCCAATGCCCATCAGCAGGAACAGCCAGAGAATGAAGCTCAGCGGGTTCTCGACGGCGCGCACCCCTTCGGCCCCGATCACCGTATAGCAGGCTGTCATCGCTCCCGTGGCGAGCGACAGCAGCACGATCTCGCGGCTCGCATGGCGCCCCTGCAGCATCAGCAATATGCCGCCGCCGATCATCGCAATACCGATCAACACCAGCGGTGTGGACGGCTCGCCCAATAGTCCGATCGTGACGAGCGCGGTGATCAATGGCGCGCTGCCCCGATAGATCGGATAGGCGGATGAGAGTTCGCAGCGATCCAATGTCCGGGCAAGCAGCACGAAATAGATGAGGTGAAAGACTGTCGCGATGCCGAGCCATCCCCAAGCACCGTTTGGCAAAGGCACGAAAAACAGGATCGGTACGGCGATCACCGCGCTCGACAGCGACATCAGTGCGGTATGGAGGTAGCGATCGCCGCCGCTCTTGATCATTGCATTCACGGTCGCGTGCAGGCTGCCCGACAGGATCATCAGCAATGCGGCGAGAGTGAAGGCAGACATCGCCACCCTATTACCTAGCTGATCAATCCCCGCAACGCCGCAATCGTATCGGCTTCTGCGGCGGGCTTGTCGCGGCGCAGGCGAGAGATCCGCGGGAAGCGCATGGCGAGGCCGGACTTATGGCGTTTCGATTCATGGACCGAGTCAAAGGCAACCTCGACGACCAGCGTCTTTTCGATTTCGCGCACCGGCCCGAAGCGGTTGAGCGTGTTGGTGCGGACGAAACGGTCCAGCCATTTGAGCTCTTGGTCAGAGAAGCCCGAATAGGCTTTGCCGACCGGATACAGCTCGCCATCCTCCGTCCAGCATCCGAAAGTGTAGTCGGAATAGAAGCTGGAGCGTCTCCCTGATCCACGCTGCGCGTACATGATCACACAATCCACGACCAAGGGATCGCGCTTCCATTTGTACCAATGGCCGGTCTTGCGGCCGCCGAGATAGAGGCTGTCGCGGCGTTTGAGCATGACCCCTTCGATTGCGGCATCGCGCGCACCGTCTCTCAGCTTCGCCAGCGCCTCGAAATTATCGACATCGATCAGCTCGGACAGATCAAAGCGATCTGTGGGCAGGCGTGGATGAAAGGCTTCGAGGCGTTCGCGCCGCGCGTGCCAGGGCAGGGCCCGCAGATCCTCGCTGCCATCGAAGAGAATATCATAGAGCCGGACAAAGGCCGGATAGTCCGCCTGCATCTTCGCCGATACCTTCTTGCGCCCGAGCCGCTGCTGCAGCGCATTGAAGCTGGCGGCACCGCCCTCCGGCCCGCCCTGCGCCTCTCCGCGTACCAACAACTCGCCGTCCAATGCGCCGGTCTCGCAAAATGCAGCTGCAACATCGGGAAAGCTGTGCGAAATATCGTCGCCCGTCCGGCTGAACAGGCGCGTTTTGCCAGCCACATGAACCAGCTGGATACGGATGCCATCCCATTTCCATTCAGCGGCATAGTCATCGATCGACACCTGCGTGTCGCCAAGGGGATGGGCGAGCATGAACGGGCGGAACACCGGAATATTCTCGATATTCGGCGCAGACCCGCCTTCGCCCCATTGGAACAGTTCGGGATAGGGTGGCTTGAGCCCGTGCCACACCTCTTCGACCGCTTCCACTTCAAGGTCGAACGCCTGGGCGAAGGCGGTCTTGGCGAGCCGCGCCGAAACGCCGACCCGCAAGCCACCCATTGCCAGTTTCAGCAGCGCATAGCGGCCGGTTGGATCGAGCCTGTCGAGCATATCAGCGAGGGCCGCGGGCGCGTTGGCCCTTCCAAGCTGGGTCAGCCGATCGACGACCGCCGAGATATTCATATCCTCAGCGGTGCTAGTATCCGCCTCGCGGCCTGGCCAAATCAGCGAAACGGTCTCGGCCGTATCGCCGACATAATCGCGGCTCATCCGAAACAGGACCGGATCGACACGCTCATCGACGATTGCACTGACAGCAGCGCGTTTCACGCCGGGGATATCAACGGCCCCGGTCAGAGCGGCCAGTGCCCAGCCGCGATCTGGGTCGGGCGTCGTTTTCAGATAATTCGCAATCAGCCGCAGCTTGGCATTGCGCGATCGCGTATATACGAGGCGGTCAAGAAGATGGGCGAAACGCTGCATGGCCGTGACAACATGGCGAAGCGCGCGCTGCTGCGCTAGGGCGAAACGGTTATGGTGAAACGCGTTTTCTTGGTGCTGATCGTGCTGGGCCTGTCGGTGACGGGCTATGCCTATTGGAGCGCGATAAGCGATCCGGTTCAGCGGGACACACAGATTACTTTGGCGGGCTGGCCAGAGGGAGCGGCCCCGATACGGATTGTGCTGATAAGTGACATCCATGTGGCCGGGCCTGACATGCCGCCCGAACGGCTTGAGCGGATTGTAACCAGGCTTAACGCGTTGGAACCGGATCTTGTATTGATCGCCGGTGATTTCGTTAGCGACAAAGCGCTTTCGACGCATCGCTATGCTGCCGCCGAGGCAGTCACCCCTCTTGCCGGGCTCGAGGCAGAATATGGCGTCTTCGCGGTGCTCGGCAATCATGATCATTGGCGCGATGCCCCGGCGTTTCGGGCGGCACTACCCGATGCGGGTGTTGTGCTGCTCGACAATGAAGCGGTGGCGGCTGGTCCGGTGGCCCTGGTTGGTATTGGCGATGACTTCACCGGCCATGCAGATGTCGATGCCGCGATGGCGACGGCATCGGAGATTCCCGGTCCGGTCGTGGTGCTCAGCCATAGTCCCGATATCGTTCCCGACCTGCCGAACCCGGTTGCGTTGGTCGCGGCGGGCCACACACATTGCGGCCAGATTAGCCTGCCGATCATCGGGCGGCTGGCGACGGCGTCGCGCTACGGAGAACGGTTCGCCTGCGGGCAAATCGACGATGAGGGCCAGGCTGTGGTGGTCACAGCTGGGCTCGGAACCAGCATTTTGCCGATCCGATTGGGCGTGCCCCCGGATTTCTGGGTGATCGAGCTGGGCCCGGAACGCTAGTCGAGACGGGTTAGCTCAAAAGTCTCGATCCGGCTTTCGCCATTGCTGTTGAGGCGTAAATGGATGTGCAGCCCGGTTTCCCCGACGCGTTGGTAGGTCAGGCCTGAGAAATAAGCGGTCTCGCCTTCGATCGCGACCAGAGGGAATTCGATCGCGGATTCGGCGCTATTGTCTTCCCAGCCGGATAGATCGCGATTGAAATGCTTGAGCCGCACGACCAGCGATCCGTTCCGTTCGACGATTTGGAGTATCTCATAGAAGAGTAGCTCGCTGTCGCTGCTCTGGTGGAAGACGCCGGCCATCTGTCCATGGATTGGCGGTAGCCATGCTTCGTGACTCTGGCCACCAAGGCCGGTGCCAGCCCAGCCTCCTGCGAGCCAGGCAACATCATCAAGTGTTGCCGGTTGCGAAGTCCCCTCGCCGAGTGATCGCACATCCTGGGCCGCAAGCTGGCTGGGCATGACGAGACAGGCCAAGATGATGAACAGTCGCATGACGATTTCTCCCTCGGTACCTGTCTATCCCAGCAGGCCCCCTCAACGCAAAGGGGCCAGCCCGTTAAGGCCAGCCCCTGTCGTCTCGAGTGAGAGTAGCTGACTTAGCCAGTGCGACCGGCTTCGAGCAGGAACCAGGCGCGTTCCTCAGCCTGGTCTGTCCAATCGTCGAGCAGGCCTTCGGTGGCATTGTCATTGGCTTCGGTCGCCAATTCCTTGGCCTCGCGATAGGCTGCGACAAGCTTCAGATTATCACCGCGCAATTCGGTGAGCATATCGGCGGCACTGACAAATTCTTCGTCATTGTCGCTGATCGTCTGGTGCCGGCTGATATCGCCGATCGAGCGAAGCGTGGTCCCGCCGGTCTTGCGCACCCGCTCGGCAATGATGTCGGTCGTGAGAAGGATCGCCGCGGCATGCTCATCGAGCATCAAATGATAGTCGCGGAAATGCGGGCCCGAAACGTGCCAGTGGAAATTCTTGGTCTTGAGGTACAGCGCATAGCTGTCTGCAAGAATACGGTTCAATGCATCGGCCACATTCTGCACGGCGTTGCCGTTTGAATGCGATGACGGCGTGGGATTGGCTTCTGACATGGGGTGCCTCCTGTTGGATCTGTCTGCGTCTTTTCGCTTGAGACCTATATAGGAGTAATTGCTCAGGAAATCGCGGTTTTTCGCTCGAAAAGTCTCACAGACTGTAATCGGATAACTAAATCAATCCGAGAGCATTAATTGCTACAATCGATGAAACGATCAGAAACAGAAAGCCTGCGCTGCGGCGGATCGTCAGGATTGGCAGGGTATCCCGGAATGCGGCACCCATCATGACGGCGGGAGCGCAGCTCAGCAACACGCCCAGCGTCGATGCAAAGGCGACGATTGGCCAGCTCCCCGATACTGCGCCGAAGCCGACGGCGATGAACTGCGTCTTGTCGCCAAATTCGATGGCGAGGAAGGAGGCCGCACTGGTGAAAAAGGCACCCAGTTTCCATTTTTCTCCCGAATAGGGATCCGAGATTGGAATAATCGACGCCACGGCTGCGAACAAAAAGCCGACGGCAAGGAATAGTCGAGCGGCTTCTGGCGTGATCATGCCGGTCAGCAATGTGCCGGCAAAGGCGGCAATGGTCATGTTGATAGAAGCGGCCAGCGCGATTCCCAGGAGGATCGGAAGCGGCTTGGCGAAGCGCATCGCCAATAGCATGGCCAGGATTTGGGTTTTATCGCCCCATTCGGCGAGTGCCGCAGCGGCAAAAGGCATCAGGAACTGGTCCATCGAAGGCTGAGACTAGCCGGCCAGTCGAACCGAAATGGCAGCGAGCATCGTATCCCGGGCTTTGGCATCGTCATTGTCGATGCAGCCAGTCGCCAGTTTCAGCTGATCAAAATAGAGGCTGAAGGCAGTCGCGTCGCGGTGCTTTGCGATTGAGCGCTCAAATGCGTGCGCGATACCTTCGAGAGCGACCATGCCATGGGCCGTTGCCTTGTTACGGATTTCGTCGATTGCCTCGTGCAAGGCCGGAAGGGTCATCGATCGGCAATTCTGCTCAAGCTGTTCGATCTGCACAAACAGATCGGCACAAATCGGCGTGCGGGCATCTTCGTGAAGCTGCATATCCATCGCTCCTCTATATCCTGCACCCATCTGTGCGCCTTTATGGTTAGCAAAAGGTTAAAACCGGTGAATTGCGTGATGGTCGGCACGGTGCGCTCAATTACCGTGTTGTGCCGCGGTCGCCATGCCCGGGCTTTTCGCGGCTTCACTACTTGACTTTCAGGCCCTCCGGCGGCAAAGCCCCGCGCTTCAAGCAGACAATGGCTCGAGAGCCATCTGTGTCTGCGATACAAGCAATTATTCGAAAAGGTTCGGGTCATGGCCAAATCGGCGACCGTGAAAATCAAACTCGTCAGCTCGGAAGGAACGGGCTTCTTCTATGTAACGAAGAAGAATCCGCGCAATCTGACCGAAAAGATGGTGATGCGGAAATATGATCCCGTCGCCCGCAAGCATGTCGATTTTAAAGAAGCGAAAATCAAATAGGCTGGTTTCGCGGGCCGGTATCCCGGCGCGCGGCTAGTTTCTTTTTGCACCCTCGACCATGCGGTTGAGGCCGAATCTGTCCTCGCCACGCAGCAGGACACATCCCCATCGTCCCAGATTATATTTCTGGCCCATATGCCGGGCCCGATGGACGGTCTTGTCTTTATAGACTTTGGTATCCGGCCGGATCACGCGAAAGTTGAACGCGCTCCGGCTATGGTCCGTTGTATTCGCACCGGATCCATGGATCGTGCGCTCGCTGAAGATCAGCGCCTGGCCCGGTTTCATCTCGATGCAATCGGGTTCAGCGCTCGAGAAATCGAAATCGCTGGCATAACTCGCTTCGTAGAAGCTTTCCTCGCCCGCACCGAAGGTGATCGTCCGGATCCCGTCTGCGGTCCCCGGTATCACTCTTAGGCATCCATTCTCCTTGGTCGCCGGATCCACGGCTACCCAGATGGTCAGCTGGAACAGCTCATCGCGATTGGGCGGGATGAGCGCCGGCGACATATAGTCTTCGACAAGATAGGTGCTGGCCTGATGCCATTGGATGGCTTCGCCATGCGGCGCTTTGTAGAAAAATTGCGATCGCCACATCAGAAGGTCAGGCCCGAGCAGCTGGGCGCAGCGTTCGACGATCGCCGGCCTTTGGATAAACTCCATCAGGGTCGGCAGGCTCAGATGATGGTCCCTGTCGGTTACGATGTCGTAATGTGGACTCTGTGCCTGGCGGGCGACCTCAATCTCCTCGTAAAAAGACTGCATCTCCGCTTCGGTGAAAGCATCAAAGGGTCGCACATAGCCCCGCTCGTAAAAGTGCCGAATATCGTCTTCGGTCATTTTATGCGCATCATCGACCTCGACCTTGGGCGCATAGCTTTGCGGATGGTTCAGCGTGCAAGGCTGGTCAGGATAGGCGCGTTTGAGCCGGGATCGGATCAGGATGCCGAACATCCGGTCCGTCCAATTGGTCAAAATCAGACGGATCTGACGGGAAAAGGGCGAGAGGGGCAGCCTGAGTTTGCGCCAGACGAACAGGAAGCAGAGCCCGAGCGTCAGAGCCCATCGTTGCAATCTTGGCCGTTTGATCGGCTGGCCGATCTGCATCGCGCATCCCCAAAGTTGCGAACCAATGTGGCTAGATGAGCGCTTTCACTTCTTCAATGAACTTCACAACGGAAATGGGTTTGGAGACATAGCTCTCGGCGCCCGCTGCGCGGATCCGTTCTTCGTCGCCCTTGGCGGCATAGGCCGTTACCGCCATGATCGGAATCGATTTGAGTTCGGCGTCTTGTTTCAGTGCGCCAATCAGATCGAGACCGCTGACATGCGGCATCTGGATATCCATGATGATGAGATCAGGGGATTGCGATTGGGCCGTCTCTACCGCCTCGCGCCCATCACCCAAGGGCTGCGGCTCATAGTCATGCGCCTTTAGTAGATCGCAAAACAATTTCCGGTTGAGATCGTTATCCTCGACAACGAGCACCTTTTTCGTCACTTGCCACCCCAGTTGGTTGTTCGGGAAATATCTAGGCGATGCAGAAGCACGATACAAATGACGGTGGACGCGCTGGCGCCGAAGCATTGGCGCTACAGGCACTTATATGGACGTTGAGTGAGGAAGATCGCGCCCAGCGCCTGCTCGCGCTCACCGGATTGACGGCCGATCATATGCGCGCAGCGATCGGCGATCCGACTATGCTTGCAGCCGTCATCAAATTCCTCGAAGCCTTTGAACCCGATCTCGTCGCTTGCGCTGAGGCGATTCAATGCGCACCTGAGGAGCTCGTCATTGCGCGAAGGGAATTGGAACGATGAACCGGCCGCTGGTTATTTGCGACTGTGATGAAGTGCTGCTCCATATGGTCAGCCATTTTGGTGAGTGGCTGGATGAAGTGCATGATCTCGATTTCGTACTCGAGGGCGGTAATTTCATCGATGCGGTACGTCCAAGGGATGGTAGCCCTGCATTGAAGGGCGAAGAGATATGGCCGCTCTTGAACGGTTTTTTTGATACCGAGATGCACCGCCAGACGATTGTGCCCGGAGCCAGCGAGGCGCTGATTTCCATTTCCGAATATGCCGAGGTCGTGATCCTGACCAATTTGCAGGACGAGTTCCGCACCGCCCGAGCCAAGCAGCTCGCCAATTTCGGCATCGAGTTTCCGGTCCATACGAACCAGGGCGGCAAGGGGACCAAGGTCGAAAACCTGCTCGCCGACCATAGCCCGCCGCTTGCGTTTTTCATTGATGATCTCGGTGTCCATCACGAATCGGTGGCGCAGACCGCGCCGCATGTCTGGCGCTTGCACATGATTGCAGAGCCGACGCTCGCGCCGCATATCCCGCAGGCAGATCACGCCCATGCCCGGATCGACGATTGGCACGAAGCCCAGCACTGGATTATTGATCGGATAACCGAAGGAGACTCGCCATGAGCAGTACGATCGCGGCGCGGCTTGAGGAATTGGGCCTGACGCTTCCCAAGGCTGCTGCCCCGGTGGCTGCCTATGTTCCAGCTGTCGAACAGGATGGATTTCTCTACATCTCCGGCCAGCTGCCCTTTGATGCGCAGGGCGATCTCATGCTCGGTCGATTGGGCGAAGATCGTGACATTGCATTTGGCCAGAAAGCGGCACGCGCCTGCGCGATGATGCTGGTAGCACAGATGCAGGCCGCTCTCACCGATCTTGATCGCGTCGCGCAAATTGTGAAGCTCGGCGTCTTCGTCAATTCAGATGGTCGCTTTACCGATCAGGCCCAGGTCGCCAATGGCGCGTCCGAGCTGATGCAGGATATTTTCGGCGATAGCGGACGCCATGCCCGCAGTGCGGTTGGCGTGCCGGTATTGCCGCTTGGCGTTGCCGTGGAGATCGATGCCATTGTCGCAGTCACCGATGGCTGATCTCGATTTTCTAACGCGCGCGCCCTTTGCCCATCGTGGGTTGCATGGGTCGGGCGTGGTCGAGAATAGCCGCGCGGCGTTTGAGGCGGCGATCGCTGCAGGTCACAGCGTCGAGACCGATGTCCAGGTCAGCAAGGATGGCGAGGCCATGGTCTTTCACGACTATGAGCTGGATCGGATGACAGACAAATCCGGCCCGGTGATCGATCGCAAGGCCGCCAAGCTTGAAAAGCTCATGCTCAAGGGCTCGGACGAAACCATGCCCCGCTTGCCGGAAATGCTCGCGCTTGTTGACGGGCGTGTGCCGATCATGATCGAGCTCAAGGCCAAGGACCGAAAGGTCAAGAAACTATGCCGCTCGGTGGCAGCTGCACTGGCCGACTATCGTGGCGAAGCGGCTATCATGTCCTTCAATCCCGAAGTGGGCCGCTGGTTCATGCGCAACGCGCCAGCGGTTGTTCGCGGTCTGGTGATTACCGAAAAGTTTGAAGTGACGCTCGCCCAGCGATTGAAGGGCCCAATGCAGCGCTCGCTCTCCGTATTCCGCGCCGAACCGCAGTTTCTAGCTTATGATATTCGCGATCTTCCCTCGGCATTTGCGGAGTCGCTGCGGGAGAAAGGCATGCCGGTCGTAACCTGGACGGTCCGAATTGAGGACGAACATGCGCGGGCAGCCGAAAGCGCCGACCAGATCGTCTACGAGACTTTATGAGCGAAGGTGACCCCGAACAGATTGTCGCGCGGATAGCCGATGGCGTTCGCTCGCTCGATGCGGACCAATGGGATGCGTGCGCTGGATCGGACAATCCGTTTCTCAGTCACGCCTTCCTCTCGATTCTCGAAGAATCGGGCAGCGTGTCACCTCAGACAGGCTGGCAGCCGGTGCCGGTGTCGATCACCGGACCCGACGGAATGCTGGACGCAGTCGCGCCCGCCTATGCGAAAAGCCATAGCCAGGGCGAATATGTGTTTGATCATTCCTGGGCCGATGCGTGGGAACGGGCTGGGGGCAGCTATTATCCCAAGCTTCAGGTCGCGGTGCCGTTTACCCCGGTTCCCGGACGGCGCTTGCTGGTGCGCGACACGGGACGCATACCGGCGCTGATCGCTGCGCTTGAAGCGATTACGCGCGACAATGGCATGTCATCGGCCCATGCGACGTTCGTCTCGGAAGATGAACTCGTCTGGTTTGAAAATGCTGGCTGGCTGGTCCGTGAAGGCACCCAGTTTCATTGGGAAAATGATGGCTATGAGGATTTCGACGCGTTTCTCTCAGCGCTAGCCTCACGCAAGCGCAAGGCGATCCGCAAGGAACGGCGCCGTGCGGTCGAAGGGCTGGAGATCGAACATCTGACTGGCGCGGAGCTCAGCGAAGATCATTGGGACATCTTCTGGGATTTCTACCAGGACACCGGCATGCGCAAATGGGGCCATCCCTATCTGACACGCGAATTTTTCTCGCTGCTCGGAGAACGCATGGGCGATCAGACGCTGTTGATCCTCGCGCGCCGCGACGGCGCACCGATCGCCGGCGCGCTCAACCTGATCGGCGCGGACACGCTCTATGGTCGCTATTGGGGCTGTCTTGCCGACGTCCCGTTCCTTCATTTTGAGCTCTGCTATTATCAGGCGATTGATGCGGCGATCGCGCGGGGGTTGCAGCGCGTGGAGGCGGGAGCCCAGGGTTCGCACAAATTGGCGCGCGGTTATCGGCCGGTCAAAACCTGGTCGGCCCATTTCTTTCCGGATCCGGGTTTCCATCGTGCGGTGGCAGACTTTGTCGCGGCCGAACGCCAGGCGGTGGATCGGGAAATCGAATTTCTGGGCGAGATGACGCCGTTTCGTAAAGGCGGATAGCCGGGGGCACGGTCTTCGATTATGCCAGGGCCAGAACAAGGGGGATGATAATGCGGTGTGTTGCGATACTATTGGGCCTGGTGCTGGCGACATCTGCAGCGGCACAATCGTCTTCGCGTTTCAGCGGTGCCGATCTGTTTGCGCTGGAATATGCATCCGATCCGCAGATCAGCCCTGATGGTCGCCAAGTCGCCTATGTTCGCATGTCGGGCGATATCATGGTCGATCGGTTCGTTCCCTCGATCTGGATCGTCAACACCGCCACGCGTGAGAATCGGCCGCTGATTACCGGGCCGGGCGCGCATATGGCGCCGCGCTGGTCGCCCGATGGATCGAAGCTCGCTTATCTCTCAACCGCCGAGGATGGCCGCGCGCAACTGTTCGTGCGCTGGATGGATAGCGGCGCAACGGTGCGGATCACGACCCTGCCTAATACGCCAGGTGGGCTGAGCTGGTCTCCGGATGGCGAGCATATTGCCTATACGATGCTGGTGCCGGGGCAGACGGATACGCTCGGTGAAGCACCCGCTCAGCCTGAAGGGGCTGAATGGGCCGACCCTCTCTCGCAGGAAACCAGCCTGATCTATCGGACGGATGGCGCTGGTTATCTCCAGCCGGGTTACTCTCACATCTTTGTCGTGCCTGCGGAAGGTGGGACGCCGCGCCAGATCAGCAGCGGCAACTTCCATCATGGCGGGCCACAGGGGGCGGGCAATGCGATCAGCTGGGTCCCTGATGGATCGCAAATCGTAACAGCGGTGAACCGGCAGGAAGATTGGCAGATCGATCGCCAGGAAAGCGAAATCTACGCGCTGTCGATCAATGGTGGCGGGCTGACCCAGCTCACCGATCGCAACGGCCCGGATTTTGCGCCGGACGTTTCGCCCGATGGCCGCTATATCGCCTATCTCGGGTTCGACGATCAGCTACTCGGCTATCACAATAGCGAGCTCTACGTCATGAACCGTGATGGATCGAACCGGCGCTCGCTGACCGTTTCGCTCGATCGCAATGTCGACGGTTTTGAATGGGCGAGCCACGGGCGCAGTCTCTACATCAGCTATGATGATCGCGGGTCGACGGTGATCGCACGCGTCACGCTCGACGGCACGATCAATGTGATGGCCAATGAGCTTGGCGGTCGGTCGATGGATCGACCTTATTCGGGTGGCAGCTTCAGCCTTGCCGATAATGGCTTGATTGTCGCGACCGACGAACAGCCGACCCGGCCGGCCGATCTTGTGCTTGTCCGTCGGGGCGATCTCCGGCGTATCACCGATCTCAATAGCGATCTGATGAACCATCGCAGGATGGGAGAAGTGCGGCGGATCGAAGTCCCGTCCTCACATGATGGCCGGATGATCGAAGCCTGGGTTACGCTCCCGCCGGACTATGTCGCAGGTCAGCGCTATCCGGTGATCATGGAGATCCATGGCGGGCCTTATGCGGCCTACGGCCCGCATTTTGCGACCGATAACCAGCTCTATGCAGCGGGTGGCTATGTCGTCATTTCGCCCAATCCACGCGGCTCGACCAGCTATGGTGCCGAGTTCGCCAATCTTATCGAGAATGCCTATCCTGGCGATGATTATCACGACCTGATGAGCGTCATCGATCATGTGATTGCCGAGGGCATTGGTGATCCCGACGGCTTGTTCGTTACCGGCGGATCGGGCGGCGGCGTGCTGACCAGCTGGATAGTTGGCCAGACGAATCGCTTCCGCGCAGCGGCGACCCAGAAGCCGGTGATCAACTGGACCAGCCTGACGCTCAGTTCTGACCTCCCGGCCTTTGTGAACCGCTACTGGTTTTCTGCCGATCCCTGGGACGATCCGATGGCCTATTGGTCACGCTCGCCGCTGTCGTTGATGAACAATGTCGAGACGCCGACTTTGGTGTTGGTCGGCGAGAATGATTATCGCACGCCGGTGAGCGAGGCTGCGCAATATTATTCGGCGCTGCTCCTTGAAGGCGTGCCGAGCGCGTTCATCGTCATTCCGGGCGCCAGCCATGGCGGCTATGCCAGCCGGCCATCGCAGAGCGCGGCGCGCGTCTCCGCGATTCTCGATTGGTTTGATCGCTATCGGGAGAATGCCTGGGTCCGACCCAGCGAATAGGCGCATGGCGGGCACAAAAAAGGCCGCCCTGAGGCAGCCTTTTCGGTTTCGATTGTATCGGAAGATCTAAATTCCGTCGCGTTCCATCCGCTTGCGCTCCAGCTTACGGGCGCGGCGAATTGCAGCGGCACGCTCCCGGGCGCGCTTTTCGGACGGCTTTTCATAATGCCGGCGCAGCTTCATTTCGCGATACACACCTTCGCGCTGCAGCTTCTTCTTGAGCGCGCGGAGCGCCTGATCAACATTATTGTCGCGAACTGAAACTTGCATAAACCCGTCTGACTCCAATCGAACCATATTGTCCCGCGGGCGCATGATGCCGGCGGATATTTGTCTGATATCACAATAAAGATTGCGCCGCGAACTCGCGTTCTGCAGCGCTTCGGGAGGCCAGCTAGCAACCGATTGCTCAAATTTCAAGCAAAAAGCGCGTTTTGACCCTCTCGACATTATCGCCGCATTCAGCGAAAATACGAGAAATCCCCGGAATTTATGGAGATAGTGATGGCCACGACAATCGCCCCGTCCAATGATGAGATGACCAAGGAAGAATGGGAGGCACGGCAGGAGCTGGCCGCCTGCTATCGAATCTTCGCCATGATGGGCTGGGACGAAGCCATCTTCAACCACATCACGGTTAAAGTGCCCAATGAAGACGGGGCCTTTCTGATCAACCCCTATGGGCTGCATTTTTCAGAGGTGAAGGCCTCCAATCTCGTCAAGATCGATATCGAGGGCAACAAGCTCGATGGCAGCGAGTTTCCGGTCAACAAGGCGGGCTTCGTCCAGCACAGCCTGTTCCACAAGCATTTGAAGGATGCCCATTGCATCATCCACACCCATACCACGGCGACCATGGCGGTCTGCTCAATGGAGGGTGGGCTTCAGCCGGTGAACTTCTATGCCTGCAACTTTATTGGCCGGATTTCCTATCATGACTTCGAAGGCGTCACGGTGCGCGAAGAGGAAGGTGAGCGGCTGCTCGAAAATCTCGGCGACAACCGGATCCTGATGCTCAAGAACCATGGTCCGGTCCTGATCGCGCGCAGCCTGCCGCTGGCGCTGATCCAATATTGGGCGCTGCAGCGGGCCTGCGAGATCCAGGTTGCCACGATGACTGCCGGCGATCCGGTCGTCGTATCGCAGGAGGTGGTCGATGTGCACCAGCGCGATCTGTTCCAGACCCAGGCTTCGGCCGAACCGGGTCGGGCGGAATTCGATGCCTGGGTGCGCCAGATCGACAAGATCGACACCAGCTGGCGGGAGTAACGCCGCGACTATTCCACGGGGCGGCTCAATCGCCCCCTAACATTGTGATCAATCCGCGCTAGAGTCGTTCCATGACCCGCATGACCGTCAACGGCCAGCCCGTGCATTATCGTATGGATCCACGCACGCCTCTGCTTTGGGCGCTCCGCGATGCCTCAAACTTGACCGGAACCAAATATGGCTGCGGGATCGGCGTATGCGGAGCGTGCACGGTCAATCTTGATGGTCGGGCCGTCCGGTCCTGCCAGCTCACCATTGCTGATGCGGAAGGCGCGTTCATCACGACGATCGAGGCGCTGTCCCGAGCCCGAGACCATCCCGTCCAGCAGGCATGGATCGAGAATATGGTGCCGCAATGCGGCTATTGTCAGTCCGGTGTGATCATGGCGGTGGCTGCATTGATCGACAGTAATTCCAATCCCAGCGATGATGAGATTGACGAGGCCATCACCAATATCTGTCGCTGTGGAACCTATCCACGTATGCGCGAAGCGATCCGGCTGGCCGCGCGTGTGTCGCGGGGAGAAGAGCGGTTGGCAGCCGCACCGCCACCGGGAATTGATCCTGAAGATGCGGCCGCAAATGTCGATGCGCTCACGCCGCCAGACGATAGCGAAACCGATGATCCTGGGCGTATCGTTTCGGATTAATTGCTGAGCTAGCCCGTTTGAGCTGTCGTTAATGAAATCTTGCTGTTTCCTGACTCAAGGGTTCAGGCTCGTCTCATAGCGATGTCCGTACAAGGCTTTCATGAGGTGGCCAGTCCCGTGCCGCCAGAGATGGAAGGACGTAACTTATGCGTATCAAGCTGGTCGCTTTGTTGCTGGCGGCGAGTGCGGGAATACCGGCTCTCACCGTTCCGGCACAAGCACAGAATTTTAGGGAAGGCGCACTTGCCAATGCCAATGCACCTGCGATTGAAGTAGCGATGCTGCAGCGTGGCGAACGCCGGGCCAATCGGCAAGGCAACCGCGCTAACCGAACAGAGCGTCGCGCCAATCGTGCGAACCGCCAAGCCAATCGCGCCAACCGGGCGGAACGCCGAGCCAATCGTGCGAACCGTCAAGCCAATCGCGCCAATCGGACGGAGCGTCGCGCCAATCGTGCGAACCGCCAAGGTAATCGCGCGAATCGCCAAGGAAATCGCGCGAACCGAACCGAGCGTCGCGCCAATCGCGGGAACGCCCAGGGCAATCGGGTAAATCGGACCGAGCGTCGCGCCAATCGCGGGAACGCCCAGGGCAATCGGGTAAATCGGACCGAGCGTCGCGCCAATCGCGGGAACGCCCAGGGCAATCGCGTAAATCGGACCGAGCGCCGCGCCAACCGACCCAATCGCCAGGTCGATCGCCGCCAGGATCGGCGCGCGGATCGCCGCATTGATCGGCGTCAGGACCGGCGTGCAGATCGCCGCTACGAACGCCGCCAGGATCGTCGTGCGGATCGTCGCTATGAACGGCGCCAGGATCGTCGCTATGATCGTCGCCGGGCAGAACGGCGCTATGATCGGCGCTGGAACCGCAGGGCATGGCGTTCGGATCGTCGCTACAATTGGCGGCATTATCGCAACTATAACCGTAACCTCTATCGGCTTGGTCGCTACTATGCGCCGTATCGGGGATATCGCTATCGGCGGTTCGACATCGGCCTCTATATCGGCGCTGCCTTCTTCGGATCGCGCTACTGGCTGGATGATCCATGGCGCTACCGCTTGCCTGCGGCCTATGGGACCTATCGCTGGATCCGTTACTATGACGATGTCCTGCTGATCGACACCAGAGACGGCTATGTCGTCGATGTGATCCACGACTTCTTCTACTAGGTCGCCGATCCATCCTAACTGAGAACGGCTCGAAGCACCCCGCTTCGGGCCGTTTCTCTTTGGGCTTGCCACAGACGCACCAAATCCGCAGCATGGATGGAAAGGGGATACGCCATGCTACGTCTATTTTCGATCGCTGCTCTGTTGTGCGCTGCCACTGCCGCTCCGGCACAAGACGGCACCACCTTCATCCATGCCGGAAGCGTGATTACCGAAGCTGGATCAGCTGCGCGCGGTCCTTCTACGATCACCGTCCGCGAAGGCCGTGTGGTCAGTATCGATGATGGTCATACGCCCGCCGATGAAGGCACGGAACTGGTCGATCTTTCCGGGCACACCGTTCTCCCAGGTTTGATCGAGATGCATTCGCATTTGGGCGGCAATCCCGGCACGGATTATCGTGACCAGACGGTGGAGACCCAAGAATGGAGTGCCGTACTTGCCGTGACTAATATGGCGATCACGGCGCGCGCAGGGTTCACCACCGTCCGTGTTCCGGGCATCGGCAGCGATGTCGGCCATGCGTTGCGCCGGGCCACCGCCGAGGGACGATTGCCGGGTCCGCGCATCCTGACATCGGGTCGCGGCCTGTCGATCATTGGCGGCCATGGCGATGTGTCGGGGTTCCGTGAAGATGTCCTCGCCGTGCTCGATGGCCATAACACCTGCACAGGCGCAGTCGAATGCGCCGCGCGGGTCCGTGAGGCAGGGCGGCGCGGAAGCGATTTCATCAAAATCACCGCAACCGGCGGGGTGCTGAGCCAGCAGGCGCGCGGCCTCGACCAGCATTTCACCGATGAAGAGATGCGCGCGATTGTAACGACCGCGCATGGGCTTGGCATGCATGTCGCGGCGCACGCCCATGGCCCGCGTGGGATCGAGGCGGCTGCACGTGCCGGCGTCGATACGATCGAACATGGAACCTTTGCCGATGATGCTGCGCTTGAGGCGATGCGCGTGAACGGAACCGCCTTTGTGCCGACGCTGATGGCCTATACCGGAATCCGCGAACGGCTGGGTACCGGGGTCTTTACGCCGCAAGTCGAAGTGAAGGTTCGCGAAACATTATCGGTCGTCGGCCAGGCAGCGCGCAATGCCCATGCGCGGGGTGTCCGGGTTGTCTTCGGCACCGATGCTGGAGTGTTTGAGCATGGTCGCAATGCCGAAGAATTTGCCATGTATGTCGATCTGGTCGGCATGACGCCAACCGAAGTCTTGCGCTCGGCGACGATTGGAGCGGCAGAAGTGCTTGGCATGGAAGAAGAGATCGGGCGCCTGGCACCTGGTTATTCTGCCGATCTGATCGCCGTGCGTGGCGATCCGCAGGCTGACATCTCTGCTTTGAACGATGTCGATTATGTCATGGTGCGCGGTCGGCCGATCGAATAGCTGGAGCGCGCAATCAAACGGACTAGGAACGAATCGCGTGATTTGATAGCGCAACGACCATGAGCATCACCGACAAGTCCATATTGGCCGAGCGGAACCGCGAGATTATCGCGCATATTGAGAATCATCCGGATATCCAGCGGGTGCCGACGCGCAATATCGATATTTATACTTGTCGCAATTTCCTGTCCGATGAAGAATGCCAGTTGCTGGTCGAGAAGATCGATCGCGATGCGCGGCCGTCAACACTCCTCTCGAGCACCGACGATACCGAGTTTCGCACCAGCTCCAGCACCGATTTCAATCGACAGGAACCGGCGATCGATCGGATCGAAAAGAAGATCACGCAATTTATGGGTATTCCAGAGGTCAATGGCGAAACGATTCAAGGCCAGCGTTATGAAGTTGGCCAGCAGTTCAAGCCGCATAATGACTGGTTCTACCATGACCAGGATTATTGGAAGACCGAGAAGGATCAGGGCGGCCAGCGGATCTGGACGGCGATGGTTTTCCTCAATGACACCCAGGTCGGCGGTGCGACGCGGTTCAAGCGGCTCGGCAAGATGTTCCATGCCGAGAAGGGTAAACTCCTATGCTGGAACAATTTGACCTATGAGGGCGATCCCAATGAATGGGCGCTCCACCAAGGGATGAAGGTTCGCAAGGGCGTCAAATATATCATCACCAAATGGTTCCGCGAGATGCCCTGGATCCAGGGTGCGCCCAGCCAGTACGGATAATCGACCTGCCAACCGCAGAATTCTGCCTGTCGTTCGCCGATGGGCACCGGTGATTGGTGGATTGATCGTGGCGCGGGCGGCGCTGTTGCTCCATCTCCGTTCGAATAACTGGGGATCTATCATCTATGAGACAGGCCGTATTCGTACTCTCGATCGTCCTTTTCGTCGCGGTAACGGCGGCTGCTCTGCAACATCAGCCGGGCAGCGCCATAGCGGCAACAGATCGTATGGCGACGACCCCGGACAACCAATCTGAAGCGCCCCGCAACAGCTGCTAGGGCGCGCAACAGTAAATCCTCTAGACATTCTGAACTGTATTGCCTAGGCAACACACATCGACTTCCAGGAGCATGACATAATGAACCGCACACCCTTTCGCTATTTGAGCATAGCCCTTCTCGCTTCGACCGCCTTTGCGGCTGTACCGGCTCAGGCCGATCATCATGGTGCCACTGAGGCCGCCGATGCTGAAATGACAGAAGATCAGCGCCTACGTGCCCTCTTTGCGGCCAGCGATGAGGACAATCTCCGCCGCAACCCGATCGCCGCCTTGTTCCGCGGGGACATGCGCTATGCTGATCGCCTCGGTGATTTCCTGACCGATGAATATATTGCTGGCGAACTCGGTGCGGCGCAGAGCGAACTTGCCGCCCTTCGTGAAATCGATCGCGACGCGCTCACCCAAACCAACCAGATTGCCTATGATATTTTCGAACGCGGTCGCGAAGAGCAGATCCGCGATTTCTCGCCGGAGTTGCTGGCGCTGACACTGGTTCGTCCCGTCAATCACTTCTCCGGATTCCACACTTTCTATCCGACCATCGCGACCACCAACGGCCCTGTGCCGTTCGGTACGGTCGAGGATTATGAGAATAATCTCAGCCGTCACCGGGATTTCATCGCAATCAGTGATCGCGCCATTGCACGGTTCCGCGAAGGGATGGAATCGGGCGTTTTTGAAAGCCAGATGACGATCGGCCGGGTGATCGAACAGCTTGACGGGCAGCTCGCCCAGGGCGTGGACGAAAGTCCTTACTTCACCCCGGCACAAAACTTCCCGGAAGATTTTTCGGCGGAAGATCAGACCCGGCTTGAAGCCGCCTATCGCCAGGCAACCCAGGATATTCTCGATAGCTACACGCGGATGCGTGATTTCCTGCGCGACGAATATCTGCCGCTTGCGCGCGAAGGGGTTGGCCTGAGCCATATGCAGGGCGGCGATCAGCTCTATGCCCAGATGGTCCGTGATACGACGACGCTCGATCTGACGCCGGACTATATTCACAATCTCGGCCTTGCCGAAGTCGCGCGCATTACGCGTGGGTTCGAAGCAGTTCGCGATGAAGTCGGCTTTGAAGGCACGCTTGCAGAATTCTTCGAGCACATCCGCACCGATCCGCAGTTCAAACCGGAAACCCGTGAATGGCTGGGTGAGGAATATTACCGGATTGGCGAACGCGTCGATACGCGCATCAATGAGCTGTTCCAAACCTTGCCGACCAGCCCGCTGGAAATTCGTGCGGTTGAGCCGTTCCGCGAAGCGACAGCAGCCGGTGGATCCTATCGCGGTGGTACGCCCGATGGATCCCGTCCGGGCATCTTCTATTACAATGCCTATAATCTCGAAGAACGCCTGACACCGGGAATGGAAACCCTGTATCTCCACGAAGGTGCGCCGGGACATCACTTCCAGATCAGCCTTGCCCAGGAAAATGAAGATCTACCGAACTTCATGCGCTTTGGTGGCAACACGGCCTTTGTTGAAGGTTGGGCGCTCTATTCCGAAACCCTTGGACCGGAACTGGGTCTCTTCACCGATCCCTATCAGCGCTTTGGCCATCTCAACGACGAGATGCTCCGCGCAATGCGGCTGGTTGTCGACACTGGCCTGCATTCCAAGGGTTGGACGCGGGAACAGGCGATCGAATATATGCTTGCCAATTCAGGCATGACCAATGTCGAGGCAACATCGGAAGTCGAACGCTATATCGCGATCCCGAGCCAGGCACTGGCATACAAGGTCGGCGCACTGACGATCCAGGCACTGCGTGCCCAGGCCGAAGCCGCACTTGGCGATGCGTTCGATATTCGCGCGTTCCACGAACAGGTGCTCGATACCGGCGCGCTGCCGATGGCTGTGCTTCAGAACAAGATCTATGATTGGATCGAAGCCAATGGCGGCGAACGTCCAAGCGGTGTCGACTTGATGGCCGTGCATGGATCAGCCGACTAGGTTCATTACCGATATAATGGAGAGGGCGTTCCGGGTGGCCGGGACGCCCTTTCTACTTGGGATCGTCCGGGCCGAGCTCTGAATCAAGATCACGCGGTCGCACATAGCGGAGCAATCTGCCGGTGCCTGGCGCTAGATCTTCCCAACCATCGACGTCGAACTCCATCTCAGCGAGCGCACAGGTCGGGAATTTCTCCTCGACCGCAGCGCGGGCCGCATCGCCCTTGCTGTCCGGCACGAGCAGAAGGACCAGGTCCTCAAGCCCGGAATTATGGCCCGCCAGGATGATTGCGTCATGTTCATCGGACGCCTCATGGACAATGTCGAGCAGTGTCATGTTGGAGGCCAGATAGGCGCGGCGATCCCATTCAGGCTCGATCTTCTCGCCATAGCCCTTGGCCACGCTTTCCAGGGTTTCAACGACGCGGACGGCCGGTGAGGCGATGACGGCATCGAACATCACGCCTTCCTCTTGCATATGCTCGCCCATCAGCTGCGCCGCCCGCTTGCCCTTGGCATTGAGTGGGCGGTCAAAATCGCGCTTAACCGGGTCATCCCAGCTCGATTTGGCGTGACGCAGCAGGATCAGGCGCTTCATTTAGTCTCCACGGGTTTGGGCTTTGTCACCTGTTGCCCGAAATCCGTGACAGAAGAAAGTCGCGCGGCCACGCGGGCAACGGCTTCGTCGAGCGGGACGCGTGCAACTGGTGTCCCTTCGGGAAAGGCGGTCAGGAGGCGAGACGGGGTGGCGGCCGACAGCAATACGAACATGCCCTTATCATCCGTGCGTCGGATCAACCGCCCAAAGGCCTGGGCAAGGCGCGCACGGACAACCCGGTCGACATAGGCGTTTCCGCCATTGGCCAGCTTGCGCGCCGCATGGAGCACGGTCGGCCGCGGCCAGGGCACGGTTTCCAGGAGAACGAGTCTCAGCGAGTGGCCGGGCACATCAACCCCGTCGCGCAGCGCGTCTGTGCCCAAGAGCGAGGCGTGCGGATCGTCGCGGAATATGTCGATCAGCGTTCCGGTATCAATCGGATCCACATGCTGGCTGAAGAGCGGCAATCCGTTGCGCGCCAGCCGATCCGCGATCCGGGCATGGACGGCTTTCAGGCGCGCGATAGCCGTAAACAGACCGAGCGTCCCACCATTGGCCGCCTCGATCAACTTGGCATAGGCACCCGCAAGGGCGGCAAGGTCGCCTTTTTTGACGTCCGTAACGATGAGCACCTCGCTATTGGCGCCATAGTCGAACGGGCTCGGCGCATCGAAACGATCGGGTGCAAAATCGAGATGCTGAGCGCCCGCGCGCGTCTCGGCGGCATCCCAATCCTCTCCGCCTTTCAACGTGGCTGAGGTGACGATCAGCCCATGGGCGGGCTTGATGACGGTGTCGGCCAGTGGCTTGGTCGGGTCCAGCCAGTGGCGATGGAGGCCGATATCATATTCGCGGCCTTCATAGCGATCGATCGCGAGCCAATCGACAAAATCGGGATCTGCCGGTCCACCTAGCCGGGCAAGCAAGGCAATCCAGGAGGCGATCATCTGGCCGCGCAGCGTGAGCCCCATCATCGCGCCTTCGATCCGCGCTCGGGCCTGGCTGTCGAGCCAATCGGGAGCATCCTCGAGAACCGCTTCCAGGCGTTGGCGCAGAATAGCGAGCGGTCGGTGCAGGCTTTCCAGCGCCTCGCTGGCCGCGCCGACGGCGGCGATCAGCGCGCCGTCGAGCTCCGCGGCCTCGGTCTCAAGCCCATAGCCCGCATCCTGAGCGCTCGCCCGTGAATAGACCGTCGCGCGAACAGCAGCGAGCAGCTTCTCGATCGGCCCCAAGGGAATGCCCTCGGCAATTCGGCCCAGCCAGCTATCGCCCGGCAAGGCGGCAGCGGCGGCATTGGCGGCCTCGATCGCTTCGCCGCCGGCCTCATCATAGGAGGCTACATCCATCAACCGGGCGGAGAGGCCCCGCCGCCTGCCGCGATGCTTGCCCTCCGGCCCGATGATCCAGCGCCTTAGCTCGATCGCTTCTTGACCAGTCAGTGCCGCAGAAAAGGTCGAGTCCGCGGCGTCGAACAGGTGATGGCCCTCATCAAAGACGATGCGGGTGAGCGCGGCTGAATCCTCGCGTCGCCGCTCCGCCATGATCATCACCAGCGCGTGGTTGGCGATGACAAGATCGGCATTTTCTGCGGCGCGCGACGAGCGTTCGATGAAACATTTGCGGTAATGCGGGCAGCCAGCAAAGACGCACTCACCGCGCCGGTCGGTCAGCGCGGTGGCACCGGCCCGGCGGAAAAGTGTTGTCAGCCAGCCCGGCAAATCACCGCCGACCATATCGCCATCCTTGCTGTATGCGGCCCAGCGCGCGACGAGCTGAGCCAGGATCGCAGCCCGCCCGGCGAACCCACCTTGCAGCGCATCTTCAAGGTTGAGCAGGCAGAGATAATTTTCGCGCCCCTTGCGGACCACGACCTTTTCGCGCCGTTCGACAGGATCGGGGAATATCCGCTCGGTCTCGCGATCGAGCTGGCGCTGCAGTGCCTTGGTATAGGTGGAGAGCCAGACCGCGCCGTCCGCCTGCTCGGCCCATAACGAAGCCGGCGCCAGATAACCGAGCGTTTTGCCAATCCCGGTGCCGGCTTCGGCGATCAGCATATTGGGCTTTCCGGGTGCGGGGCGTGGGTTGAATGACTGGGCCGCCGCGCGGGCATAGTCGCGCTGGCCTTCGCGGCGTTCGGCATCTTCGCCGACCAGTGTTTCCAGCCGATCGACGGTTTGATGCTCGTCCATGGTTAGAGTTTGCGGCGCCGGTCGGGGCGGCTGGTCCTCCCATTCGGGCAGGCGGGAGAAAAGCCAGCGCTCGGCCTGTTTCGGTTTCTCGATCCGCTCCGCCACTGCGGCTGCCCAGGGCCAGCGCAAGCGGAACAGGCTCTGCGCCGATGTCCAGGCGCCTTCACGCTCTCCCCAGTCTTTCCAGCTCAGCGTGTCGAGTAAATGCTTCGCTGCGTCGAGGAGCAGCATTGCAGCATCCTCATCGTCCTCGGGAACAGGCAGGCCAAGGGTGCGCGCAATGCCGGTCGGCGTTGGCACAGTGAAACGGGCGGGATGGACAAAGGCAAAGAGTTCAAGAAGATCGAGGCCGGATAGTTCGGAGTAACCAAGCCTTTGACCCGTCATCGGGGCGTTGAGGACGATCATCGGCGTTTCGGCGGCTGCGGCAATGGCTTCGCCGCGTCCGCTTTCGCGAATCTCGCCATCGGACGAGGCTATCCAAATGCCGCCATGGGTGGCATGGAGCGCGCGATAGGGTAGAGGGACGTCTGATTCAGCCACGGGCCTATCCCAATCGCCCAATGAGAACGAAAGAGCAACATGAACGCGCTGCGCGACGCTGCATTGATATCCAAAGCTTGGCCCTATGAGGAAGCGCGCAAGCTGTTGAAACGCTATCCGGACGGCAAGCCGGATGGCTCGCCGATCCTGTTCGAAACCGGCTATGGGCCGAGCGGCCTGCCGCATCTGGGGACTTTTCAGGAAGTCGCGCGGACGGAGATGGTGCGCCATGCATTTAGCGAGCTGAGCGATTATCCGACCAAGCTTATCGCCTTTTCCGACGATATGGACGGGATGCGCAAGGTCGCCGAGAATCTGCCGAACCAGGGCATGCTGGCCGAACATCTGGATGAACCGCTGTGCCGCGTACCCAATCCGTTCGATACGGAGCATGAAAGTTTTGCCGCGCACAACAATGCGATGCTGCGCCAGTTCCTGGATCGCTTTGGCTTTGACTATGAGTTCCTGGCGTCATCCGATTGCTATCAGTCGGGGCGCTTTGACGAAGCGCTGACGCTCGTGCTGACGCGTTATGACAAGATCATGGATGTGATGCTGCCAACGCTGGGTGAGGAGCGGCGCGCGACCTATTCGCCCGTGCTGCCGATATCCCCGGTCAGCGGTAAAGTGTTGCAGGTCCCTGTCGAAGTCGTCGATCCGAGTGGGGGCATCGTCCGCTTTGTGGATCCGGCAACCGATGAAGCGATTGAGCATTGCATTCTTGGCGGTCAGGCCAAGCTCCAATGGAAGGTCGATTGGGCGCTGCGCTGGACGGCGCTGGGTGTCGATTACGAAATGGCGGGCAAGGATCTCATCGATTCGGTGACGCAGAGCTCAAAGATCACCCGCGTGCTGGGCGCCAAGCCACCCGAAGGCTTCAACTATGAGCTGTTCCTTGATGAGAATGGCCAGAAGATATCAAAGACCAAGGGCAATGGTGTCAGCATCGATGAATGGCTGACCTATGCGCCGCAGGAATCGCTGAGCTTTTACATCTATCGCGATCCGAAAAAGGCCAAGCAGCTGAGCTTCGGGGTCATTCCGAAGGCAGTGGACGAATATCATCGTTTTCTCAGCGCTTACCCGGACCAGCCGATCGAACAGCGTCTGCCAAACCCTGTGCATCATGTGCACAATGGCAACCCGCCGGCGCCGCATATGCCGATCAGTTTTGCCCTGCTTCTCAATCTGGTTGGCGTGGCGAGCACCGATGACACGGATCTGATCTGGGGCTTTGTCCAGCGCTATGCGCCCGATGCCAGCCCGGAAACAGATCCGGCACTCGATGCGCTGATCGGCCATGCGCTTGCCTATTTCCGGGATTTCGTCGCCGATACATTGCAACGCCGTGCACCAGATGAACGCGAGGCGGCCGCCTTGCGGGATCTCGATAGCGCGCTGGCCGATATGCCTGCAGATGCGGATGCCGAAACTATCCAAAACGCCGTGTTCGAAATCGGCAAACGACACGAATTTGAACCGTTACGTGACTGGTTCAAGGCACTGTACGAAACCTTGCTCGGCACGAGCCAGGGGCCGCGCATGGGCAGCTTTGCTGCGCTTTACGGTATCGACAATGTGCGCAAATTGATCGCTGAAGCGCTGGTTTTGGCCGACTAGCTCAGCGCTTTGGCCAAATTGGCGCGTGCCGATTTGAGTTTGCTCACCATATCGGCCGTGACACCGGTTTCGGACTGGTTTGGGCTGGCCGTGGTGGGCGCACGTTCTGCCCGCTTGCCGGCCAGCACCTTCTGAACGCCACGAATTGTGTATCCATCTTCGTTGAGTAAGCCGTGTATGCGCTTTACCAGCGCAACGTCTTCTGGCCGGTAATAGCGGCGGTTTCCCGCTCGCTTTAGCGGCTGGAGTTGAGGAAAGCGGGTTTCCCAGTAGCGCAGGATATGCTGGGCGACGTCCAGTTCGTCCGAAAGCTCACCGATTGTGCGAAAGGCGTCAGCGTCTTTGGACATCGCTCTCCGATTCAGCTGCCTTGCGAGATGGTTTCACGCATCGATTGGCTGGCCCGGAAGGTCAGCACCCGGCGCGGTGCGATTGGCACTTCGATACCGGTCTTGGGATTACGTCCGATGCGCTCTCCCTTGTCCCGCAGGACAAAACTGCCAAAACCGGAAATCTTCACATTCTCACCATCGGTGAGTGCATCAGACATATGGTCGAGCACGGATTCCACCAATTGCGCAGAATCTGCACGGGACAATCCAAGTGTCTCATGTACTGAATCTGCAAGGTCCGCACGCGTCAATGTTCCTGCATCGCTCATCACAACCCCCCCAAAGACTTATTTATGAAACAATTTATACCGCACACGGGCCCATCGGGCAAATCCCATAGGCAATTGATTTGTATCAGTATCGGACGATTGATGCGCCCCAGGTAAAGCCCCCACCCATGGCCTCCAACGCCAATATATCCCCGCGTTTGATGCGTCCGTCACGAATCGCGGTATCAAGTGCAAGCGGTACCGATGCCGCAGATGTGTTGGCATGTTGGTCCACAGTGATCACAATTTTTTCTGCCGGAAGACCCAATTTCTTGGCTGTTGCATCAAGAATTCGCCGATTCGCCTGATGCGGAACGACCCAGTCGACATCCTCTGCAGCGAGCCCGGCTGCATCAAGCGTCTCATGCAAGACATTGGCGAGATTGACGACTGCATGGCGGAATACCTCGCGGCCCTTCATGCGCAGCTTGCCAACGGTGCCAGTCGTTGACGGACCGCCATCGACATAGAGGAGCTGATTGTGCCGGCCGTCGGCATGGAGGCGCGACGCCAATATGCCGCGTTCTCCGTCTTCGCCACCCAGCACGATTGCACCGGCACCGTCGCCAAACAGGACACAGGTGCCGCGGTCTTCCCAGTCGAGGATCCGGCTGAACGTTTCCGATCCGATCACCAATGCCTTGTGCGCGCTACCACCCCGAATCATATTATCCGCCACTGTCACCGCATAAAGAAAACCGGAACAAACGGCCTGAACGTCAAACGCGACGCAGTCGGCAATACCGAGATTCGTCTGGATGATCGTGGCGGAGGCAGGGAAGGTTTGATTGGGCGTGGATGTCGCCAGTACAATCAGGTCGATATCGGCGGCGTCGAGCCCGGCTGCCTCCAGAGCCCGTTCCGCGGCGATCGTTCCAAGGCTGGCTGTTGTCTCGCTGTCATCGGCGATATGGCGGCTATGGATGCCGGTCCGCTCGATAATCCATTCGTCAGACGTGTCGACCGTTTCCGCCAGCTCATCATTGCTGACGCGCCGTGCGGGCAGGCAAGAGCCTGTCCCGAGGATCGCCGATTTCATGGTCATTCAGCTGCGTCCTTGATCGCTTGCTTCGGAAAATTCTCAAGATCGGTGGAAATCTTTCGTGTGATATCGGCCATCGCCATTTTTGCCGCGACGCCGATCGCATTGCGCACGCCATTGGCATCGGCTCCGCCATGGCTCTTCACGACAAGTCCGTTCAGGCCGAGGAACACCCCGCCATTATGATTGTTGGGATCCAGCGTCCGGCGTAGCAAATGCGCAGCGGGGCGTGACAGCAGGAATCCGAATTTTGACCGTAGCGAGCTGGTAAAAGCTTGCCGGATTAGGTCGGCCACGAACCGTGCCGTGCCTTCGATGGTCTTGAGCGCGATATTGCCGGAAAACCCATCGGTTACAATCACATCGACATGACCGCGCGACAGGCGATCGCCTTCAATGAACCCGGTAAACTCAAGCGGCAATGCTTCGGCAGCGCGCAGCTGAGCCGAGGCCTCTTGCAGGATACCGGTGCCCTTGAGCTCTTCCGTACCGATATTGAGCAGCGCGGTTCGCGGCCGCTCGATATCGAGCACGGTGCGTGCATAGGCCGCGCCCATAACCGCGAACTGGACAAGATTTTCGGCGTCACACTCTGCATTGGCGCCGAGATCGAGCATCACCACATCGGTCTTGCCCAACGTTGGCAGCAAAGCGGAAATAGCGGGCCGTTCGATACCTTCCATTGTGCGCAGGGCAACTTTGGCGATGGCCATCAGCGCGCCGGTATTGCCAGCGGACAGGGCGGCTTCTGCATCGCCCTGTTTTACCGCGGCGATGGCGAGGCCCATGGACGAATCTTTGGAACGCCGAAGCGCTTGGCTCGGCTTGTCCTCGCCCGCAATCACGCCATCGGTATGGATAACGTCGACATTGTCAGAAAGATTTTTATGTTTCGCGATCTCGGTGCGGATCGCCGCTTCATCGCCAAAAAACAGGAAATGCAGATCAGGGAAATCAGCGCGGGAAGCGGCTGCGCCTCCCACCATCACTTCCGGACCCACATCGCCGCCCATCGCATCGATGGCGATACGGGGCGCCTGGTTCATTCGATCTGCTCCGGCCCTCGCCTAAGCGTCAATCGGCAGAATTTCGCGGCCGTTATAATGGCCACATGCCTGGCACATATGGTGCGGGCGCTTCAGCTCACCGCAATTCGGGCATTCGCCGAATGCTTCGGCTTTCAGCGCGTCATGTGCGCGGCGATTGCCACGGCGGGAGGGCGATACTTTTCTCTTCGGAACGGCCATGTCGGCACCTTAATTGCTTGCAAATACCAAAATACTGTTTCGCCAACGGCATTACGAGTTTCTCCGGCGGCCATCAAGGCTGCCGCACGATCTCAATCCCGTTTAGCGGTGAAGTCGGGCGCATATAGCGGATTTGACCGCGCTTGCAACCTTTCCGGCTGCATGCGAGGGGCGACAACCATACAAGAATGACAATGGACGGGGATCGCCATGAAGCTTGAAATCACACTCATTATCGCCGCAGCCGCCGCGCTGCTGAACATATGGCTCGCTGTGCGCGTCGGTCGTGTCCGCACGTCAGAAAAAGTTTCGGTCGGCGACGGCGGCAATGAAGCGGTTATCCGTCGGATGCGCGCCCATGCGAATTTCGTTGAATATACGCCGTTTTTCCTGATCCTGCTCGGCCTGGTCGAACTAGCCTGGGGCAGCAATATCTGGCTCTGGGGCGCGGCCATTATCTACATTCTCGGCCGTATTGCCCATGGATTCGGGATGGACGGCATCGGCAAGCTCAGGGCCTTCGGCACGATATCGACACTGCTCGTGCTGCTCGGCCTGGCGATCTACGCGCTCGTCATCGCCTATTCGGGCACATCTTTTGTCGGCATGGAGACAGTGCCTACGTCAAGCGCCGGCTAAGCTGGCTCAGGCGTTTGCCAAAATACGATCGGCAACGAAGCCATTGGTCTGACGTTCGCGGCCAAATGTGGACATCGGGCCATGGCCCGGGACGAATGCGGTCTCATTACCCAGCGGCCACAGCTTCTGGGTAATCGCATCGATTAGGTCCTGATGATTGCTCATCGGGAAATCGGTGCGCCCGATTGATCCCTGGAACAGCACGTCGCCGACAATCGCGAATTTCGATTCGGGATGATGAAAAACGATATGGCCGGGCGTGTGGCCGGGGCAGTGATAGACGTCGAGCGTTAGCTCGCCGACCGTGACTTGGTCGCCATTGTCGAGCCAGCGATCGGGCTCGAACACCTTGCCGGCAAAGCCCCATTTCTTGCCATCATCCTCGAGACGCGAAATCCAGAACCGATCGGCTTCATGCGGACCTTCGATTGGAACGCCCAGCTCGTCAGCGAGGATCTTGGTTTGCCCGCAATGATCGAGATGCCCATGGGTCACCAGCAATTTTTCGATCGTGACGCCCATCTGCTTTGCAGCCGCTTTCAGCTTGTCGAGATCGCCACCTGGATCGGTAAAGGCTCCGCGCATTGTCTTGGTGCACCAGATAAGCGTGCTATTCTGCTGGAGCGGCGTTACGGGAATAATCGCTGCTTTGAGGGGGGCTTCATCAGTCATGGCCGGTGACATGGCAATTGTCGGAAGCGCATGCAACTGGCGATCCGCGTCAATGCTTGGCATGGGGCAGGGGTGAGCGAGTTGATTTCCACCGATGCGCCCTTTGTGCTGCTCGACGATGCCCGCCGGGACGGCGCCGATGCACGGCTGTTTACCCGCCCCGTCGAAACCGTCGAAGCGCGCTCATATGACGAGATTGAACCAGCGCTTGAGAGGTTGGAATCGGCCCAAACCAGCGGCCTGCATGCAGCCGGCTATTTGGCCTATGAAGCGGGATTGGCGATCGAGGACAAGCTCGCGCCATTGCGCCGAGGCATGCCCGATGCCGCCCCGCCATTGCTCTGGTTCGGATTGTTCAAGGGGGTTGAACGGATTGCCCCGGACAGCGTTGCCGAACGGATTCCAGATCCAGCTGGTGCCTGGGCTGGTCGTCCGGAACCGCGGATCACGCAAAGCGGATATGAGAAGATTTTCGAACGCGCGCAGCGCTATATCGCGGCCGGCGATATCTATCAGACGAACCTGACCTTCGCCTGTGATGCAAAGCTCGTGGGCAGTCCGATGGCTGTCTATGCGCAGCTGCGATCCGGATCGCTCGCCGGTTATGGTGGAATTGTGTGGACCGGCGCGCACTGGCTGCTATCCCTCTCACCCGAGCTATTCTTTTCGCTTGCTGATGGTGAAATCACCGCACGCCCCATGAAGGGCACCGCGGAGCGCCACGACGATCCCGCACAAGATGCGGCGGTGCGTGAGACACTCAAATCGGATCCGAAGCAACGCGCGGAAAATCTGATGATCGTCGATCTGTTGCGCAATGATCTCAGCAGGGAAGCCGCACCGGGCAGTGTCGATGTTCCATCGCTCTTCCATGTTGAAACCTATCCGACGGTGCACCAGATGACATCAACAGTGCACGCGAAACTGAATCCGGGCCGCTCTGCCATTGATCTTGTCCGGGCCATCTATCCCTGCGGATCGATAACCGGTGCGCCGAAGATTCGCGCGATGGAAATCATATCCGAACTCGAGGCCGGGCCGCGCGGAGCATATACAGGGTCGATCGGCTGGATTGATCCGAGCGGCGATGCGGCGTTCAATGTTGCCATCAGGACGCTCGTGCTGGAGAATGGCGCATCGAGCGCGACGCTGGGATTGGGATCGGGCATTGTCGCGGATAGCGTGGCGGAGGATGAATGGCGCGAATGCCTGGCCAAGGGGGCCTTTGTGACTGAAGGACAACCCCGTTTTGACCTCATCGAGACGATGCGCTTTGACCCGGTGGAGGGTGTCGCGCATCTCGAACAGCATCTCGCCCGGATGCGCGCAAGTGCGCGGGCGCTTGGTTTTGCCTTTGATCGCCACGCCGCGCGTAACGAGCTGCAAGCCGCGACATTTCGGGTCAAGGAAGCCTCGAAGGTTCGCATGCTGGCTTCTGTGCAAGGGCGGCTGGCGATCGAGATCCGACCGATTGCCGACCCGCCGAAAGAGCCTGTCCCAGTGGCAATCGCGCCGCGTAACGCGGTGGCCGAAGATTTCCGGCTCAACCACAAGACGACCGCGCGCACTGTGTATGCGGATGCCTGTGTTGGTGGCGAGACGTTTGAAACGCTGCTCGAGGATGATGAGGGCTTCCTCACCGAGGGCTGCTTCACCAACCTGTTCGTCGAGCGCGACGGGAAGCTGGTCACCCCGCCGCTTAGCCGCGGGTTGCTACCCGGAATTTTGCGCGAGACACTGATCGCAGAAGGCAGGGCGGTCGAACAGGACCTGACACGCGCAGATCTTGCTGGCGGCTTTCTGATCGGCAACGCGGTGCGCGGCCTGATCCGTGCGACGCTGGCCTAGCAGCAAGCCTCAGACACCCAGCCGATAGAAATCGAGCGCCAGGATGCGTTCGATATGGGCAAGCCATTCGCGGATCCCGTCATTCGCATGCGCGCAATCGAGCTCGATCACGACATTCTGGCCCCGGCGTCCAGTGCGGACTTTCACGCCATCGGCCAAGAATACACTCTTCAGTGCTATCGCGGTGCGGCTGTTCGCACCGACCAGCTTGGGCGCGTAGATATTGGCATCATCGAACGAATATTGCCCGCCGGCACTCTCGCTCGCTGCGGTTTTTTCCATGCCCATATAGACATCCGCGCGATGGAGCGCGCTTGCTGACCGGCTGATCCCGGCATGGCGGAAAAATTCAATCGCCTTTTGGGTGTCTTCGAGCGCGCCAACCGCAATATGCTGGCGTTCCTCGAGATAACTGTGCCAGCGCTCGACATTATCGAGGCTCGAAAATTCGCTGTCGAACAGGGCGCGGAAGCTGTTCGCATAGCTGTAGCGCAGCGACTCATCGTCAACGTCGAGCGTTACGAGCTTGACGATCTTGCGCTGGGATCGAGCCATCAGGATCGCATTGGTGAACAGGAAGGCGGTCGCGAGTGTCTCAGTCAGCTCCGCGCTCGCCGGAAGATTGTGACAGCGCAGTGCGAACACGCTGGCCTCGCCCGACGCGATGTCGGCGACGGCTTCGTCAAATTCGCGCTTCTCGCTATCGAGAAACAGGTTCGGAACATTGGGAAGCGATGCCATGATGCGCTCCTATACCGCTGTGACGAGTTTGGCGGCAATCTCGTCAATCTTGTTCAAATCGATCCCGGCAATATTCATCCGGCCATCGGGAATGATATAGACGCCATGATCTTCACGCAGCTTTTCTGCGGCTTCCGGCGTGACATCGATCAGCGAAAACATGCCCCGACCCGTGTCGATATAGGTCCAGTCGCGATCCTGCTTGGCGCGCGCCAGCGCGAGTGCCAATGCGGAGCGGCTCTTGTTGATGATCTCGCGAATCTCTGTCAGCTCGGCGAGCCAATCGGCCTTGAGTTCGGGATCTTCGAAGATCGTGCGGACGATTGCGGCGCCATGATCGGGCGGCATGGAGTAGTTCGCCCGGGCGAGCGCAAGCAGGTTGGAATTGGCTGCCGCGAGATTGGCATGTCCCTTGCCGACCAGCAGCGCGGCGCCGGTCCGCTCGCGATAGATGCCGAAATTCTTTGAGCAACTAAGTGCAAGCAGCATTTCGGGCGCGCGGTCTGCAACGGCTGCGACACGCGCAGAATCCTCTTCCCAGCCATCGCCAAAGCCCAGATAGGCCGCGTCCACAAAAGGAATGAGGCCGCGTTCGCCAATACCGTCGGTCAGTCGGCCCAGCTCTTCAATCGATGGATCAATGCCGGTCGGATTGTGGCACCCGCCATGGATGACGACGACATCTCCGGGCGATGCACCGTCCAGCGCGGTCAATATCGCGTCGACATCAGGCTCAGCGGTGAACTTCGCATAGGGATAGTTCGCCATCTTCGCGCCGACAGCGCCGATAATCGCCTTGTGATTGGGCCAGCTTGGATCGGGGATCCAGAAACAGGCGTCTGGGTTCAGGCTATGGGCGAGCTCAGCGAGTACCCGGACCGCGCCGGAGCCACCGATCGACTGAATACCGATGATATCAGTACCATAGGCATGATCAGGCAAGACCTGGTTGGCGAACAGCTCAACAAATTTCTGGTCACCGCCAACCCCGACATAGGTCTTGGTTTTCTGCGTATCGATCAGCCGTTGTTCGGCGGCTTTCACCGAGCGCATGATCGGCGTCAGGCCGGTTTCGTCCTTATAGACGCCGATCCCGAAATCGACTTTATCGTCGCGCGGATCTTCCTGATAGGCGCGGCTGATGGCGATGATCTGATCGATCGGACGGGCAACTGCTGTATCGAACATGGGAGATCCTCAGGGCTTTACCGATTTGACGGGGAGGAAACCGGAATTGGCGTTGCGGACTTCGCTCGCGGTGTAGCTGCCGAGCAGCTTCACATAGCGCGCCTTTTCTTCGAGCGCGCGCAGGGCTGCCTGCACCGCATCATCTTCGAGCCCACCGCCAATATCGATGTAGAAGGTCGGCAGCGCCGTCTCTTCGGAGATCGTGTAGGTTTCAAGCGTGGTGATGTTGATCCCGGCATCGCGGAACACGGCCAGCGCTTCGATGAGTGCGCCCGGCTGGTGATCGATCTGGAAGATGAGCGTGGTGATGTTCGCATCGGCATAATCCGGGTCGAGCGACGGTTTCTCGAGCGCCAGGAAGCGGGTGTAATTATTTTTCTGATCGGCAATGTCGCGTTCGATAACGACGCCACCAAAAACCTGCGCGGCAACCGATGATCCGATCGCGGCAACATTTGGGTCGCCCAGCTCGGCAACCTGTTTGACGGCCGAAGCGGTGTCGACGGTTTCGACCTGCTCGGCATCGCGGCAATGCGCTTCAATAAAGCCGGAGCTTTGCAGGAAGCCCTGACGATGGCTGAGAATACGGGTGATGCTGCCTGGCTCAGACACCGGCTGCGGCCCCGAATGCGCCTGGATCAGGCAATGTTCGATCCGCTGCATATGTTCCTGGACAATCGCCATCTCGGTGGAAAGCATCAACCGGTGAACATCCGGGATGCGGCCGCTGGTCGAATTTTCGATCGGAATGACAGCGGTTTTGTGCGCGCCAGCCTCGACTGTTTCCATTATCTCGCCAAAAGTACGCAGGCCAACATAGTCCGCATCAGGAAACATGCTGATAGCCGCCTGATAGCTATAGGTGCCGGGCGAACCCAGATAGGCGATAGTGTCTGCAGTCATTCCTCATTCTCCAGCGCATCGATCCGGGCTTTTGCGTCAGACAGCGTCTCGAGCAAATTTCCGGGCACAGGCTCGTCGGCCATGGCGGCGATCAGATCAAGCCGTTTTTTGAATTCCGTGAGCGCCGCCTGCATTTCTTCGCGATTGGCGCGGAAGATATCGGCCCACATTTGGGTGTCCGAACCGGCGAAGGCTGCGATCCCGCGATAGGAGGCCGGCAGCAGGTCCGCGGGTTCGTCGGTTGCGATTCCCGCGAGCGCATAGGCGATCAGATGCGGCAGATGCGATCCGAGAGCGAGCAACCGATCATGGGCGTCCGGCGTCATCTCAACCGTCTTCGCGCCCAATTGGTTGAGCAGGGCTTTCGCAACGTCCAGGGCTTCGGCCCCGGTGCTCTCGGTTGGCGTCAGGACGAATGGCCGCATGGTGACAATGTCGCTGCTCGATCGTCCGGGACCTGCGGAAATGCCGCCGGCGAGCGGATGGCCGGGCACAAAGCGGGTAGCGTCAACATCGGCCGCGGCGACGTGATCAATAACCGCACGTTTGGCTGAACCGGTATCGATGATCACAGCGTTACTCTCGGGAAGTCCCAACAGGGCGACTAGCTGATCGCCGATGGTTGCCACCGGCGTCGCCACGAAAATCGCGTCGCAATCGCCGAGCGCAGCAATCCCGGTGGAGATGCTCGCATTGGGGTGCCGTTCGGCCACATAGGCTGCATTGCCCGGGCTCGCATCGTGCACCAGCAGCGCACAATCCGGCAGCGCATAGGCGAGCCGGGCCGCAATTGAGCCGCCGATCAAGCCCGCGCCGACCAGGCCGATTCGTTGGAAATCGATATTGCTCATCGCGCTTATGAAGATTTTCCGTGTCGCATTGCACTGCACAAAAGCCGGTTCACCGCCTAAATGCAATGAGTATTGACGGCATGGTGTAACGAAACCAGGCCTGTCGCCGAATGAAGGCATGGGGCGTGTACGCCCGGGTTTCAGTGCCGGTTAAGCCAGCCCAGCGGAAACTCGGGTGCAGTAAAGAGGTGAAGCCTATGACGATTGATCGACGAACGATCCTGAGCGGCGGCGCTGTCGGCATGCTTGCCAGCCTTATCGGCTGCAGCGGCCGGGCCGATGCGACCAATAGCGGCGATTTTCCCGTCCGCTATACCGAAGCGCAATGGCGCGAGCGACTGACGCCGGAAGAGTTCCGCATCTTGCGGGGCCATGGCACCGAACGGCCCTTTACGAGCCCGCTCGACGATGAGAGCCGGCGCGGGACTTTTACGTGCGCTGGTTGCGAAAACCGCCTGTTCAGCTCCGCCACAAAATTTGACAGTCGGACTGGCTGGCCGAGTTTCTACCGGCCGCTTGATGGCGCAATCGGCACCAGCACCGATCGCAGCCTCGGAATGGTGCGAACCGAAGTCCATTGCGCGGATTGCGGCGGGCATCTCGGTCATGTGTTCCGCGATGGGCCCCGCCCGACCGGCCTGCGTTACTGTATAAATGGCGTCGCGATGGATTTCGTGCCGGCTAGGAGTTAGTTTCGATGATTGTGAAAAAGCTTGTCACCTTTGCACTCGGCACGGGCGCAGCGATTGCTGCGATCGCCGCATTATCCCTGCCCACCACGCATCAATCCGTTGAAGCGGCTGTCCCTATCCCTGGCCCGCGCACCAATGTGATCGCGACCGAGGAAGCCCAGGTCGCCGTGTTTGCGGGTGGATGTTTCTGGGGCATGGAAGCCGTGTTCCAGCATGTGCGGGGCGTCCGCAGCGTCCGATCCGGCTATGCTGGCGGCAGCGCGGAGACGGCCACCTATGAACAGGTCGGAACCGGCCGGACAGGCCATGCCGAGGCGGTCCGCATCGTTTATGATCCGAATATCGTCACCTATGGCGAACTGCTTCGCATCTATTTCTCGGTTGCCCATGATCCGACCCAGGTCGATCGCCAGGGCCCCGATGTTGGCTCAGACTATCGCTCAGCGATCTTCCCGCAAAATGCTGCCCAGCGCAGTGTTTCGCGGCGCTATATCGCTTTGCTGAACGATTCCGGACGCTTTTCCCGCCCGATTGCCACCCGGCTTGAAAGCGGGCGTTTCTACGATGCCGAAGATTATCATCAGGACTTCATGAACCGGAACCCGCGCCACCCCTATATTCTCGCCCATGACGTCGAGAAGGTGGAAGATCTCCAGGCAACCTTCCCGCAAATGTTCACGAGCACGCCAGCGGCTTGATTATCTGTCAGAAAGGCGCCTGAGCGCAGCGAAGGCCTGACGAACTAAGCAGCCAGCGGGAAGCGCAACAACCGATCCTGAACCGGTACGAGCGCCTGCGCATCTGGTCCGACAGCCCGGATGATCTCCGGATGGCCAGCATCCAGACCGCCGGTCAGCGCGCCAAATGCGGGCAGGATCAGCTTGCGTTCCGTCGCTACGAAACAGCGGCGCGATACACCCTTGCCGCGAAGACGGATGCGCAGCTTGGGATGGAAATGTCCGGAGAGTTCGGGTCGCGTCTCTCTTGGATCGGCCTCATGACGCAGCAGCAGCCCATCGACCTCGGCTTCCTCGATCACCGTGCCACCGTGATCGGCATTGATCGCTTCATCGTGATTGCCGGTGATCCAGGTCCAGTCGATACGGTCGGTGAGCGATGCCAATGTATCGCGCGCCTTGGGAGACATGCGCTCGCTGCCCGCGCTGTCGTGGAAACTATCGCCGAGACACCAGAGTTCACGCGCATCGGTAGCGGCGACGAGCGCCTCAAGATCGGCGAGTGTAGCTTCGCTGTCATAGGGTGGCAGCATCTGTCCGAACCGCGCAAACCAGCTCGCCTTTTCGAAATGGAGGTCGGCGACCAGCAATGCCTTGCGCGCCGGCCAGAAGAGCGCCGCCTGGGGCAGCGCGACCAGATCATGACCGGAGAACGAAAAGCGAACCATGGCCCTGTGTGCCGCGCTGGGCTTACCTAATCAAGGGCCTGGATGCGGGTCAGGCGCATGGCGGTGACAAGACCCAGTAGCGCCAGCGGGATACCGATCGCGCAGACCCAGAAGCCGGTCAGCGCGACGCTTTCAGCCGTTAGTCCATCGGCAAAGCCGACAAGGTTCGCGGCGATCCCGGCAATGGCCGCGCCCGTCGCAGCGCCTGCATCGCGTACTGCGCCAATGCCGGCCGAACCGGTCGCCCGCTCATCTTCGTCGAGCGAAGCCATAACAGCACGGCTGATAAAACTGTATGCCAAGCCAAAACCGGCACCGAGCAGCGCGCCGCCGATAATCACAAGGAACAGCATCGGTCCAGCGAGCACAAAGCTCAACAGGGTCAGCGATAGCGGCACACAGGCCGCGCCAATCACAATCCAGCGCCGTCTCCACCTTTCACCCGATCCCGCTACCGCTAGCGCAGCGATGGTCCAGGCGAGCGCCTCGACCGCGACGACATAGCCGGCTTGGGTGGCCGTTAGTCCGTGCGTGAATTGCAGGATCGCCGGTGCATAGATGGCGAACCCGACTTCGCCCGCCAGCAACAGGAAATAGGTCGCATAGGCCGCCCCGATCAACGTGCCAAAACGCGTGGCCGTGCGCGGCAATAGCCGGGCGCGGGCTGTCCGGTCATAAATTACTGCGACGGCGAGCAGAACAATGCTTACCGGGATAAGAATTAACTGGACCGTGCCGGAATCGATAACGCCGGCGCTCGATAACCCGCTTACCCCAAGCACGATGAGCGTGATCTGGAGGAGGGGTAAGCCGCCTTCGCCAGGTTTGCGTTCGCTTGCCGGCACGAGCCGCGCCGCCGCGATCGCGAAGAGCACGGCCTGTCCGGCGAACAGCCAGAAGACGCCGCGCCAGTTTCCGGCATCGGCGAACAAACCACCAACGAGCGGCCCGAGAAACGTCGCCACACCCCAGATGCTAGTCGCGGCTGCAAACACGCGCACCAGGTAACGCGCTTCGAACACCAGATTGATGGTGACATAGCAAAAGCCCGCGACCCAACCCGCGCCAACGCCCTGGATCATCCGTCCCGCGACAAAGGTCGGCATGTCGGGGCCGGCTGCGCTGACGAGACAGCCAATGGCGAGCAACAGGCCCGAACCGATCATTGCAGGTCGCAACCCGATCCGGTCAGAAAGCCAACCAGCGCAGGATGCAGCGGCGACGACACCGACCAGATAGCCTGACGTCGCCCAGCCGAACCAGGCATAGCCGTCGAGGTCCCGGCCGACGCTTGGCATGATCGTGGTGGTGACAAGCGCGTCAGCGGCCATCAGCCAGATACCGAACATGATGAGCGTGAAGCTCGGCCAGCGACCGCCCGCCAGCGTTTCGCGCCAGCTGGCCGTGTCTTCTTCGGTATCCGTTTCGCTCATCCGCTGCCGATCATGCGGCGCAAATTGCGCTTAGCTGCCGTGGCCAGCAGCATGCGCTTCGGCGGCCCGCAACAGTCGCAGCACATTGCCACTCCACATCTTGTTGAGTTCGGACATGGTGTGCCCAGCGGCCAGCAGGCGGGCCGTGATTTGCGGCAGAGCCGTGATGTCACGCATATTCTCGACACCGCCGCCACCGTCCCAGTCTGCACCAAAAGCGACATGGTCGACACCGGCAACCTCGATCAGATGCATGAGGCTGGCCATGAACATTTCGAAATCAGCATCTTCGCGCGGTGTGACAGCCTCGAGCGCGCGTAGATCGCGGACATAGGCTTGTTGAACCTCGGCGGATTCGGAGAACATTTCCATGAAACGGCGGCTGATTGCCTGCCATTCTGGAGCATTGCTGCGCGGCGCAAGATAGATGCTGTTGACCGCAATCACGCCGCCTGACGCGGCCAGGCGCCGGATCCGCTCGTCATCGAGGTTGCGAGGATGATCATGCGCGACCTTGGGACCGGAATGCGAGAGGATGATTGGCGTTGCTGAAAGCTCGATCATCTGATCAAAGGCTGCGTCCGAGGCATGGGACCCATCGGGAATGATGCCGAGGCGATTCATCTCAGTAATCAGCGCGCGGCCTAACGGGCTCAGGCCGCCCCACAGTTCCTCGCCGGTAGCACTGTCAGAAAATTGGTTCGTCGCAGAATGGACAGGGCCCACCATGCGAACGCCATTATTGTAGAATTGCTCGAGCCCGCTGACATCTTCGCCCAGCGGATAGCTATTTTCGATACTTTGATAGACGAAGCGGCGACCCGTCGCCGCGATCCGCGCGGCATCATCCGCGGTGCGCGCGCGTTCAACCTGGTCGGAGTTTGCTGCGAGCATCGCCAGGATAATCTGCTGGCGTGATGCAGCCATACCGGCGGCGCGCGCATAGCCTTCGTCGGTCAACGGACCTTGCGGCGTCCAGATAACAAAGAATCCACCGTCCAATCCGCCTTCGATCATGCGCGGAATATCGACCTGGCTATTGTCGGTTTCATAATCATGGCGGTCGGCCATGCTCCAGCCGGGGCGCATCATATGGAGCGGCGTATCGAGATGCGTATCGAGGGTCAGCAACTGTTCGTGAACTGTAGCGCCATCCACTGCTTCTGGCGCTGGATCCTGCGCACATGCTGCTGTCGATGATGCTATAATTGCCCAAGCCGCTGCACCCAGTCTCAATCCGAATGTCCGCACCACTAGCTCCCCTCAAATTTGCACTGATGAGCGGAGCTAGCGGTTTTTTGCCCAGCTGTCGCGGGCAAAGCTAACCAGCCGCTCGGCGCTAGCGAAGAAATATTCGCTGGCACCGAACGGCTGGCCCGGGTCGCAGGAGGGCGACCGGGTGACTGGCGGTCGCTAGAGGCCGCGCATACCGACGCCGAGAACTTTGTCGGGTCGACGTCCATCCATGAGAACACTGATTGCGTGGGTGCGTCCGCTACCGTTGCGGACCTGCAAGACCATGCCGCTGTCCAGCTCGGCGACCTCAACCAGGGTCAAGTCGCCGGTACGCCGGGCAATCCGGTTCAACTGGGTCAATCGCTGGCGGAAGCCACCGTCGGACAGCATGTGATCGCGGGCCCAACGGCTGCGATCGCCGCTGCCACCGTTGAGGGCGGCGACAAGGCCTTCGGCCATCTGTTGTGCATTGACCGCTTCGGCCTGTGCATGGGCTGGCGCTACATAGGCCGCCATGCTGGCCGCCGGTAGCGCAAAGGCGGCAATCACAAGGCGGGATTTGGCACTGATTTTACTAAACATGGGTACACTCCTGAACCGATTATTATCGCCCGCTCCGAATCAGGCGGGTCAGGGTGTATTATGATTACAATACAGCTGTGTCGCGCCCGTTTCGACGGGCGGTACATCTGTGTCGATAAACCGATTCGTAACGACAAATGTCGCAATACCGTCGATAAATGGCATTAAATTAGATCGAATCGGAGTAACTAGTCCGATTTCATTGCGATATCAGCCAGCGCTTCCGCTTCAATGAGCAGGGCGTCATCAACGCTACCCTGGGCCACATGTTCGCGTCCGATCAGCACCAATACGGGAACCGCGAGGGGCGAAACGCGCGGGAGATCGACATGCACCATTGTCTCGGCTGCGCGTTCGAGCAGGCTGGCGAGGCGACCGACATCGGTGAGCTTGGTCCGCGCATCCGCCCAGGCCGCCTGAAGCAACAGATGATCGGGTTCGTATCGCCGCAACACGTCATAGATGAGATCGGTCGAGAAAGTGACCTGCTTGCCGGTTTTGCGCTTGCCGGGATGCTGGCGTTCGACCAGCCCGCCAATCACGGCCACATCGCGGAAGGCGCGCTTGAGAAGATGGCTGTTCTGGACCCAGTCGACAAATTCATCCTCCAGTATATCGGTAGAGAATAAAGGCACTGGGTCGCGCACGCGCTCGAGTGAATAGGTCGCGAAGCTGTAATCATTGGCAACAAAGCCGATCGGTTTCAGGCCAGCACTCTCCATCCGCCGGGTCACCAGCATGCCGAGCGATTGATGGGCATTCCAGCCTTCGAAACTATAGGCGACCATGAAGTGGCGATCCTCATGCGGGAATGTCTCGATCAAGAGCTCGCCCGGCTTGGGCAGGACAGAGCGTTCGGACTGGACACGGAGCCATTCTTCAACATCTTCGGGAAAGGCTTCCCATTCCGCCGGGTTGTTCAGAAACCCGCGCACCCGATCGGCGAGATTGGTCGACAGCGCCATGCGGGTGCCGCCATAGGTCGGTATCCGCGCTGGTCGTGTGGAGGCGCGCACGAACAGGTCCGTATCCTTCATCGACAGCACTTCCAGGCTGAGGCCGGCAAAAAAGAATGTGTCGCCGACCGATAGCGAGGCAGCAAACATCTCCTCGACCGTGCCGAGCTTGCGGCCATTTTTGAAGCGCACGTCCAGGATCGGCGCATCGACGATGATGCCGGCATTGAGGCGATGCTGCTTTTCGAATTTGGGGTGGCTGACGCGCCAGATTGTTTGTCCGTCATCATCGACCATGCTCACCAGCCGCTTGTAACGGTCATAGGCGCGCAGGGCGTATCCGCCATTGGCGATATATTCGAGCTCACGGCTGAAATCGGCTGACCGCAAGTTGCGATAGGGAGCTGCCGACCGGATTTCGGCGAGCATGTCGCCTTCCTCGAACGGTGCAGCGCAGGCACAGGCCATCAGATGCTGGGCCAGCACATCAAGGCTGCCGGGACGGAAGCTCTCGGTATCCAGCTCCCGCTCGCTTACCGCATCAAGCGCGGCTCGGGCCTCGAGATATTCAAAGCGATTACCGGGAACGAGGATCGCCTTGGACGGTTCGTCAAGCCGGTGGTTGGAGCGGCCAATCCGCTGCAGCAATCGCGAGGCACCCTTGGGCGCACCCATCTGCACAACACAATCGACATCGCCCCAATCAACTCCCAGATCGAGGCTGGCGGTCGCGACGAGTCCGCGCAGCTCGCCGCGCGCCATGGCCGCTTCCACCTTGCGGCGCGCCTCGCGCGAGAGCGAGCCATGATGGATGCCGATCGGGAGCTCGCCGCCATTGGCTTTCCATAGCTGCTGGAAAATGAGTTCCGCCAAGCCGCGCGTGTTACAGAAAACGAGCGTCGTCTTGTGCTGGGCGATGATGTCCATCACCTGTTCGGTCGCATAGGCTCCCGAATGACCAGACCAGGGCACGCGATCTTCGGGCAGCAGGATCTCAATCTCGGCTTCGGCACCGTCTTCGCCGATCACCTTTTCGACCGAACCCGTATCGCCATTCGGTGCCAGCCATTCCGCATAGCCATGCGGATCGGCGACAGTTGCCGATAGCGCGACACGGCGCAGACCCGGCGCAAGGCTTTGCAGGCGGGACATGGACAGGTTGAGGAGATCGCCCCGTTTCTGGGTGGCAAAGGCATGCACCTCATCGACGATCACGGTTTTCAAGTCTGCAAATAGCGACGCGCTATCCGCGTAAGACACCAGCAAGCTCAGCGATTCCGGGGTGGTGAGCAGCATATGCGGGGGCCGCTGCCGCTGCCGCACCTTGCGATTATGGGGTGTGTCCCCGGTGCGTGTCTCGACCCGGATGTCGAGGCCCATCTCGTCGATCGGTCCAAGCAGGTTGCGCTGCACATCAACCGCCAATGCCTTGAGCGGAGAGACATAGAGGGTGTGCAATCCGTCGCTGGGATTGTCCACCAGATCCGCAAGGCTGGGGAGGAAGCCAGCTAAAGTTTTGCCTGCTCCGGTCGGCGCGACGAGCAGGGCATGTTTTCCCGCTCGCGCGGCATGGAGCATGTCGAGCTGGTGGCGGCGCGGTTGCCAACCGCGTTCATCGAACCAGCTCAGGATGGGTGAGGGCAGGGGGGAGGACACGGTCCCAGTCTAGACGATTGATCGAGAGTTGCGAGACTCTAGAGCGCCGCTTGCCTTTCGGCAGGTCCGCACCGATACAGCGATCCAGCACAAGGGGGACATAGATGACGGATGGCACACCACGGCGGGCGCAAAGTGCGCCTGAATTTGGCGAATTGATGGGCAAGATGTTCGTGCCGGAACAAGTGGCCAGGGCCATTGAATCCTATCAGCCGCGGCCAAGCGATGTGATCATCTCCCCCTATGGAAAATGCGGGACGACCTGGCTCCAGCAGACCTTTCACCAGCTGCGCACCGGTGGCGACATGGATTTTGACGATATTTCGCGCGTCGTGCCATGGATCGAACCAACGATCGGCCTGGAAATCGACATCAATGCCGAGCAACGCGCCGAACCGCGCGGCTTCAAGAGCCATCTCTCCTACACCGCCATCCCCAAGGGCGCGCGCTACATCGTATCGCTGCGCAACCCGAAAGACGCCTTCGTCTCGATGTTTCGTTTCATGGAAGGCTGGTTCATCGAGCCCGGCACCGTGCCGATCGAGCATTTCTTCGAAGGCTGGAAGATCGGTGGGCCCGAAGGCGGCGGCTATTGGGATCATCTGCTCAGCTGGTGGGAACAGATCGATAATCCGAATGTCATGCTCGTCACCTATGAGCATATGATCGAAACACCCGAAGACCATGTTCGCGGGGTTGCCGATTTTTGCGGTATCGCGCTTTCCGACGATCTTCTTGCCCTCACCCTGGAGCGATCATCGCTTGCCTATATGCTCGAGCATAAGGATCATTTCGACGATGCGATGAACCGGCGATTGTCGGAACGCCGGTGCAACCTGCCGAGCGGCAGTGACTCAGCAAAAGTCAGAAAGGGTGGGGTTGGCGGGCACAAGAAAGAGCTGCCGGTCGAGATCGCCGACGCCATGGATGCGATCTGGGCCGAGCGGATCGAGCCTGCACTGGGCTTTGCCGACTATGCAGCGCTCGATGCGGCGCTTAGGGCGCGCGGATAACGCGCCTTATTCGGTCGGCCGCTTCGCATAGATCGCGTCGAAGGCCGCTTCGAGTTCAGCATTGATCCCGCGCATGAGGTCGACAACGTCTTTCGCCCAATCGAAATAATCCTGTTTGCGTTCGAGTGGCCAGCCCGGCGCCGAATGCACAATATCGGTGAGATTGCTGGTCTTGTCAGCAATCTTCACCAAGCGCGCGTCCGGCGATTTGTGTGGCGCATGCGCGACTTGCAGCCGTTTGCGTTCGGCCTTGGGGAGTGCCTTGTCATCGGTCACTTCGGCGACGATCGCGGTCACCCGCGCGCCGAATTTGATCTCAAGTTCTTCAAAACTCGTTTCGGTATCCTCGACCGTGTCGTGAAGGAGCGCGGCGGCCAGCACTTCGCCATCGACTACGCCATGTTCAGCCAGCAATGCGGCCACAGATAGGGGGTGGTTGATATAGGGCGTCGCGTCCGCATCTTTGCGGCGCTGGTTGCGGTGGCGCTCTGCAGAAAAGCGCGCTGCTTCAAGCAGCAGGGCGGGGGAGTTTGGATATTCGGTCATTGTCTGTGTCTACTCCGTTATGATTGACTATATAGTTGAAATGGCCCGTCTTGGACATTGGATCGATCCGCGCCCTGAAGGCATTTATGTGCCGGTCGCGGATATCTGGATTGACCCGTCCCGGCCGAAGGACAGGGCTCTGGTCACCCATGGCCATGCCGATCATGCGCGCGGCGGCCATGGTGCGGTCTGGGCGACCACCGAAACGCTCGCGATCATGGAGGTGCGCTACGGCCCGCAATCCGCAAACCCTGTCACCTATGGTGAGCCGGTTATGTTCGGAGAGGTCAGCGCGCGCTTTGTCCCGGCCGGGCATGTGCTCGGTTCAGCCCAGATTGTCCTTGAATATGCCGGAGAAACCGTCGTCATATCGGGCGATTATAAGCGCCGTCCCGATCCGACATGCCCGCCCTTCGAACCGGTACCTTGCGACATCTTCATCACCGAGGCGACTTTTGGACTGCCCGTATTTTGCCATCCCGACACGGCGGACGAGATTGCCAAGATCCGCGATGCTCATGCCGCCAATCCCGATCGCTGTGTGCTGGTCGGCGCCTATGCGTTGGGCAAGGCGCAGCGGGTGATCACCGAGTTGCGCGCCGCGGGGCATAGTGAACCGCTCTATATTCATGGCGCGCTCCAACGGCTGTGCGATCTCTATGAAGACCATGGTGTAGCTCTCGGAGAGCTGCGTCCGGCGACCGATGCATCCAAGGAGGATATGCGCGGTGCGATCGTGATCGCACCACCCAGCGCGTTAAACGATCGTTGGTCGCGGCGGCTGCCGGATCCGATCACGGCGATGGCATCTGGCTGGATGCGCATTCGCCAGCGGGCCCGCCAACGCAATGTCGAGCTTCCGCTTATTCTATCGGATCATGCCGATTGGGATGAGTTGACCAGCACGCTTGAGGAGCTGCGCCCGAAAGAGGTTTGGGTCACCCATGGCCGCGAAGATGCGCTCGTGCATTGGTGCGAGACTCGCCAGATCAAGGCACGTGCGCTCGCAATGGCCGGTCGTGAGGACGAAGACGATTAGGCGGAGCAATTATGTTGCGCCGCACCAGGCCAATCCAAAAAAATGGGGCTGCTCGCAAGCGGGCAGCCCCTAAGTATAGGAGAGGATGCCTTAAAAGGCAGGACCTTGATAGCCTCGCCTCTGTTTTGCTGCAAGTGCGAAATCATATTGTGCGTTGCAAAAAATGCAGCCTTAAGCTTTCTGATGATAGAGCAGGGCCATTGCGATACAGTGGCGCAGTGGATCGGTTGGTAATCGGGCGGCGCCATCAAAAAGGATCGCCCGATTCCCGTCGAACTCGAGTTCTTCCGAATAGAGCGCGCGATAGCGGTCGAGCAGATCGGTCTGGCAATGCACATAGAGGGCGTACTCGGTCTCGGACTTTTTATGCGCGTTGATCCGGATCGTGGTCCCGGTTTTGGCTATATAGGCAGGCTCATTCCATTTGAGTGTTTCTTCAATTGCGCCCACACCGTCGGTGGCGGCTGCCGTTTCGAAGATCAGGGCGCGCAGTGCAAGCAGCCGATCGCGCATTGGCTCGGCATAGGCAGCGAACCGATTCTCGACCGCGTCCGACTGGAAGGCCGGCTCGACCATCAATGCCCGGCTTGCGGTCCGCGTTCGAGGCCGGAGGCGGCAAGCTGACTGTCAATCTGCGCCATCAGCCGTTCGAGACCGGCTTCGCTCTTAGCCTCGGCGCGGGCAACCAGTACGTCCTGCGTATTGGACGCGCGCAACAGCCACCAGCCATCCTCGGTGTTAACCCGGGCGCCGTCCGTATCGTTGACGTTCGCGCCTTCCGTGCGCAGGCGCTCCAGCACCTCATCGATCACGGCGAATTTGCGGCTCTCATCCACCTGGAACCGCATCTCGGGCGTATTGATCATATCTGGAATGGCATCGCGCAATTGGGTGACACTCTGGTCAAGAATATGGGCCGAGGAAATCAGTTGGACGGCGGCATATAGCGCATCATCAAAGCCGTAATAATCCTGCGCAAAGAAGACATGGCCACTCATCTCGCCGGCCAGCGGACAGTCTGTTTCCTTCATTTTGGACTTAATCAGCGAATGGCCGGTTTTCCACATCAGCGGATTGCCGCCCAGTTCCGCGATCCGGTCATACAGCGCCTGGCTGGCCTTCACATCCGCGATAATCGTTGCGCCCGGGTCCTTTAACAGGACAGGTTCCGCCAATATCGCGAGCAGTTGGTCGCCCCAGATTACGCGGCCTGTGCCATCGATCGCACCGATCCGGTCTCCATCCCCGTCAAAAGCCACTCCGAAATCGAGATTCTTCTCCGCGACGAGCTGCTTGAGATCTGCGAGATTGGCTTCTTCTGTTGGATCGGGATGATGATTAGGGAAAGACCCATCGATATCGGTGAAAAGCGTGAAATGTTCGCCCGGAAGCCGAGCGACAAGCCGTTCGACAATCTCGCCGGCCGCACCATTGCCCGCATCCCAGCCGATCCGAAACTCGCCGCCCGCATGGCTCGCCACGAGGCGATCAACATAGGCGTCAGCGATATCGACCGTTTCGCTCGTACCGGAACCGCTTTCCCAGTCTCCCGCGAGCGCCATCGCTCCCAGCGCCTGGATATCGCTTCCAAAAAACGGTCCATGCTGAAAGACCATCTTGAAGCCATTATAATTGGCGGGGTTGTGACTGCCGGTTATTTCTATGCCGCCATCAACTTCTAACACGGCTTCGGCATAATAGAGCATCGGTGTGGGCCCGAGCCCGATCCGGACCGCATCGACACCGGCGGCATTCAATCCTTCGACCAACGCTTCTTCCAGTATCGGAGAACTGGTCCTGCCATCATAACCCACAACCACGCGACTGCCCCCGGCACGCCGGATCATCGTGCCAAAGCTACGTCCGATCGCGCGTGCGTCATCCTCACTCAATGTCTCGCCGACGATACCGCGAATGTCATATTCGCGAAGTGTTGTGGGATCGAACTGATGGGTCATTAAGGCTCCAATTTGCGGAATAGCTTAGAAGCTTTGCGCCTTTGCCGATGCCCCTGCACCGCGCAAGGCGAAAACGGATTATTCGCTACTGTCAGGGATCTGATTGCGCACCTCTGAAAGAAGGATTTCACGGGCCGCATTGACCCGGCGGGCCAATTCGGCCGATCCGCCGGCATCCGGATGAACTTTTGCGATCAAGCGACGATGCGCAGCGCGAATTGTCGCCTTATCGGCATCTTCGCCGACCCCCAGAAGCTCTCGCGCTTCAGCGACCGGCATCATTGCGCGCCGAAATTGTTGTGATCGATAGGCCGCCCATGCGGCAACGCCAGAAAAACAGATTAGTGCGAGGAGCCCCTGACCGGTTGTAAACAGCTTGAATCCGAGGATAACCGCCGCAATTGCCGCCCAATCACCACTGTCGCTGCGCTGCAATCGCCCGGTCCACCAGGCCCAGATCGCGATCGCGCCAAATGCGAGCAGCAGGAAATGCATGGTCTCTCTATACCGTCTCAAACATCTCTTGCGTAACCCCCTTTTCGGGAAGCTGCAGCGCCGCGACCATTTCGCGGAGCTCCTGCCGCGCGGCGACATGGCTCATGCCAACGGATTCAAAATGATCAATATCAAGCAGCGTCAATCCGCTTGGGAATAGCTCGCGATAGATAACCCGCTCGGAAAGCCCAGGAATAACCCGGAAACCGACCCGGCGGGAAAGGTCGCGCAGTGCGTCTGCCACGCGGAGCATATTCCGCGCACCGATATGCTGGAGCCGATTGCGCAGGACGACCCAGTCGACCTCGCCCCCCGTCTGCGCCTTTGCCTTGCGGGCCTCCCAAACCAGTTCTGCATAGAAGCTGGGTTTACGCACCGTATAATCTTCCGGATCGACTTCACCGATCAGGTCGAGATCGACAAAGCTGTCATTGATCGGTGTCACCAGCGTATCGGCGCGAGCAGCAGAAATGCGTGCCAATGGGTCGTCACGACCCGGCGTGTCGATGATCAGAAACTCGCTATCCTCGGCAAGCGCTTCGATGCTGCGTTCAAAACCGACCAGATTATCCGCTTCATGCACCATGAAGCGCGGCGTAGGCAGGGCGCAATCGAGCCGGTTCGCGCTGGATTCGCGGTTTTCGAGGTAACGAGTCGTTGTCCGTTGGCGCGTATCGAGATCCAATACCGCGACCTCCCGCCCGGCAGCTGCCAGCGCAACGGCTGTATGCACGGCGGTCGTAGACTTGCCTGTGCCGCCTTTTTCATTGGCGAATACGATCATGTGGCAGTTGGACAAAGTGCCTGGTCCCCGAGAAAATGATCAAGCTTGATTCGGGCCCCCCGGCCCCGCACAAGCGACCCTTGCTTTATCGGAGGACCGAAACCGGTGCAATTAAAGAGACGCTTAACCGAAATTCGCGCGGCGATTGGCGAACTGCGGTCGAATGGCGGCACGATAGCATTGGTTCCGACAATGGGCGCGCTCCACGCCGGACATATCTCGCTGGTTGAGCGGGCCTGCGAGGTTGCCGATCATGTGGTTGCGTCGATCTTCGTCAATCCGACCCAGTTTGGCGAGGGTGAAGATTTCGATTCCTATCCGCGCACCGAGGAAGAGGATGCAGCGAAGCTCGAGGCGGCGGGTTGCGATCTGGTTTGGGCACCGACACCGGATGAAGTCTATCCAGACGGCTTCTCGACCTCGATTGCGGTTACCGGTGTCAGTGAGGGTCTGTGCGGGGCGGCTCGGCCCGGGCATTTCGATGGCGTTGCGACTGTCGTTGCCAAACTCTTCAACCAGATCCTGCCGGATTATGCGCTGTTCGGTGAGAAGGATTACCAGCAACTCGCTCTGATCCGCCGTATGGCGCGTGATCTTGATTTTCAGATCGAGATAATTGGCGTGCCGACCATGCGCGAGACGGACGGCCTCGCCATGTCATCGCGCAATATGTACCTGACGGCTGACGAGCGGGGGCGCGCCGTCGCACTGCGCAATGCCCTTCGTTCGGCCGCAGATGCGATCATCGGCGGTGCGGCTGTCGGCGAAACACTAGGCGCGGCCCAAGCATCGCTGATCGATGCAGGCTTTGCCTTGGTCGACTATGTCGAGCTGCGCGACGCGGACACGCTTGACCCGGTTGACCGACTGGAGCGACCCGCCAGGCTGCTCGCAGCGGCGCGGATCGGCCAGACTCGGCTGATTGACAATATTGCCGTGAATCCAGCCTAGAGAGATCATGGTAGCTGAGCTGACCGTCGTGACGAAAAAACCGTTAATCGCGTTAACCTTTTATTATCCATAACCCGCCATCCCTGTTTTCGACGACAGTCAAAAAGGGGAACAGGGACATGGCGCACAGTGCCGCAACCGCGAATTTTCTGATCGAGAGCCGCTTGAGAGATGCAGCTGCTGGAGACGAGAACGCCTATTTCGATCTTGGCATTGCTTACTCCGCCGGGACGGACGGGCTCGATATCGATCTCATCGAAGCCCATAAATGGTTCAACCTTGCCGCAGTTCGCGGACATGAAAAGGCCCAGCGCTGTCGCGCAGAAATATCCGACGAAATGACCGCTCGCGAAATTGCCGAAGCCCAGAAACAGGCCCGCGCCTGGCTCTCTTCGCTTGATCGGCAAGCTGCCTAATCTGCCAAATCCGGGCGACCCTCGCCTGGTTTGATCTGTCGATCGATAATTTACGGCTGGATTTTTCCGGGGCCGCTCCATAGGGGTGGCCCATTATTTTTGCCTGACGCGCAGATTGCCGCCGCGCAGATAATTGGGAAACCGCCATGACTGTTACCGCCGTTCCGCTTCGCCCCATTCAGAAAGGCACACTCAGCAAATTATGGCTGGGGATCATTGTCCTGCTGCTCGCGGCGGGGGCATTTGCCTGGCACGCAACTGCGCGGACGATTGCGATGAACGGTACATCCGAAGATTTCCTCGCCTGGAATGGCGGCCAAGCTGGCGTCGTAACGACAGATAGCGGTCTCCAATATCAGGTGCTCGAAACCGGCGACGATGCGGGTAGCCCGGGTCAGGGCGCTGGGGTGATCGTCAATTATGAAGGCCGGCTTATTGACGGCACAGTGTTTGACTCCGGCGAGCAGCAAGGCTTGCCGCTCGATCAGGTCGTGCCCGGCTGGTCGGAAGGCATTCAATTGATGACCCGCGGCGCGCGCTATCGTTTCTGGCTGCCGCCTGAACTCGGCTATGGTGAAAACCCGCCACCGGGCAGTCCGATCACGGCGGATTCCGTGATGGTCTTCGATGTCGACCTGATCGATTTCATCACTCGCGAGCAGATGATGCAGATCCAGATGCAGCAAATGGGCTTGCAAGGTGGCCCGGGTGGACCACCGCCAGGGGCCGCACCACCGCCGGGTGCTTTGCCGCCCGCACCGGGTCAATAAGGCTCGCTAACCAGGATCGGTTGGTGTTGCGCCCGCTTCGGCGGCGCGCCGCTGTGCTTCTTCATCCTCTTCGTCATTATGCTCAGACCGGCGCTCGAGCGCGGCTTTGGCCATGGCCACGATCGGATCAGCGAGCGCGAGGCCAATGATCCCGAACAGCGCGGCGAAAAGGATCTGCGCCGACAAAGTGAGAGCTGGCGGCAAATCTACCGTCTGCTTGGCGACCAACGGGATCACGACATAACCGTCAAAGGTCTGCACCACGAGATAGATGATAAAGGCATAGAGGCCGAGTTCGGGGCTGGCACTCAGGCCGACTGCCACCATCAACACGCCGGTGATAAAGGCGCCGATGTTCGGGATGAAGGCGAGGAGCCCGGCCAGGATCCCCAACAGTAACGCCATCGGCACACCGACGATCGTCAGCAGCAGCCAGGTGATGAAGCCTTCGAAGATCATGCCGAGCACACGTCCGGCCAAAAGGCGTTGCAGTGTCTTGGCCATCCGGGCTGTTGTTTTGCGAAACTCCGGCCGGGTGCCGCGCGGCAGCATCCACTGCACACCGCGATCATAGATGTTCGGGTCGACAGCGATGAACAGGCCGATCACCATGATAAGGAATAGCGTCGCAACCCCGCTGACAGCCGAGGTGAGGGCGGAGGTCAGGCTTCCAACCGACCCCAGAACATCGCGCAGGATTTGCGTGATCTCTGTGCCGCCCGGGGTCATGCCGAGCTCGTCGAGCATCGCGAGCAGTCGCCCAAATTGTTCGCTCAATGTGTCGCGCAATTCTTCCGCCTGGTTGGCGATTTCGATACCCGCCAGCCAGCCGATCCCGGCAAGACCGCCGACAATCATCAACACGACAATCAACAATCGGATGGTGCGGTGACGGGGGATGATGGGCCGGAGCAGCTTGGAGCCGCCATCGAGCAGGGACGCAAAGACCAGGCCGGCAACGATCAACAGGATCGCCTGGGCCAGTTGCCAGATTAGGAGTACCGCGATCGCTACCATTGCCCAGGCAATGGCGCGCTTCAGCTCTTGCCGAATTATCGGGTCGCGAACCTCAGCCGGGCCCGCCTTGCCGTCATACGGCCCGGGACTATCGTCCCGCTGACTCACTCGCTGCTATCCTCACCGGGATGAAGTCCGGTGCCCGCGCGGCCACTGCGCATCGCAGTGAACCAGCTGATCGGGTTGTACCATTCGGACGTCCCGTCGAGCGAGAAGGTGATGAATTCAGCGCGCCCGCCGATACTCTCAACAGGTACCGGACCGCCCAGCCCGCCCCCCATCAGAGACGCGCGGCTATCGGCCGACTGATCGCGATTATCGCCCATCAGGAAGACATGGCCTTCGGGGATTGTGACTGGCCCGTAGAAATCGCTTGGCGAGGGGCCAAGATCGATCGTGTCATAAAAACGGCCCTCGGGCGTATATTCGCGGTGCACCGGCATGCGGCAATAGCGCAGGCCGTCTTCCCCGGTGATCGCGAGCGCCGGGAAATCGGTGCAGGGGACATTTTCGTCGATCGGGATCATCGCCGGCTCGCGCTCTTCGCGCCGCAAGGCTGTGCCGTTCAGATAGACAATACCGCCACGGACTTCGAGCGTATCGCCCGGCAGGCCGATGACGCGCTTGATATAATCGGCCCTGGCACCGCGCGGCACGGCAATGACGACGTCGCCACGTTCCGGCATGCGGCCGAACAGCCGCCCTTCGATAAAGGGCAGGACATGGAAGGACGGCGATACATAGGACCAGCCATAGGGATATTTGGTGACGACCAGGCGATCGCCCTTGATGAGCCCCGGCATCATCGATTCTGACGGAATATAGAAAGGCTTGGCGACGAAGCTGTGAAAAGCGAGCACCGCCAGTACCAGCCAGAAGATGCCCTTGATCTCACCCCACCAATCGGTTGGCTTTTTCTCATCCGCATCCTCTGCGACAGCCGCGCAATCCTCGCTGGCCTTCAGGGCCGCAGCCAATTGTTCTTCGCTGTCGCTTGCGCGTTCTTGATCCAATTCACTCACTCGCTTTTTCGTCTTTTCTATTCAGGGCGGGCGTAGAGGATGACAAATGCCTGCGCCCAGGGATGATCGTCGGTCATCGTTAAATGCACTTCCAGCCGGTGGCCGGGTGGGGTCAGCGCGTCAAGCCGCTTTTTTGCGCCGCCCGCCAGTTCCAGTGTCGGTGCACCCGATCTGGCATTCACTACACCAATATCCTTCATGAACACACCCTGACGGAAACCGGTGCCCACCGCCTTGGAATAGGCCTCTTTGGCGGCGAAGCGTTTGGCATAAGTGCCGGCAATGGTGAAGGGTCGGCGCTGCGCCTTGGCGCGTTCGATCTCAGTGAATACGCGCATTTCAAAGCGTTCACCAAAACGGTCGAGCGAATTCTGAATCCGCTCGATATTGCAGAGATCTGATCCGATGCCGACAATCATCGCGCCAAATCCATCAATTCACGCATACGGCTCACACTGCTCTCCAGTCCGGTGAAGATTGCTTCGCCCATCAGGAAATGGCCGATATTGAGTTCGGCGAGCTGCGGGATCGCCGCAATCGGGCCGACATTGTCAAAAGTCAGCCCATGGCCGGCATGCGGTTCGATGCCATTCTTCGCCGCCAGTGCCGCGGCATCGGCGATCCGGCGCAGCTCTTCGGTCCGCTCCTCGCCTTCGAGATGCGCGTAGCGCCCGGTATGAAATTCCACGACCGGTGCGCGCAGATGGATCGCGGCTTCGACCTGTGCAGGATCCGGCTCGATAAACAGGCTGACCCGGATGTTGGCGTTTCTGAGTTCGGTAACGAAGGGCGCAAGGTGATTATGACCGCCGGCCGCATCCAGACCGCCTTCGGTGGTGCGCTCTTCGCGTTTCTCCGGGACGATGCAGGCGGCGTGCGGGGTGTGGCGCAGCGCAATTTCCAGCATCTCATCGGTCGCCGCCATTTCCAGATTGAGCGGAATGGTCAGCGCGTCGCTTAATCGCTCGATATCGCCATCGGTGATGTGGCGGCGATCTTCACGTAAATGCGCGGTGATGCCGTCGGCGCCAGCCCGGGCCGCCTGTTCCGCGGCGCGCACAGGATCGGGATGATCACCACCGCGCGCGTTCCGGATAGTCGCGACATGATCGATATTCACACCAAGGCGAAGCGGCTGCGTGGTCATTCGGACTGTCCTCGACAGACCGCAGCCGACACGACATCAAATCCAAACGCCTGTTCATGCGCGATATGGCCAAGCGGGAATTCGCCTTCGCTGCGATTGGTGAAGAGGATTATGGCCATGTCCAGCTCCGGCAATAGATAGTTGCGCCCCTGCACGCCGATAATGGCACCGGGACGTTCGACAAGCCGTTGCGGTTCCCGGCAGCCAGCCAGCGGAGCCGGAAAAACCCATTGGCCAAGCGCGACATAGCCGATTGCCGGATCGCCGGTCCACATCTCATCGCGCAGATTGGCTGGTAAAAGTTCACCGCGCATCAAGGCGCGATCAAAGCGCCACAGATCATGGATCGTACCGTTCATGCTGCCGGCTCCGCCGTAGCTGGCGAAATTGACGGGCGGCTCGGGCTGATCGTGATGATAGCCTGAAATCGTTGGTTGGCCTTGCGGATAAAAGGCGTGGTTTGCGGGAAACAGGTCGGCGGCCAGCTGGTCGAGCGATTGCCCGCTCACCCGTTCAATCACGCCGCCCAGAACCACATAGTCGCAATTGGTGTAGCTATAGGTCGAGCCGGGCGTGGTTCGGTTGGGTCCGGCGCAAAATCCGCTGGGTGATATATCCAGCGTTCCATCGATCGAATAAAATTCTGGCACAGAGCCTGGCTCAACTTGGGTGCTCTCGGGATCCGGCAGCCCCGACATATGTTGAAGCAGGTGCCGCGCTGTCAGCGTGTCGCGATTGGCATTGGGAAAGTCGGGCCAATATTCGGCGATTGGCGTATCGATATCGAGACGCCCAGCGGCAACTTCGCGCATCGCCAGCGTGGCTACGATCTGCTTGGTGATCGATGCCCAGCGCCAGCGGCTATCGAGCCGATGACGCTCGCCGCTGCCGGGTCGGACCTCACCATGCGCGCCGGCGTAGATGATCGTATCGCCCTGCGAGATCAGGATCAGGCCATTAAATCCGGCCAGTTCGGCGAGTCCGTCAATCCGCCTTGTGTCCAACCCCTGAGACAGGGCGGGCGTCGCCAGGCCGATCAACCCGAGCAAGGCGACCAGGATGCGGGTCATGCCTTCTCACGGCTGCCCGGTTTTATGGCGGGAATAGCGGCCAGTTCGTCCGGTAGGTCATCAGGATCATAGACCGGAAAATCGAGAGAAATCAGCGGAATGAACGGGACTCCGAGATCGACCTCTCCGCCGGACCGGTCGACCAGAGCGGCTTCGGCGATGACCTCGCCGCCGGCATCGGCGACCGCCTTGATGGCTTCGCGCGACGAGAGTCCGGTGGTGACGACATCTTCGACCATGAGAACCTTCTGGCCAGGTTCGATGGCGAAACCCCGGCGCAATTCGAACGTGCCTTCGGGACGTTCCAGGAACAGGGCATCGAGGCCCAGTGCGCGGCCCATCTCATGGCCGATAATCACGCCACCCATGGCCGGTGAAACAACCACATCAATCTCACTGCGGATTTCTCGCGGCAAGCGCGATGCGAGGGTTGATGCCAGACGCGATGCGCGCATCGGATCCATCAACACGCGCGCGCATTGCAGATAGCGCGCGCTGCGCTTTCCGGACGACAGGATGAAGTGGCCCTCAAGAAGCGCCTGTGCCGCGCGAAACTCAGAAAGTATGTCGTCGTCGGTCATCATGCGTTCCCTTGTCGTTTGCCCGGGGCGACATAGGCGGCTGCAAACTTGGCTTCAACCCGCACATTTTCCCGAAAGTGAAGGTTGAGGCTATGAAAACTCGGCACTATAAGGCGCCCAAGTTTCACTATGGCGTGAGCTCTATCGACCGCCATCAGAGCGGATCCAACGGGGATGAAATGCATATTCTGAAGACCTTGACGCTAGCTGCAGGTTTGGCCGTGGCTTCGCTTTCCGTAACGTCGGCGGCCAGCGCCGCTGCGCCGCAGCCGGATCTTGCACCGGCCCCGCAAGCTGAATTGGCTCCGGCACCCGGCGCCGAAGGCGATGTGGCCGAGTCGGTTGCTGCCGAAACACCGGCATTTGATTATGCTGCTCCCGATCCGGAAATTGGCCAGCCAACCGGCGGCATGGGCTTGCCCGTCCAGGTGACGGAGATCGGCCAAGACGCCCGCTGGTTTCATGATGCGCTGCTGATGCCGATCATCACGGTTATTTCCCTGCTCGTCCTGTTCCTGCTGCTCTGGGTGATGGCCCGCTACAATCGCCGGACCAACCCCAATCCGTCCAAAACGACACACAATACGACGCTCGAAGTGATCTGGACCCTGGTTCCCGTGCTGATCCTTGTCTTTATTGCGGTTCCGTCGATCGGATTGCTCCAGGCGCAATATGATTTGCCGGAAGGCGAAACCGTTACGGTGAAAGTCACCGGCAACCAGTGGAACTGGACTTACGAATATCCCGATCATGGCGATATTCTGCTCGTTTCCAATATGCTGGAAGAAGAAGGTGAGCAGCAGGAAGGTGCGCGTTTCCGCACCGATCAAGATGGCCCGCGCCTGTTGGCGGTTGATGAACGGTTGGTGATTCCTTCGGGAACCAATGTCCGCTTCCTGATCACCGCGAGCGATGTTTTGCACAGCTTTGCCGTGCCGGCATTCTGGCTGAAGATGGATGCCGTACCCGGACGCCTTAATGAAACCTGGACACGAGTTGATCGCGAAGGGGTATATTTCGGGCAATGTTCGGAACTGTGCGGCGCCCGCCACGGCTTCATGCCGATTGCCGTAGAAGTGGTCTCGCCAGAAGAGTTTGAGCAATGGGTCGCCCTGCAGGGCGGCACCATGCCCGGCGACGAAGCGGCGGCCGAAGACGGCGCGGAAGACGCGTCGGCCGATGATGAAACAGAAACGGCTGACGATGCCGCAGAAATTGCCGTGGCTGATACCGCCGCGACAGCAAGCTAAGGGTTCGCATAATGACTGATACTGCAGCCACTCCCTCCCATTTCGAAGCCAGCCAGGATGATGCGCATCACGACGCGGATCACAAGCCCGGCTTCTTCGTTCGCTGGTTCATGTCCACGAACCACAAGGATATCGGCACCCTATATCTTCTGTTCGCGATCTTTGCCGGGATAGTCGGCGGCGCGATTTCAGGCATGATGCGGATGGAACTGGCCGAGCCGGGCATCCAGTATCTGGAAGCCTGGACAGGTGAGACCGGCAATGCCGCGCTCCATTTCTGGAATGTGATGATTACGGCCCATGGCTTGATCATGGTCTTCTTCATGGTGATGCCGGCGATGATTGGCGGCTTTGGCAACTGGTTCGTGCCGTTGATGATTGGCGCACCGGACATGGCCTTCCCGCGGATGAACAATATCAGCTTCTGGCTGCTCGTACCGGCGTTCCTGCTGCTTCTCGGATCGACCCAGGTGATGGGATCGACGGGCCTTGGTGGTGGCACCGGCTGGACGGTCTACGCGCCACTATCGACGCAAGCCTCCGGGCCGGCCACCGATATGGCGATCCTCTCCTTGCACTTGGCAGGCGCGAGTTCGATCCTGGGTGCGATCAACTTCATCACGACCATCTTCAACATGCGCGCGCCGGGCATGACCCTGCACAAAATGCCGCTGTTCGTATGGTCGGTCCTCGTCACCGCATTCCTGTTGCTGCTGGCGCTTCCGGTGCTGGCTGCGGCGATCACGATGCTGCTGACGGATCGTAACTTCGGCACGACCTTCTTCGATGCGGCCGGTGGCGGTGATCCGCTGCTCTACCAGCATCTGTTCTGGTTCTTCGGCCATCCCGAAGTGTACATCATGATCCTGCCGGGCTTTGGCATGGTAAGTCAGATCGTGGCGACGTTCAGCAAAAAGCCTGTCTTCGGCTATCTCGGCATGGCCTATGCCATGGTCGCGATCGGCGTGGTCGGCTTTGTCGTCTGGGCGCACCATATGTTCACGGTCGGCCTGTCGCTCAACATGAAGCTCTACTTCACGGCGGCGACAATGGTCATCGCAGTGCCAACGGGCATCAAGATCTTTAGCTGGATCGCCACCATGTGGGGTGGATCCATGTCGTTCAAGACACCGATGATGTGGGCATTGGGCTTCATCTTCATGTTCACGGTTGGCGGTGTCACTGGCGTCGTTCTCGCCAATGGGGGCTTCGACGATATTGTCCACGACACCTATTATGTGGTTGCCCATTTCCACTATGTGCTCTCGCTTGGTGCCGTCTTCGGGATCTTCGCCGGCTGGTACTATTGGTTCGGCAAGATGTTCGGGAAAATGTACAACGAATTTCTCGGTCAGCTCCATTTCTGGGTCTTCTTTATCGGCGTGAACGTCTTGTTCTTCCCGATGCACTTCCTCGGACTGGACTCCATGCCGCGTCGTTATCCGGACTATGCGGACAGCCAGGCCTATTGGAATGAAATCGCGAACTATGGCTATTGGATCATGGCCGCAGGCATGGCGATCTTCTTCGTCAACATGATCTGGTCGCTGATTGCCGGTAAGAAGGCGGACGACAATTATTGGGGCGAAGGAGCGACCACGCTCGAATGGACGCTGTCTAGCCCACCGCCATATCACCAGTTCAATACCTTGCCGAAAGTCGACTAGGACCAGGCCGCCGCCCGCTTCGCCGGGTGGCGGACCCGGATGGAATGAATGAACACTAACACCGCCTCTAATCCGGTTTCGTCTGCGACGAGCCCGATAATCGCCGATTGGCGCGATTTCTACGCGCTGACCAAACCCGGCGTGATGAAGCTGGTGGTGTTTACGGGGCTCGCCGGCATGCTGGCAGCGCCGACCCAGTTACATCCGATCCTCGCATTCAGCGCGATCCTGGCTATCGCCCTGGCGCATGGTGCGGCAGCGACCCTCAACCAATGGTATGAAGCCGATATCGATGCCGTGATGCAGCGGACCTCCGATCGACCGCTGCCCGCTGGCCGCATGGACCGGGAAACCGCGCTGCATTTCGGGGTAGGCTTGGGTGTCTTTTCGGTTATCCTGATGGGCATGGCGGCCAATTGGCTGGCTGCTGCGACACTGGCCGCTGCAATCCTCTTCTATGTCTGCATCTACACAATCTGGCTGAAACGCCGCACGCCGCAAAATATCGTGATTGGCGGCGCCGCTGGCGCGTTTCCGCCACTGATCGGCTGGGCCGCTGCAACCGGCGAGATCACGATGATGCCGATCCTGCTGTTCGCCCTTATCTTCCTGTGGACGCCGCCGCATTTCTGGGCCCTGTCACTCTATGTGAATGCCGATTATGCGCGCGCTGGCGTACCGATGATGACAGTCGTGGCGGGCACCCGCTCCACCCGGCGTCAGATGCTGGTCTATACCTTGCCGATGGCAGCGGTTGCCATTGCACCCTGGCCGCTTGGACTGGCCGGCGCGATTTACGGGCTGACGGCGACCGGCCTCAGCGCGATTTTCCTGCTTCTGGCTATTTCAGTGTGGCGCAATCCATCGACCAAGACCGCGCATATGGTTCCGGAAAAGCGGCTCTTCCTCTTTTCGATCCTCTATCTTTTCGCCCTGTTCGGTGCGCTCGTTGTGGATGCATGGGTGCCGGCAATCCTGGCTATGGGAGCGGCTGCATGACCCCTGAAGAACAAGATATCATTCGCAAGCGCCAGAAAAGCCGGGCGCTGGTTACCGCGCTGATCCTTGGCGGTCTCGCGATCCTCTTTTACCTGATCACGATCACCAAATTGGTGGTGGCATCGTGAATCTGGCGCTCCAGCAGAAGAACCGGCGCAGTGCCGTCTTGGCGGTTCTGCTGGTCGCCGGCATGGTCGCGCTCGGCTTTGCTTCGGTCCCGCTGTACCGGATCTTCTGTCAGGTTACGGGGTTCGGCGGCACGACCCAGAGGGTTGAAGCCATGTCGACCGATATGGCGGCCACCGGCCAAATGATCCGGGTGCGTTTCGATTCGAATATTTCGCGGGACCTGCCATGGAATTTTGCCCCGGAGCGGAACACCGAAACTGTCCAGATCGGCGAGCGGTCACTGGCATTTTACCGGGCTGAAAATCTCGGCACCCGGCCTTTGACGGGTACGGCGACATTTAATGTGACGCCACTCGAAGCCGGTCGCTATTTCAACAAGATTCAATGCTTCTGCTTTGAGCGTCAAACGCTCGAGCCCGGGCAAGATATTCGCATGCCGGTGACCTATTTTGTCGATCCGGCAATTCTTGACGATCCCGATATTGGGGATGTCGAGGAGATTACACTGTCTTATACCTTCTACCCCGTGGACGACGAGACGTCCTAGGGCTAGAAACCCGATTCACACGCTTTCTAAAGGGAATTGAGCGCAATGGCTGGAGCCGCCCCGCAACATGACTATCACCTGGTAAATCCCAGTATTTGGCCGTTGATTGGCGCATTGAGCGCGCTTGTCATGGCCGCTGGCGGTATCATGTGGATGCATCAGCCCGCCGAGGGCATGGACCCGGCCGGGGCGATCTCGTCGCTCGGCAACCTCAGTTTCCTCTCCGGATTCCTGATGAATGCCGGCTGGATATTCTTTGCCGGTCTGATCGGTGTGCTGTTCACGATGTTCAGCTGGTGGGTCGATGTGATCCGCGAAGCCAATGGCGGCGATCATACGCCGGTGGTCCAGCTGCACCTGCGCTATGGCATGATCCTGTTCATCGCGTCCGAAGTGATGTTCTTCGTCGGTTGGTTCTGGGCCTTCTTCAATGGCGCGCTGTTCCCGGCGGAAGTTCTCGGCAGCACCTGGCCGCCCGAAGGCATCGAAGTCTTCGATCCGTTCACCTTCCCGCTGCTCAACACGCTGATCCTGCTATGCTCGGGCACTACCGTGACTTGGGCACACCACGCATTGTTGAATGGCGATCGCCAGGGCCTGAAGGCGGGCCTGTGGCTGACGATCATTCTCGGCATCTTGTTCAGCGCGGTACAGGCTTATGAATATGGCCATGCCGCGTTTGATTTCTCGGGCAATATCTACGGCGCGACATTCTACATGGCGACTGGTTTCCATGGCTTCCATGTCATCATCGGCACCATCTTCCTCGCCGTCTGCCTGCTGCGTGTTTATCAGGGTGATTTCACGCCTAAACAGCATTTCGGCTTCGAAGCCGCAGCCTGGTACTGGCATTTTGTCGATGTCGTATGGTTGTTCCTCTTCGTCGCAGTCTATGTCTGGGGCGGTGCAGGTGGGGTCATCCATTAAGCACCCGGTCGGGTTCGCATGGTGAGCGAACCCACCCCCCTGCAATCCGGCATTTCGGGTTCGTGTCCGCGTTGCGGCGAGAATAGGCTGTTTGACGGGCCAGTGCATTTTGCAGACCGGTGTGGCGCGTGCGGCCTCGATTATTCGAGCTTCAATGTCGGCGATGGCCCAGCCGCTTTCTTGACGCTCATTATCGGCGCGCTCGTTGTTGCGCTGGCCATGGCAGTGGAATTGACGATCCGGCCGCCATTCTGGGTGCATATACTATTGTGGGTGCCGTTTACTGCTGCTGCCGTGGTATATGGTCTGCGCGTGGCGAAGGGCGTCCTGCTGTCGCTTGAATATCGCAATGCCGCGCATGAGGGGCAGCTGAAACAGGATGACGGTCCCGGAGATGCAGAATGAAGTTCCCGATCCTTCCAACCATCTTTGTTGCGGCTGCCGTGGCGACGATGATTGGCCTTGGGGTTTGGCAGTTGCAGCGGATGGGCGAAAAAGAAGCCCTGGTAGACACCTATCTGGCCGCCGCCGATCAGCCGACGGTCGCTTGGCCGGACACACCCGACACTGAATTGCTCTATCGGCGCGCCACAGGCTTTTGTGTCGAACCGATGAGCTGGCGAGCGCTGGCCGGCAGCAATCGTGATGGCGAGACAGGATGGCAGCATATCGCCGCATGCCGAACCGGTGGCGGCGAGGGGCCAGGCATGCAGGCCGTGATGGGCTGGTCGCGATCGCCAACATCACCGGACGATTGGATGGGTGGCGAAGTGACCGGGATCATCGCCCTTGATGCCGAATATGGGCTGCGTCTGGTGTCCGAAGATCCGGCTCCAGGATTGGAAGCGGTTGCACGGCCTTCGGCTGAAAATATCCCGAACAATCATCTGCTGTATGCGATCCAATGGTTCTTCTTCGCAGCAGCAGCCCTGGTCATCTTCGTCCTCGCCGTGCGCCGCCGCCGTGCCGAGCTTGAGGAGATATTGTGAGCTATGCGGGCTTCGCCGCGCTGGCTGTCGCACTGATCGCGACGCCGCTTGCCGCTCAGACTCCGCTACCACCGCCAGGGCCAGGCCCCGGAAATGGGGCCCAGCCGCCGCCCGGTCAGCCCGATGGCCCCCGAGATAGGAGGCGTCCGGCGGAACTTGGCTGGTACAATGGCGATTACGCGGTCGATTCGATCGATGCGATCGTGATGATCGACGATCCGGTAACCGGATTTGGCAATGAATCGCTGTGGGAATCCCCGGCTGCCGAGATCGCTAGGAGCCAATCCGATATTGCCGCGAGCGGAGCGCCTGACTAAGGCCGATCCCCATGCACTATATTAGCACCCGAGGGAGCGCACCGGCGCTCGATTTTGAAGGCGCAACGCTGGCAGGCCTGGCATCGGATGGCGGGCTCTATGTGCCCGAAAGCTGGCCGCGATTTTCGACCGAGGAAATCGCCGCGCTCGCTGGACTTTCCTATGCCGAAACTGCGGTCCGCGTACTGGGGCCCTTTGTCGGTAATGCGCTGAGCGAAACGGAGCTGAGAGATTTGTGCGAGGCCGCCTATGGCCGGTTCTCCCACACAGCCGTCACGCCGCTCAAGCAACTCGATGAGCAGAATTGGTTGCTCGAACTGTTTCATGGTCCAACCTTGGCGTTCAAAGACGTAGCGCTCCAACTGCTGGGCCTTTTGTTCGAACGCTTCCTGACCGGCAAGGACAGCCATCTGACGGTGGTTGGAGCGACTTCCGGGGATACGGGTTCGGCAGCCATCGATGCGCTCGCGGGGCGCGAAAAGGTCGATATCTTCATGCTGCATCCCAAGGGGCGTGTCTCCGAGGTGCAGCGCCGCCAGATGACGACGGTGTTGGCGCCCAACGTCCACAATATCGCGATTGAGGGAAATTTTGACGACGCCCAGCGGCTCGTCAAAGCGATGTTCGGTGATGCGCAATTTGCCGGCCGTTTCACCCTGTCGGCGGTCAATTCAATCAACTGGGCGCGGCTCGCGGCCCAGATAGTCTATTATTTTTATTCGGCCGTTCGGCTTGGCGCGCCAGAGCGATCCGTGGCCTTCTCCGTACCGACTGGCAATTTTGGTGATGTCTTTGCTGGCTATGTCGCTGCGCAGATGGGGCTTCCCGTTGCGCGGCTGATTGTTGCGACCAACATCAACGATATCCTGCACCGGGCAATGGTCGCTGGCGATTATTCTGTGGGCGAGCTGACACCCACGGCAGCGCCGTCCATGGATATCCAGGTGAGTTCCAATTTCGAACGACTGCTGTTCGACATGTATGACCGCGACGGCGATATGATGGCGTCGGTGATGCGCAGCTTCGATGAAAGCCGTTCGCTCCGCCTTGATGATCGCGCACATACACGGATCGGCCAGCTCTTTTCTTCGGCGCGGATCGACAATGACGCGATGGCGCTCGCGATGCGCCGGGCGTCCGAAGAGATGGGCGAAGTCATCGATCCGCATACTGCAATCGGCCTGTCTGCTGCACTGTCTTCAGATCTCGCACCCGATATTCCGATCGTCACCCTGGCGACTGCCCATCCCGCCAAGTTCCGGGATGCTGTTGAGCGGGCAACCGGGCAGCGTCCGGTTCTGCCGCCACGCGTTTCCGGGCTTTTCGAGCGCGAAGAACGCTATGAGACATTGCCCGGTGAGTTGCAGGCGATCGAAGCCTATATCGCCGAACGCGCGACGGAAAGATGAGCCTTACTACCTTGACCGCGGAGCCTTGGGCCGATTACGGGCTCGTGGACTCTGGCCATGGTCGAAAGCTGGAGCGCTATGGTCGCTTCCGTTTCATTCGTCCCGAACCGCAGGCCATGTGGGCGCCAGCATCGGATAATTGGCGTGCGGATGGCGAGTTTATACCCGCATCGGATGAAGATGGCGGCGGACGTTGGCATCTCAATCGCAATGTGCCGGACGAAGGCTGGCAGCTCGGCTGGGAAGAGGTGCAGTTTCAGGCGCAATGCACACCGTTCCGGCATTTGGGCTTCTTTCCAGACATGGCGTCGCACTGGGGCTGGATGCGAGAGCAGATCGAACCGGGCAACGAAGCCCTAAACCTGTTCGGCTATACGGGTGTCGGCAGTCTTGCTCTGGCCGCGCGCGGGGCCAAGGTCACCCATGTTGATGCCTCCAAGAAATCGGTCGAAGCCGGCAAGGCCAATGCCGAACTTTCCGGCATGCGCGATAAACCGATCCGCTGGCTGGTCGACGATGCCGCCAAGTTCACCGCCCGCGAAGTGCGGCGTGAGCGGCGCTATGACGGGATCATGCTGGACCCGCCCAAATGGGGCAGGGGTCCCAAGAAGGAACTCTGGCAGCTCGAAGAGGGACTGCCCGGGTTGATCGCAGATTGCGCTAAGCTGCTGGATGAGAATAGCCGCTTTCTGGTGCTCACAGTTTATGCAGTGCGGATGTCCGCTCTGTCGATTGGTGAACTCGTCTCACAATCGCTCGCCCATCTCGGCGGGAGTGTGGATTATGGCGAGATGGCGGTGCGCGAGGAAGCGCGCGGCCTGATGCTGCCGACGGCGATTTTCGCGCGCTGGTCTCGCTAAACTGGCAGGGCGCCGCATTTTGCGCCGGTATCCGCGTGCGAGACTCCACAAAAGTCTGACTCAGTTTATGGTTAACCGATGGTTATCCGAGTCGTTTCGCTTTTGGCTGTCGCTGCCCTGGCTGCACCCGCATCTGCGGAAAGCTTGCCCTATGACATCGGGAATTTTTACCGCACGCCGGCCTATACGCCAGAAATCGGCTATGATATCAGCAGCTTGCTCTATGATCGTACGCCCGATCATGCGGCCCTTGGTTATCGTACGGAGGCGATCACAGGCGGCAGTGCCACGCACCGGGTGGTTCGCGAATATGGTCCGCTCGACTATGATACTGACGGCTTGCTGGCCGTGATTTTTGCCAAAGCCGAGATTGACGAAACGCGAGACGCGGCAGACTAATCCCGCATCGCGCGGATCGCTGCGCCGGTCGCAAAGGGCGCTGCTGCGAGCAATATCAATGCCGACGCACCGAGCAATGGGAATGCACCTTGCTGAAATTCATCCAATGCACCCGCTCCGAAGATCAGGATCGGGACGGCCAGTGGCAGCATCAATAGTCCCGCGAGCGCACCACCGGACGGGAGTCCGGCGACTAATGCACTGACCGTCACCGCGAGCGCGGCAAACCCAAGGCTGCCAATCGCGAGGCCAAGTTCAACCTGCCACAGCGTTTCGGCATCCATCGCCAGCAGCGCAGACGCAGGGAGTGCGGCGATCATCAGTGGTGGCCCGAAGCTGATCCAATGGGCGACGATCTTGCCGATCGCGACCAGTTCCTCGCTAATCCCGCGCACCGCATATTGATCGAGCACACCGGCGTCCCGGTCTGGCGCAATCAGCCGATCGATCGGCAACAGAGCGGCCAGCAGAGCGGCGGTCCAGAGCACGCCGCCGCCAATCCGGCCGAGGATTGTCGGGTCCGGCCCGATCGCGAACGGGAAGAGGGTGGCGACAAGCAGGAAGAAGACTAATGGCAGCAGCCAGCCGCCGCCTGCAAAACTGCGCGCGAGATCGCGGCGCATGATGGTGAAGACGGCGCTCATGCCGCCTCTCCAATCGTCACCGGTACGGCGTCGGGCAGGTCGACTGGTTGATGGGTCGCGACCAGGGCAATCCCGCCGCGAGCGCGATGATTGGCAATCGCTGATTCCAGCCGTGCGCGGGAGTCTGTGTCGAGACCGTTAACCGGTTCGTCGAGCAACCAGATATCCGCGCCGCTCAAGATGATGCGAGCCAGTGCAGCGCGCTTGAGTTGGCCGGTCGACAGCATGCGAACCGGCACATCAGCGATCAATTCGAGCGCCATTGCGTCCAATGCCGCATCGATCTCAGCCGGTTCGCGCCGATCGAGCTGCGCCCAATAGCCAAGCGCCTGTTTGAGCGGCAATTCGCGATCAAGGGCGCTTTGTTCGGCAAGAAAGGCCATGGACCCGGACATCGACACTTCGCCAGAATGCGCACTGAGTAGCCCGGCGATCAGGCGCAACAGGCTGGTCTTGCCCGCGCCATTGGGGCCGGTGACAAGTGCTGCACCGCCGGGTTCAAGCGAAAGATCGAGCCCGGTGAACAGGACGCGGTCTCCGCGGATACAGCTCAATCCGGTAAGGGTGAGCGCAGCGCTCAACTTGGTTCATCCTCTAAAGCATGCATGTCCGCATCGCTGAGGCCGAAATGATGGCCCACTTCATGGATCAGCACATGATGGACGAGGCGTTGGATGCTAATGCCGCGCTGTGCGGCTTCGGCCAGGATCGGCTGGCGATAGAGATGGATGACATCGGGCAAAGTCCCGAAATCCGATACGCTTTTGTCGCCGATCGGTCGGCCCGAATACAGGCCGGATAGTTGCATCGGATGCGTCAGGCCGACAGCCTTGAGCGAGTCTGGATCGGCATATTCCTCAACCCGCAGCACGACATTGCCCATCTTCTCGCGAAAGGCGAGCGGCAGCCCCTCGAGGGATTGACGCGCCATTGCTTCCATCGCATCGGCGCTGGGCGGGGTGGCCATAAAGCTTTCGTCGAACCGCATATTGAGGCAGATAAGGCGCTGAAGCCTGCATGGGAAGATCGGAAGGACGATAAGCATGGTCGCACGATTGAGCGATAGCGAGCGCGAGACCGCCCTGGTGGGCCTCGCGGGTTGGGAACATGATCCAAAGCGGGATGCAATTTCCCGGCGGTTCGAATTTGCCAATTTCAGCGAAGCCTATGCCTTTATGACGCGCGCGGCCCTGCTCGCCGAGCAGATGGATCACCATCCTGAATGGTTCAATGTTTACAATAAGGTCGATGTCACGCTCACCACCCATGATGCCGATGGCCTGTCCGAAAAGGACATAGCCATGGCCACAGCAATGGACGGTTTTGCGGGCTAGCCGCCTTTCACCCTAATCTTCGATCGTGCGCGCCATGCCGAGGCTCTTGCGGAGCCGGTTCGGTGTCCAGCGAGCCGCAAAGGCCAGCCGCTTGGCGGTCTTGCCCACCGTGGTGTGGATCTTCTCCTCATGCACGGCATGCCAGGCGGCGACGGCCACTTCTTCGACCGGCGTGATCTCCATGCCCGATTCCGCGATCATCTCGCGGACCGAAGAATTTCCACCAGTGAGTGGGCCATCGAGGATCGGCGTTTCGATAAAGCTCGGCATGAGCGAGCGCGAGCGGATGCCATAGGGTGCAAATTCGATATCCAGCCCCTCGGTCAGCGCGCGGACAGCGAACTTGGTGCCGCTATACACAACCAGGCCAGCGGCGCCGTATATACCGGCGGCCGAGCTGGTGTTGAGGATGCAGCTGTCAGGGGTATCGCGCAGCATATCGAATGCCGCGCGGGTGCCATCGATAACCCCGGTAAAGTTGATCGCGATCGTCCGGTCGATATCTTCGTCGCTCATTTCCTGGAGCGGCCCGCCAACACCGATACCGGCATTGTTGAACAAGACATCCATCCGCCCGCCTGTCCGCTCGCCAAAGGCGGCGATCGCGGCCTTCCATTCTGCGCGGTTCGTCACATCGAGATGATGGATCGAGAAGCGACCCTGGTCCATCGTCGAGGCGGTTTCTTCCATCCCGGCATCGTTGATATCTGCCAGCCCGACAAAATATCCGCGCTCACCGAAATAGCGCGCCACAGCGCGACCGATTCCGGACGCTGCCCCGGTAATGAAGATGGTTTTGTCTGACATAAGGCTATCCCTGCTCCGATTTTTTCTGTTTGGCCTGTCATAGACTGATTCAAACGCAAACGGGAATGGCAATATCGTTCGACCAACGACGATAATCGCCTCTTGCTGCGCGGCGTCAGCAGATTATCATTACGACCATTGTCATAATGATCCAAAGGACTGCATATGCGCCGCCCTCATGCCTGGCTCAGTCGGGCCCTGTTGATCCCGCTCCTGATGCTGCCGTCGGCCGTTATGGCCCAGAGTGAAGCAACCGACGAGCCGCCGCCCATCACGCTCGCCGTCGATACGCTGGAAAGCCAGATCGATGCCGTGATGGCGGAAAATGGCTATGCAGGAGTCGTTTTCATTGCGATCGATGGCGAGACTTTGGTCGAAAAGGCCTATGGGCTTGCGCATAGCGATCCCGAAACTCCCATCACCCTTGATACGGCATTCGGTATCGGTTCCCGCCCGATCGATTTCACGATTGCGGCAATCTATCTGCTCGAGCAGCGCGGTCTGCTCAGCCAGGAGGATAGGCTCGGCGATTATCTCGAAAATGTTCCCGACGATCGATCCGGCATGACGATCCGCCATATGCTCAACGGCCAATCGGGATTGCCGGACTTTCCGGCCAATGAGAGCGACTGGGATGCCGATCTCGCCTGGATCGATCGTGAAGAGTTTGAACGGCGGACGCTTGAGATACCCATGTTGTTCGCGCCCGGCGAAGGCGAGGCGCATTCGCATTGGGCCTTTGGCATGCTGGCCGCCATTGTCGAGCGGGTCAGTGGCCAGAGCTATGGCGCATTCCTGCGCGAAAATTTCTTCGATCCGGCCGGGATGGCGCGGACGGGCAGCTATGGCGAAACACGCGATCTAGCCATGACCGACTTTGCCGCCGGCGGCGGGGCCCAGCACGGCCTGCCCAATATCCCGCCCAATTGGGGGCCGACCTCCTGGCTCGTCATGGGCAGTGGGGGGATGTTCTCGACCCTTGGCGACCTGCGCCGCTTCTATGTGCATGTTACGCAGAGCGGTGTGCTCGAACCGCGCAATACCGAGCTGTTTCTCAGTCCGCGCGCGGGGCTCGACGGATCGGATCGCGGGTTTGAGCTGTTCAGCTTCTCCGACGAAGAATTTAGCGACCAGGCTTATGTGATGCTGAGCCGTAGCGGTGAACCGGGCTCGATCATGCAGATTGTGCGGCCACTTGTTACTCTGCTGCGAGACAATTGACGAAGGCCGGTGACACTGGCCTTGACCGTCTCGCCACGCGCCGCGATGGTCGCGCGCGATGGACAGGAAGAACGGCCCCGCAGTTCGCTTTAACGGCTTAGCCAAGAGTTTCGACGACGAGGCAAGTTTTGCCGTCGCCACGCTTGATCTGGAGGTTGAAGGCGGTTCGTTTGTCGCATTGGTCGGCGAATCCGGCTCAGGCAAATCGACCCTGCTCAAGATGATCAACCGGCTGGTCGATCCGAGCACTGGCACGGTCATGGTCGGCGATGAGGCCATTGACGAGAAGTCGCCCGCCGATCTGCGCCGTCATATTGGCTATGTCTTTCAGAATATTGGTCTGTTTCCGCATATGAGCATCGCGGAAAATATCATGATCATTCCGCGGCTTAGCGAGGCCAATAGCGTCGATCAGGTGCCCGAATTGCTCGATCTTGTCGGATTGCCGTCGGAGGTTTCCGATCGCTTGCCCAGCGAGCTATCGGGCGGACAGCAGCAGCGGGTCGGGGTCGCGCGGGCATTGGCCGGCGAGCCGGGTCTGATGCTGATGGACGAACCCTTTGGCGCGCTCGATCCGGTGACCCGGGACCAGCTCGGCAACGCTTATCGCGATCTGCATGACCGGCTTGGCCTCACCACCATCATGGTGACGCATGACATGGCAGAAGCGCTGCTGGTCGCCGATCGCATATTGGTGATGAGCGAAGGGCGCGTGGTGGCCGATGGCACGCCAGAAGCCTTGCTGGCAGGTGAGGGCGGTGAGGAAGCAAGCGCGCTGATCGCGGTTCCGAAAGGCCAGATGGCGAAGCTTCGGCAGTTGGAGGTGCGTAGATGAATCCGCGCCTCTCCGAAGCCTTGTCGCAAGTGCCCGCGCTCTTGGCCGACCATGTGTTGTTATCGGCGTCGGCTTTGCTCCTTGGCCTTGCGGTCGCACTTCCACTTGCCGTCGGCGCATCGCGTAATGATCGACTGCGGCGCATCGCTTTGGGCGGCGCAAGTCTTGTTCAGACGATCCCGGGGCTGGCTCTGCTTGCGCTCTTCTATCCGTTGCTACTGGCGCTCAACTCACTGTTCGCCCCAATTGGTGTCGTGCTTCCCGCATTGGGCTTCCTGCCCGCTTTGCTGGCGCTTGGGCTCTATGCGGTGCTGCCGATCCTGCGCAACGCGGTAACCGGGATAGTTGGGATCGATCCGGCGATCATCGAGGCGGCCGATGGTGTCGGGATGACACCGCGTCAGAAATTGCGCCTCGTTGAAGCGCCGCTCGCCGCACCAGTTGTGATGGCTGGCATCCGGACGGCGACCGTATGGACGGTCGGTGCGGCAACGCTCTCAACCACGGTCGGCCAATCGAGCCTGGGCGATATGATCTTTGCCGGTCTCCAGACCCAGAATTGGACGCTGGTGCTGGTCGGTTGCCTGGCGGCGGCGGCGCTCGCGCTCACCGCAGATGCGCTGCTCGGCTTGATTGAGGCCGGGATTGCCCAGCGCAGTAAATGGCGGATACGCGGCGGACTGATTGCATTGGCGGCCGGCGTTGGCCTTGCCCTCGCACCGCTCACCATGGGCGGATCGCGGGCTGATACCATCACGATCGGGGCCAAGGGCTTTAGCGAACAATATATTCTCGCCCGGCTGATTGGGAACCGCCTGTCCGAGGCCGGTTACTCGGTCCGCTATCGGGAAGGGCTCGGCTCAGCGGTGGCTTTTGAGGCGCTCGCGAGCGGCGATGTCGATGTCTATGTCGATTATACCGGGACGCTTTGGACCAATATGATGGAGCGCGAAGATAATCCGCCGCGTGATGAGATGCTCGCCGAGCTCAGCCAATGGGTGTCCGATACCCGCGATGCGATGGTGCTCGGCCGGATGGGTTTTGAAAATACCTATGCCTTCGCCGTTACGCAGGAAACCGCGCAGCGCCATGCGCTTGAAACGATGGACGATCTCGCCCGGGTTGCGCCGGACTTTACCATGGGCACCGATGTTGAGTTTCTGAACCGCCCCGAATGGGCGACTATCCGCGATGCATACGGCTTCGCCTTTGGCGGCACCCAATCCTATCAGCCGACATTTATGTATCGCGCCGTGGAAAGCGGCCGGGCGGATGTGATTACCGCTTTCTCATCCGATGGCCGGATCGCGGCAAGCAACCTTTTCGTGCTTGCTGATCCGCGCGGTGCGGTGCCCAATTATGATGCGGTGTTGCTGGTCGCGCCGGATCGCGTCGACGATGCGCGCTTCATTGCCGTGCTCGAACCGCTGATCGAAGCCATTGATGTCGAAACCATGCGCGAGGCCAATTACATGGTCGACCGTGATGACGATAAGGCGAGCCCCGCAGAGGCCGCACGCTGGATCATCGAAACGCTCGAACTTGATGGCGCTGCCAGTCCGGAAACCGCAGATTGAAGCGCTGAAGTCGATCAATCATGGTCATAGATTGGCGATTAACAGCGATCCGATATAGCCGAAATAGGCAATTACCATCAGGCCACCCATGACGCGACCAAGATGGCGGCTGAACCAGAGCATGAGCATCAGGGCCATTGCCAGGCCCAGCAGCAAGGGCAGGTCCTGCGTGACGAACTCCGCTGGCATGCCGCCATTGGCCGCAATGGCCGTAACCCCGCCAATACCCAGAATATTGTAGATATTGGATCCGATCACATTGCCAAAGGCGATCTCGCCCTCGCGCCGTATGGCAGCGATTACGGATGTCACCAGCTCGGGCAATGATGTCCCAATGGCAACGATGGTCAGCCCGATTACGCCCTCGCTGAGCCCGGCAATGCGGGCAAGGTCGATTGCGCCAAGCACGAGGAGGCGACCACCCATGACGATTGCTGCAAGGCCCACTATCGTGAACAGGAGGGGCTGGCCCCATCCATTGAATACACCATGGAGACGCGGGTCGGCCGTCTCATAGGCAACCGTCCGGTCATAAGCGGCGCCATGATCCTCCGCGCTTCCGCGCTCGTGGAGATAGGCCATGACGATATAGGTGGCGAGCAGCGCCAGGAGCAACAAGCCCGTCAGGATGCCGACGAGATCGAGATAGGCGAGCATGACGAGCAGCGCTGCCGCGCCCAGCGCCACACCTGTATCCCGCGATACGGCCCGACCGGTGACCGCAAACGGCGTCAGGAGGGCAGCCGTGCCAAGGATCAGCAGCGTATTGGCGATATTTGAACCGACGATATTGCCCCAGGCAATCCCGGGAGCGCCAGCGAGCGATGCTTCGATGCTGGTGACAAGTTCGGGCATGGACGTGCCGAAGCCCAGCACGACAATACCGACCAATAGCGGCGCGACACCCGCTCGTTCCGCCAATGCGACGGCGCCGCGGACAAGCGTTTCCCCGCCGAGAACAAGAAGCGCAAGGCCACCAACTATGCCGAGAAAGATCAGAAACAAATGCGGGGTTCCTGCATGGTGAAGCCGGGTCGGGACAAGAGAGACGAGATAATAGCGCCCCTGGAGCGATGACAGTGGTGGTTCATAGATTGCGCATAACCGTGCCGATAGGCTGGTGCGATCAATCGAGTACCGATTCCTCGGCGAGCAACGCGCGCGCCTCGGATTGGATATGCTCGGCGATCGCGCGATAGGCCGGTGCATAGGCTGCACCATCGCGCCAGCTGGCGGCGATCGCGCGGCTGGCCGACCAGTCTTCAATGTCCAGCACCTTCACACCGGCCTTCCCGCCGACCTCGGACTGGATATAGAATTCCGGGAGGATCGAAAGGCCAAGGCCCGAGCCCGTCATCTGGCGCAAGCTATCGAGACTTGTGCCCTCATAATCGCGGAGCAGTTCAAGATTTAGGTCGGCGCAGATAGAGACGACATGGCGGTGGTAATTGTGGCGCCGATCAAGGCTGAGGACAGTCTCGCCGTTGATGTCTGACCGCTTCACCCGGTCCATTGCGGATAGGGGATGGTCGGCCGCGGCCACCACGAAGAGTTTCTCGCTGAAGAGCGGCTCGACGTTCAGCGCTGGCCCATCAATCGGGAGCGGGCCAAGCAGCATGTCGATCGCGCCGCGCGATAGCTCCATTGCCTGGTCATCAGGAATGCCTTCGCGAATATAGAGGCGCAGGTCCGGCTGCTGCTGATGCAGGGCCGCGACAATTGATGGCATCAGATAGGGTCCCAGGGTCGGGCTGACACCAAAGCGCAGCGTGCCGGCGAGCCGCTCACCAGCGCGCGTGGCGAGGGCGCGCAGTTCGCGGACCTCGACGAGAATCTTGCGTGACCGCTCGACCAATTCGCGTCCGATCGGCGTTAGTTCCGCATTCGGCGCGCGTCGCTCGATCAGGACCACGCCAAGGCGTTCTTCCAGGGTTCTGAGTTGTTGGCTGAGGGTTGGCTGGGACACATGGACGGCCTGGGCGGCTCGTCCGAAATGCTGATTATCAGCGATTGCTACAAGATATTCGAGCTGCCGCAACGTTGGCATTGACGGGCCTTTCGCAAATAGGCGTTGTCTATCGATAAATCATATATCATTCGATTGGATCGATGGCAACGCTCGCCCTATATCCGTTTCATCACGCGGTCACACCAATCCAGTTCCCTCCCTGGGTGGCGCGCCATGCCCCCTCATTCCGGCGCGCCACCCTTTTCTATTTGTGCCTCTGACAGGCATCCCCATCTCCCATAAGGGTTTGATATGATTCGCCAGCTGCGTCCCGCCATGCGGGAATTTCTCGCCAAGGAAACGACCGGCGGTTACTTCCTGTTTCTGGCCGCGATCCTCGCGATGGTGGTCGTGAACTCGCCCCTTGCAGGGATTTATTCCGGCCTGTGGCAAACCCCGGTCGAGGTGCGCGTTGGTGCGCTGGAGATCGCCAAGCCCTTGTTCCTCTGGGTCAATGACGGCTTGATGGCCGTCTTCTTCTTTTTGATCGGCCTTGAAGTGAAGCGCGAGATTATCGAGGGCGAGCTATCCTCATTCGACAAGGCTGGCTTGCCGATTGTCGCCGCGATCGGCGGCATGGCAATCCCGGCGATGGTATTTGTTGGCATCAATTGGGACATGCCGGCCAATCTCACCGGCTGGGCAATCCCGGCCGCGACCGACATCGCCTTTGCGCTTGGCGTGCTCGCCTTGCTCGGCAACCGGGTACCGGTGGCGCTCAAAGTCCTGTTACTGGCGATCGCGATCATCGATGATATCGGTGCGATCCTTATCATCGCGCTCTTCTATACCGCCGACCTGTCGATGATGGCTTTGATGCTGGGTGCGGTCGCGGTGGTCGCCTTGTTCCTGCTTAACCGATTGGGCGTGATGCGGGTCGCGCCGTACATATTGATCGCGACGATACTGTGGGTCTGCGTGCTGAAATCGGGTGTGCATGCAACCTTGGCTGGCGTTGTGGCGGCACTGGCGATCCCGTTACGCGGACAAGGCGAGGGCCAGTCTCCGCTCAAACATCTTGAGCATATCCTCCATCCCTGGGTCGCCTTCATGGTGTTGCCGATCTTTGCCTTCGCCAATGCCGGGGTCGATCTGTCCGGGATCAGCGTTGCCGATCTGATGGCGCCGCTCCCGCTCGGCATTGCGATGGGGCTTGTGGTCGGCAAGCAGGTGGGCATTTTCGGCTTTGCCTATGCGGCGACCGCGACCGGACTGGTCAAGAAACCGGAGGAAATCAGCTGGTTGCAGCTTTATGGCCTGGCGTGCCTGGCCGGTATCGGTTTCACCATGAGCCTGTTCATCGGGACGCTCGCCTTTGGCGATGGCGCGCAGATGGAGCAGGTGAAGCTTGGCGTGATCGTCGGCTCGCTGGTCTCCGGATTGCTCGGCTATCTGCTGCTCAGGATGTCAGGACAAGTGACGCGAGAGCCGGTGTCCGCTCAGCCGGCAGGCGGATAGACGAGACGAAAGCCGATATGATTGGCGCCCAAACCGCGCTCCTGAAACTGGCGGGCGGCGGGCCGGTAGCGGGCGCAATAATTGGCCGCACAGAGAAATGAGCCACCCTTGATCACCGCGGTGCCGGGGGCGCGGCGATCCGGATCGGCCGTCCATTCCCAGACATTGCCGATCATATCGTACAGGCCATGGCTGTTCGGTGCGAAGCAGCCAACCGGCGCGCGAGTGCGATAGCCGTCCTCGCCAAGATCGCGCTGCGGAAAGATGCCCTGATAATAGTTGGCGGTTGGAGCGCCGTCTGCATCGACAGGGATGGCATTGGCCGGCGCATCGGCGCGGGCGGCATATTCCCATTGCGCTTCATTGGGCAGCATCCCGCCCGCCCAGTCGGCATAGGCGAGCGCATCTTCGTACGCGATCTGCACCACGGGCAATTGCTCATGGCCCTCGATACTGCTGTCCGGGCCTTCGGGATGGCGCCAGTTCGCGCCGGGCACCCAGCGCCACCAGCGCCGGTCGTTCGCGTCCGGGGTGTGAAAGACGGCGGATCCCGGCTCGAGCATTTCCGGTGGCGCTCCGGGTATCGCGGGCGGCGGGCGTTCGGCGACGGTCACATAGCCGGTCGCGTCGACAAAGGCGGCGAACTGCGCATTGGTCACTTCATGCGCATCGATGGCGAAATCAGCTAGGGTCACACTGACCGGCGGGCCTTCTTCGGGATAGCGGGGGTTCTCGCCCATGGTGAAGCTGCCACCCGGGATCGTGACGCGGGGGGTGTTGGCGGGGTCGAGGCAGATGGTGGCTGCGAGATCGTCAGTATCGGCGGCTTGCGGGCTGCAGGCGGCAAGCGCGGCCAACAGTATCAGACCGGCAGAGGGAAAGCGGCGGATCATCCGTTCGCACCAGCCGTTTCGCGCAACAGAGCGGCGGTCGAATAGCTGCTCACTCCATAGGGCACGAGATAGGTGAGGATGATTTTCCAGAGCGGCGGCATCGTTCCGGCGAGCAGGAGATCGGCCTGGTTGATCAGGACCAGCAGGGTGCCGACGAGCAGCGCCACCTTGATCGCACGTCGCACGGCGGTCGGGTGAAAGAGCAATTGCGAAAATCTGGGGCCGGGCTGGCCGCTGCCATCTGTCATGCATGGGTCCTTGTTGCTGATCGGAGCATAGGGAAAGCAGGCCGCGGTGCGCAATTGATGATGTTGGATGCGAGGGCAGCGCATCATTGGGGATTGCATCTCGGAACAAGATAGAACAAAATAGGAACATAGGCGATTCTCTCGATGTATAATGATCCATATTTGTCACCCAAAACTGCCCGTAAATGGCCGGATTTCGAGCCTCAGGGGCCGATTCTGCATGAATTGTTCGCGAATCCCGGCGATGGCAGCTTTTGCGGCTTTGCCCTGGCCCAGATCGCGGCCCGCACCAAACCGGCTTTGCTCTGGGTGCAGGAATATCACGCACTCCGCGAAGCCGGACGCCCGTTTCTGCACGGCATGCCGGCGGCGCTGCGCGACAGTTTCATCCATGTCGTCACGCGCGACACGAAACAGACATTATGGGCCATGGAGGAGGGACTGAAATGCCCGTCCTTATCGGCCGTTATCGGGGAAGTTCATGGCGATGCGCGCGCGCTCGACTTTACCGCGACGCGTCGGTTGGCGGTGGCCGCCGAACGCTATGGCGTGTCCGCTTTTCTGGTGCGGATCGGCGGCCATGCGGATCTGAGCGGCGCGCGCCGTCGCTGGCGAGTGGCGAGCCGGCCTTCGCTGACCCATCCGCTCGACGCGCATGCGCCCGGTCGCCCCGCCTGGTCGCTCGATCTGTTCCGGGCCCGCGATTTACGACCCGGCAGCTGGGACGCGGCCTATGACGCAGCGGCGCATCGTCTCGATCTGGTTCCCGCAACTGGCGATGAACCGGTGGTGCAAGGCGCATCCCAGGCGGGATGATGCGCTGCCCTTCGCGCTGGCGTCGGAAACCGCGCATGGCATTGTGCTCGATGCGATCAACCGGTCCGCGCATGATGAAGGCGTAAAGCCCGGACAAAAGCTCACCGATGCCCGGGCCATTTGCCCGCCGCTGCAGATCGAACCCTCTGATCATGATGGGGATGCGGCCTGGCTGACCGCGATCGGCCATTGGGCGCGCCGCTGGTGCCCCTGGACGGCGGTGGACGGGACGGATGGGTTGCTGCTCGACATTACGGGGGCCGCGCATCTCTTCGATGGTGAAGCGGCGATGCTCGCGGATATGCACGCGCGTTGCCATGCGCTGGGCCTGGTGGCGCGGATCGCAGCAGCGCCCAGCATCGGCGCAGCCTGGGCGCTGGCGCGCTTTGGTGGGGACAAGACCAGGCGCTGCCAGCCCGATGATCTCGACGCGCAGCTCGCGCCACTACCGATCGATGCCCTGCGTCTTGATGGCGATACGGCGCTATTGCTGCGCCGCATGGGGCTGAAAACGATCGCTAATCTCGCCGATATCCCACCGCTGTCGCTGGCCCGGCGGTTCCGCAAGTTCGAAGCGCCGGGCCGCAATCCCCTGCATCGTCTCAACCAGGCGTTGGGCCGGATCGAGGAGATGGTCGCGCCGCTGGTGAAGGACCCCGCTCCGCGCGTGGCCAAGCGCGTGCTGGAACCGATATTGCATGTCGCGATACTCAAGCCTGTTTTGCTGGAACTCGCGCAGCGCCTTTGCCAGCAGCTCGAAGATAGGCAATCGGGCATCCGGCAGGTGCGGTTCGAGGCGTTTCGCGTCGATGGCCATGTTGGTGCGCTGGAGGCGGAAACTGCGTCTGCCGTGCGCGATCCAGCGCATATCGCACGGCTGTTCGATGAAAAGATCGATACGCTGGATGCCGGTTTCGGTTTCGATAGCTTTGCGCTGACCGCGCTTTGGCATGAGGCCATGGCCGCCCGCCAGACCCATCTCGATGAAGAACGCTATGAAGGCATAGCACTCAGCCATCTGGTCGACCGGCTCTGTGCGCGGATCGGTGCGCAAAATGTCAGCCGCCCGATGCCCGAAGCCAGCCATATTCCCGAACGATCGATCAGCTGGCAGCCTGCGCTCCGCATGCCGGCCCAGGATATTGCCATGCCGGTTACCACCAACCGGCCGCTGCGCCTGTTCGATCGGCCCGAACTGATCACCGTGCTCTATGCCATGCCCGAAGGCCCGCCGCGGCGCTTCCAGTGGCGGCGCTGCCAGCACCAGGTGGTCAAGGCCGAAGGGCCCGAACGGATCGCGCCGGAATGGTGGCGTGAACGATCGACGGTACGGCTGCGCGATTATTATGTGATTGAAGACGAAGACGGGCGGCGCTTCTGGATATATCGCAATGGGCTGGCCGATGATGGGCGGGGCGGCGTGCCGGATTGGTATATTCACGGGCTGTTTGCCTGATCATGCCCGATATTCGACTGATCCCGGCCAAGCGATCGCTGCGCCAGATAGGGGGCGATTTCGCGCCCAATCCGCCCACGCCATTTGTCGAGCTTGGCATTACGAGCTGCTTTTCCTTCCTGCGCGGCGCATCGGATGCCGTTGATCTCGTCCTTGCCGCACTTGCCCAGGGCTATGACGCAATCGGGATTGCCGATCGCAATACGATGGCCGGCATTGTCCGGATGCATGTCGAAGCGAAAGAGGCGCGGATACGGCCAGTCATCGGTTGTCGGTTGGACCTGATCGAGGGCCTGTCCTTCCTTGCCTATCCCAAGGATCGTGTGGCCTATGGGCGGCTATGCGCGCTGCTTTCCCGGGGCAAGATGACGACTTCGGACGGGGAGTGGCAGGAGAAAGGCGAATGCCATCTCACCCTTGCCATGCTGGCCGATCATGCTCGGGATGTGCAGCTCATCCTCATCCCGCCAGAGGATCTGTCGAGCGCCTATCATCTGCATCCGGGTGTCCCGCCACAAGAGGATAGCGTCTCGCTGGTCGCCGAAAGCGGCACAGTGGCGCAGCTATTGCCGATGCTGGTCGAACACCTGCCATCGCTCGGCCATATCGCAGCCAGCTATCTTTATCGCGGGGGTGATCGCGCGCGCATTGCGGCGCTGGACCGGTTGGCGCGTGACAATGGGCTCTCGATCCTCGCCACCAATGATGTCCATTATCATGCGCCGGATCGTCGTCCTTTGCAGGATGTGATGACCTGTATCCGGGAAAAGACGGTGATCGATGCGGCAGGGCTGGCGCTGCATGCCAATGCCGAGCGCCATCTTAAATCGCCGGACGAGATGGTCCGCCTGTTCGCCGATTGGCCGCATGCGATCGCCGCCACGCGCGCGGTAGCCGATGCCTGCGATTTCTCGCTCGACGAGCTCAAATATGAATATCCCGAAGATACCGTGCCCGATGGCCGCGATCCGCAGGAATATCTGACCGAACTGGCCTGGGCCGGGGCGGAATGGCGCTATCCCGATGGGGTGTCGGACAAGGTGTGCAAGCTGATCCGGCATGAGCTTCGCCTGATCGAGAAGCTTGATATTGCGCGGTATTTTTTGACGATCCGGGATATTGTGCGGTTCGCCCGCCGCCAGGATCCACCGATCCTGTGCCAGGGGCGCGGCTCGGCGGCCAACTCGGCCGTCTGCTTTTGCCTTGGTATCACAAGCGTCGATCCGACCCAGGTCGAGCTGTTGTTCGAACGGTTCGTATCGGAGGAGCGCAAGGAGCCGCCCGATATCGATGTCGATTTCGAGCATGAGCGGCGCGAAGAGGTGATCCAGCATATCTATGAGCGCTATGGCCGCGATCATGCCGGGTTATGCGCGACTGTCATCCACTATCGGCCGCGCTCCGCCATTCGCGAGGTCGGCAAGGCGATGGGCCTGTCCGAAGATGTGACCTCCGCGCTCGCCCGCACCGTCTGGGGCAGCTGGGGCAGCAGTACGGAGGCGGCGAGCACCGAAGAGGCGGGGCTGGATCTCGACGATCCCTATCTGCGCCGCGTGATCCGGCTCACCGACCAGCTGATCGGCATGCCGCGCCATCTCTCCCAACATGTCGGCGGCTTCATCCTGACCCGAGAGCCGCTCATCGAAACCGTCCCGGTTGGCAATGGCGCGATGGCCGATCGCAGTTTCATCGAATGGGACAAGGACGATATCGAAGCGCTCGGCATATTGAAGGTCGATGTGCTGGCGCTCGGCATGTTGACCTGTATCCGCAAGGCGCTGGACCTGATCGCCGCGCATCATGGCAAGCGATACACGCTGGCCAGCGTGCCGCGCGAAGTGCCGACGGTGTATGACATGCTGTGCAAGGCGGATACGGTGGGCGTCTTCCAGATCGAAAGCCGGGCGCAGATGAGCATGCTGCCGCATCTCAAGCCCCGATGCTATTATGATCTCGTCATTGAGGTGGCGATTGTCCGCCCCGGTCCGATCCAGGGCGATATGGTGCATCCCTATCTCCGCCGCCGATCGGGCAAGGAGAAGGTCAGCTATCCCTCGCCAGCGCCCGACAAGGGCCCGCCCGATGAGTTGGAACGGATATTGAGCCGCACGCTCGGCGTCCCGATTTTCCAGGAACAGGCGATGAAGATCGCCATCGATGCCGCCAAATTCACGCCCGCTGAAGCCAATCAGCTGCGCAAGGCGATGGCGACTTTCCGTTCGCGCGGCACGATTGGCAATCTGGAAGACAAGATGGTCGGGCGGATGATCGAGCGCGGCTATGAACCCGATTTCGCCAAACGCTGTTTCGATCAGATCAAGGGATTTGGCGATTATGGCTTTCCGGAAAGCCATTCGGCGAGCTTTGCCGATCTTGCCTATGTCTCGAGCTGGATCAAATGCTTCTATCCCGATGCCTTTGCCGCCGCGCTGCTCAATTCGCAGCCCATGGGTTTTTATGCGCCGGCCCAGATTGTCCGCGATGCCCGGCAGCATGGCGTGGATGTGCGCCCGCCGGATGTGAATTTCAGCGATTGGGATAATTTGCTGGAGCCGATCGAGCCGGGGCGCTGGGCCGTGCGGCTGGGATTGCGCCAGATCAGCGGGGTCCGGCAGGACGATGCCGCCCGGATCATGGCCGCGCGCACCGCGCCCTATGGTGATGTCGAGGATCTGAAAAACCGGGCCGGTATCTCGGTCGCGGCGGTCCAGAAGCTTGCCGCCGCCGATTGTTTCCGCTCGATGACCCTCGATCGCCGCCAGGCATTATGGGACAGCCGCGCGCTCAAGGCGGCGCCCGATCTGCCTCTATTCAGCTTCAGCGAAACCCGGGACGAGGGGAGCGAGGTGCCGGTCATGCTGCCCGCCATGCCCTTATGCGAGCATGTCGTGGCCGATTATCAAACGCTCCGCCTCTCGCTCAAAGCACATCCGTTTGAATTTCTGCGCGGCGGCTATGAGAAACGCGGTTTCACCCGCAATGTCGATCTCAAGGACAAGAAGTTCGGTGCGCGGGTCAGCATCGCCGGTATCGTCCTGATCCGTCAGCGGCCGGGCACTGCCAATGGCGTGTGTTTTGTCACGCTGGAAGATGAAAGCGGCATCGCCAATCTCGTTATCTGGCCCGATGTCATGACCCGGTTTCGCAAGGTGATCATGGGTGCGCGGCTGTTCGAAGTGCATGGCACGGTGCAGCGGAACGAGGATGTCATCCATGTCATCGCGGTTAAGCTGGTCGATGCAACGCCAGCGCTGCTCGCCCTGTCAGACGATCTGTTGGAGGCCGAGGTCGACCATGCCGATCATGTGCTGCGGCCGGTTGGCAAGGGGCTCAATCGCCATCCTCGCGATGTCCAGCTGATCCCGAAATCGCGGGATTTCCACTGATCGCCGGTTAGCTCTCGTCCCCGAGCGAGGAAAGATAGGCGATGATCGCCGCGCGTTGCTCCGGCGCCGAAATCGCTCCCGACACCATCGTCGTGCCCGGCACAACATCCATCGGTGCGGCAAGGAATGCATCCAAGTCGCCCTCGGCCCAGACAATGCCAGAGGATTGCAAGGCGTCGGAATAGGCGAAATCGTCCCGCGCTCCAGCCTCGCGGCCCACCACGTCAAACAGGTTGGGGCCTGCCGCCGAGGGCGCATCGGCGTCCACCGAATGGCAACCGGTGCATACCGCAAAAGCGGATCGGCCCGCGGCCACCAGATCTTCGCCAGCGTCGGCCGGATCGGCATCGGCGGCCGGGGCTGCTTCAGCGCCAATCTCCCGCACGATGATCTGCTCGACCGGTTCGGGATTGGCAGATGAACTACATGCCGCCAGTGCCAGAGCAAGGGCGCCCAGCCCAATTCCCGTCTTCATGCCCATATGTCTCTCCATCGAAAATCCTGTGCGCGCGGCGCTAGCCCGCAAGCTGCAGATGCGAGGCCGCAGACTTCGCGCCCGCCTTGGTTGATTGGTGATATGCGTCGATAATCTCGGCCAGTGCGGACACCGCCAGGGTATGGGGATCGCGCGCGGAGGGGATCAGTCCGATCGGCGCATGGACCGCGGCAATCTGCGCGTCGCTCAGCCTAGCCTGGCGGAGCATGTCGGTGCGCCGCTGATGGACCGCCCGGCTGCCCATCGCGCCGACATAGAAATGCTCTTCGCTTAAGGCTTTGGGGAGGAGATGCCGTTCCCATTCATGATCGTGGAACAGGAAGAGGATGGCTGACCATGGATCAGAAGCCAGCCGATCCGTATCGCGCAGCGTGTGCAGCAGCGATGCGTTGATCCCAGCGGCTTCGGCCCGCTCAATCATCTTCGCGTCAGGCGACAGGATTTCGACTTCGACACGGGCGGGCGCTGCCATCTCGGCCATCGCCCAGACATTCGTCCCTTCGCCGACGATGATCAGCTTGGGATTGGGCAGATGGGTGACGAAATACTGCGCATCATCTTCGCCAATTCCAGTTTCAGTAGCGGATTCCTGATATCCAGCCGCACCGTCTGATTTCGACAAGGTCAGGGCGAAGGGGCGCCGATTGTCGATGGCGGCGATAACGCGATCCGCCAGTCCGATATCCATAACCGATTGAAAATGAAGGTCGATACCGCCACCACAGGGCAGTCGGATATCGATATAGTTGGATCCCTGGCCAAAGCGCACCGTCCGGGCCTGCTTCGCTTCGAGAGCCTCGAGCGCTTCGGCGACAATCGCGGTTTCGATGCACCCCGCGGACAGGGCGCCGACATACGCACCATCCTCGCGCACAGCCATATGGCCACCGACTTGCCGCATGCTCGGGCCAATCGATGCAACCAGCGTCACCAGCACCGCCGCTTTACCGTCGCGCTCGCACGCGGCGAGGAAGGAGAAGATCTCGAGATTATCCATCGTTCGGCTCAGCTCACCGCGAACTGGTGTTTGGCGATTGGCAATTCGCGGATCCGTTCACCGGTCAGCGCGAAGATCGCGTTGGTAACAGCCGGCGCGATCGGCGGCACACCGGGCTCACCCGCTCCACCCAGATTTTCATGATCCGCATCGATGATCTCGACCTGGATTTCCGGACATTCATTCATCCGGAGCATCGGATAGTCATGGAAATTGCTCTGCTGGACCCGGCCATCGGCGAGCGAGATTTCGCCATAAAGCGCCGCAGTCAGGCCAAAGACGATGCCGCCTTCCATCTGCGCGCGAAACCCGTCCGGATTCATCGCATAGCCGGGATCGGCTGCACAATGGACTGTGCGCACGCGCGGGCGGCCATCGACCATCTCAACCTCGGCAACTTCGGCAACAATCGTCCCGAAACAACGGAACAAGGCGATACCGCGGCCAATGCCGTCATCCGCCGGGCTGCTCCAATTCGCCATCTCAGCGGCTGTTTCCAGAACCGCACGGAAACGCGGCGCATTGCCGAGCATGGCACGGCGATATTCAAACGGATCCTGGCCCGCGCGATGCGCGAGTTCGTCGATAAAGGACTCGGTGAAAAAGCCGTGCTGGCTGGCATCGACTGACCGCCATGATCCCAGATGGAGATGCCCAGGCACATCCCCCAGCGACCGGCTGCGGATATTGGCGATGTCGTAATAGGTCGTGTCGAGCGCTTCAGGTGGGCCCTCGCGATGGACATAGAGATGATCCCAACCAGTGATCGCGCCATTGCTGTCGACGCCCGCTCTTTGCCGACTGGTTTCGGCCGGGCGGTAGTTGGATTTCTGCGTGTCTTCCTCACGCGAGAAGATCATCTTGACCGGATAGCCGGTGGCCATGGCGATCCGCGCGGCCATCGGCTCATAATCGCCAACCAACCGGCGACCGAATGATCCGCCGATGAACGCGTTATGGATGATGACGTCGCTGGCACTGTACCCCAGTGCGTTCGATACGTTGGTGCGGACGCGGAGCGGCACCTGGGTACTGGTCCAAACCTCGGCGATGCCATCATGCACCCAGGCCGTGGCGACAGGCGGTTCAAGCGGCGCATGGGCAAGGAAGGGCACACGATATTCGGCGCTGAAGCTATCTTCGGCCTCTGTAATCGCACCGTTCACATCGCCCTGATCGACAGCCGCGTCTCCGCCGCTATCGCCGGCTGCATCAAGAGCCGTGGCATAGCGTTCGAACAGACCAGCGGAATCCAGACCGTCATCGTCCGTCGTACTATATTCGACGGAGATCGCGTTGAGCGCCTGTTGCGCTTGCCAATAGCCATCGGCGACGACCGCCACAAATTCACCCATATTGAGGATCTGGAGCACGCCCGGCATTTGCGTGGCGCGCGATGCGTCCATCGATTCCACCCGCGATCCGGGGACCGGTGGTTGGAGAACGGCGGCATATTTCAGCGCTTGATCGGGAATCTCCGCATCGATACCGAAAACGGTCGATCCGTTGGTCTTTTCCGGAATATCCGTCCGCTTCATGGGGCGGCCCATCAGCTTGTAATCGTTGGGCGATTTCAACTGTGGGTTACGCGGAAGGGTCTGCTCGGCAGCGAGCGCAGCGAATTCGGCATAGGGCGCCGTCTGATCGCTGGCAGCATGGGAGAGCATGCTGTTTTCCGTGGTGATCTCGGATACCGGCACATTCCATTGCTGTGCGGCGGCTGCGACCAGCATTTCGCGTGCCGCGGCACCGGCGATCCGCATGCCATGTTGGCCTGTCGTGCGAACCGACGAGCTGCCGCCGGTGATCATGCCATCGGCCAGTTCGGCAAGCTCTTTGAACGCACCCTGATAGGTGGGTTCTAACCAATCAGGAGCACCGAGAGACCAGGGGGCGACAAATTCGCGCGCGGCTTCGGTCGAGACATAATCGCCGGTCGCCGGGGCTTCCATCACCTGGATCTTTTCCCAATCCGCGTCCATTTCGTCGGCGAGCATCTGGGCGAGGGTCGAGTTGGCCCCCTGGCCCATTTCGCAATGCGGCGTAATCGCGGTGATGACATTGTCAGGGCTGATCAGCACCCAGCTGTTCACCAGCGCATCATCGGCATTTTGGGAGACGAGCGGCAACAGCCTGTCGACCGGATTGCCGGGTCGGACGAGCACGCCAACAGCAAGCACACCGCCAGCGGCTACTCCTGCGCTGATAAAGGCGCGCCGGCTCCATTTCCTGCCGCGGCTTTCAGGCTTTGCGTCTTGCGTTTCGGGTTCGGAGGTCTCGGTCATGCCTGCGTCTCCAGTTCGGTGGCTTGGTCACCGGCGGCCGCCCGTTTGATCGCCCTGCGGATGCGCACATAGGTGCCGCAGCGGCAGATATTGCCGCTCATCGCCGCATCAATATCGTCATCGCTTGGCGCCGGATTGTCCCGGAGCAAGGCAGTGGCCGACATTAGCTGGCCTGACTGGCAATAGCCGCATTGTGGCACTTGTTCGTCGATCCAGGCCTGTTGCAACCGGCTGGATGCGCCGCCTTCGTCAGCCAGCCCTTCTACGGTCGTCAGCGCCCGTCCATCCGCTTCGGACACTGGGGTTGAGCAGGAGCGGATCGGCTCGCCATCCAGCAACACGGTACAGGCCCCGCATTGCGCGATCCCACAGCCAAATTTCGTGCCGGTCATGCCGAGCGTTTCGCGCACGACCCATAAAATGGGCGTTACCGGATCGACATCGACGTCGACCGCCTCGCCATTCATCGAAAATGTGATCATGCCTGTCTCCGTTTTTTCTTGGCCGGATTGTCCTGAATTTCAAATGGCATCATGAAGACCGAGATGACCGAGCGCACCTTGCGCCGGAAATCCCGTTTCGATGTTGCCGATTTCTTTTGACCGGTAATCGAGGCCATCAGCAGCTCAACATATTGCCGCGTGCCAAGGCCGATATCGGGCAGTCTGGCTTCGCCCGCTTTCACCGCCGCATCGATACTGTCGGCCAATGTGCCGATCAGTCGGTCATGGCCTTTTTGCATATCTTCGGACGCTATGCTCATATTGACGTCCATCAGCTCTTCGCCATGAGGCGATGTCGATACGGGTTCGTAATAGATCGCCTCATAGGCCTGGATCGCCGCCGGTATGCGTTCCGAAATAGTCCCGTCTCCGGTCAGCGCCTTGGCCGCGCCATCTATCGCCTGATTCTGACGAAAGGTGGTCAATTGCCGAAACAGATCTTCCTTGTTGCTGAACATCAGATAGAGGGCAGGCCGCGAAATTCCGGCTGCTTTGGCAATGTCGTTCATTGAGGTACGGCGATAACCATAGGCCGCGAAGACATCCGCCGCGGAGTCGAAAACTGAATCTCGCCGATCTTCCTGTGCCATGCAGCGCCCTAAACGAACTGACATTTTGTGTTCAAAGTGTCAGTGACGTTTTAGAACGATTATGTCAAGACGTCACAGATTGTTCGCGACTGTGTGATGATCCGTCCGTGCCGTCGGCCCGCATGGTAGATGTGTGCTAGGCGGCTTGCCCCAGGGCGAGAGGCCTGTCTTCCCGGACCATGATCTCCAGATCGGATTGCGGCATCGCCTTGCCAATCAGATACCCCTGGCCGACATCGCAACCCAGTTCTTTGAGAATAGCAAGCGTCGCTTCATCCTCAATGCCTTCGGCGACAACTTTCAGGCCAAGATCATGCGCGAGTTCGATTGTCGAGCGGATAAGGATGCGGTCGCTTGAGCTGTCTTGGACGCTCAGCACGAAGCTCTTGTCGATCTTGATCTCGTCGACCGGTAGATGTTTTAGATAGGAGAGGGTGGATTGACCCGTGCCATAATCGTCAACCGACAGGCTAATGCCCCAATCGCGCATCATATGCATGGCCGCGATCGCGGAATCCGCATCGTCCATCGCCGCGGATTCGGTGATTTCAACCGTAAGGCGCGAGGGATCGATGGCAGATTGTTCAACTTTAGTGAGCAGCGAATCCATAAACTTGCGGTCGTCCAACAATGTCGCCGAGACATTGACCGACAGGCCCAAAGTGATTCCCTGTTCTTTCCATTTTGACAGGACCTCCAATGTCCGGTCGACGGTGAACAAGGTCAGATCATCGATACGGCCACGGTCTTCGACAAGCGGAATGAAGCTATCGGGCGGGATCAAACCGCGGACCGGGTGCTGCCAGCGCACCAGCCCTTCCGCACCGATAATCTTGCCTGTCGCGATATCGAATTTCGGCTGGAAGGCGACCCTGAGATCTTTGTTTGCCATCGCATCATCAAGCTCACCCAATAATGCGAGATTCCACCGTCCATCGGCATCATCGCCCTCGATATAGCGCTCCCATCTGTGTCCGGCAGTCGTGGCGCGTTCTGCGGCTACGCCAGCACCTGTGATCAAGGCGTGGGCGTTGTTAGCCGCACCGGATGCGACACCGAGGAACATGTTCGCATCAACCCGCTGGGTGCCGAGCAATATGGGTGTGCGCATCATCATTGCGATGGCATCAAGGTGATCGCTCAAATCTTCGTCGCACATATCATCGCAACGCCAGGCCATCATGCTTTCGCTGATGCGATAGATACGCCCCTGTGCGGCAATCCCGATCCGGCGCGATAGCTGGTGGAAGAACATACCAATTTCGTCCGAAGACAATAAAGCTGCGGTCTCCGAAAAGCCCTGTATCCGCCCGACGACAATCGTGGTTTGCCCATCGCCGCTGACCTGACGAACAAGAGCTGCCTGGTTAGGCAGGCCCGAAACACTGTCTTCCAGGGCGGTGCGGCGATATTTACGCAAGGCCACAAGTGTCGATCCTGCGGCTGCTGTGGCAAACAACATTGCCAGGGCCGGAACTATGGCGATCGTCGCCTGATAGCTGGCTTCAAGCACCAACGGCAGGACAAGCACGGTGATCCCGGATGCAGCGAAAGACGTGCTGCGGATCCAGGTGGCACCAGGCCCGACCAGGACGAGTACGCCAACCAGGGCGATGAGGAGGGGGATCTCAGGCCCATATTCGGCTGGAATTCCACCTGCGATCAGCGTTTCGGCAGCCACGGCCTGGATGACAACGCCGGGCAAGACGCCATGGCCAGGCACCCCATAGCGATCACCCATCTCGATCGCGGTCGCGCCGACCAGTAATGTCATGCCATTGATGGCGTCCGGATCGGCACGACCGGCAACAATATCGGCATAGCTGATGCGCGGGATTGTGTTGGGATCGATCGCGAAGTCGATTGGAAAATCGGAATGGGCAAATCCTTGCGTGTTGGACAGCATTGACGCGATCGAGGGTCTGGGCAGTCCATTGGTTTCAACCCCTACCAATGCGCGGCGGACCATACCGCTCTGATCGGCCTGGATATTGACGGCGGCCAGAAAAGCATTGTCGCGCAAAATGGCAATCGGTTCGCTGTACACCGTGTCGGAGTTTCCAGATCCAGCGACCTGACGGAAAGCGGGAAGCATGACCAGGGCATCACTTCGGCCCAGCGCATCGGCAAATTCTTGATCTTCTTCGGGATCCGACTGGCTCGAAAAATCGATATCGAACGCGATCATCTCTGCGCCGGCGGCGTTGAGTTGGTCGACCAACTGGCCATGTACGCCACGTGGCCAGGGCCAGCTGTCTATCTCGGCCAGGCTTTGTGCATCAATTTCTACAATTGCGATTGTGCCGCTGGCCGGTTGCGAACGGATGGAATCGCGAACCGTGTCCAAAGCCAGTTCTGCTGAATCGGTGGCTCCGGGCGTTAATGCGGAAAAAGCCGCGACAAGCGCGGCCGCAAGGACAAGCCCGTGATAGCCAAACAGCCTTTTTCGAATTGAATGCAACAGATGCATGCCGCCCCCTTGGGCAGCACCTTAGCTACGATTTCTTCCGTTTCCGTTACCGGGATTGTTGTCATCGAGACTGACACCGAAATACGGATAAATCTCGATCTAGGACAGGTGCTTGATTAGATTGTCGAACACCGCATCGTTGAGCGGTCGTTCGAAGGCACACCCCGCTTCGTAGCCATCAGTCCTGGTTACGGTTGCCGGAATTGATTGTAGCCCGGGAAGGTTCAGCCACACTTCCTCCCCTACCGCTAGGCTCATTCCGGAATCGATCAAAAAGCCGGTAACGGACAGGTTGCGAACATCCGCTTTCGACCGGCGATATCCTCGCTTCCGAAAACCGACGCGTATGTCGACTTGCTTTCGGACCCTCCGATCACCGTCTTCATCTGTCACCGATGCGCCCCTGCGAATGCCTTACTGATTTCACAGCGCAAATATAAGCAAGTGAACTCCATTTCACTTGCCACGGTGAATCAGTTGTTATTGCGGTTCCCGCCACCGTTGCCGTTGCCGTTTCCAGCGCCGCCACCGTTGCCGTTTCCATGGCCGTTGCCGTTGCCCGGGTTACTATTATCAACGCCGCCATCGTCATTGCCATGGCCATTATTACCGTCACCGCCACTGTTGCCGTTGCCGTTGCCGTTGCCGTTGCCGTTGCTGTTGCCGTTGCCGTTGCCGTTTTCGGCACCGCCTCCGTTTCCGGCACCGCCGCCGTTCTCCGCACCGCTACCGTTGCCGTTTCCGGCACCGTTGCCGTTCTCCGTACCGCTACCGTTGCCGTTTCCGGCTCCGCCACCGTTCTCTGCGCCGCTACCGTTGCCGTTTCCGGCACCGCCACCATTGCCACTTCCGCCGTTGCCATTCTCGGCACCGTTGCCGTTTTCTGGGCCATTGCCGGGATTGCTTTCGTCAAAGCCATCCGCGTCATTGCCATGGCCATTATTGCCATCGCCGTCGGCATCATTGTTGTCCGAACCCATCGCAAAGATAATGGCATTCTCACGTCCGCCAGTGCCGCTTTCGCCGCCATTACGGGCTTCGACGAAATCCGCGCCTGTCTCTGTATCGCCGGCAACAAGGCCATTGGTTAGCATGCCGACAGATACCGGAGCCGCGCGAATTTCAGACTGAATCTCGCCGGTAGAGAAACCCGCCACCGGGACTGTGACCGCTGCGGTCACGGTGTTCGGTGCGCTTACGGCTGGCGTTGTGACGCCACCTTCCGGTGCGTTGGGAGACTCGATGACAGTCGTTTCGTCGCCTTCGACCGTCAGGCGATACCGATCGCCTGTGGCGACCAGAGCGACTTCACCCGGCTCGACCAGGTCGCTGGCTCCGCCATCCAGAGTCGACACTTCGACCAGCCCTTCGAGCACCTGGACCGATGAACCATTCTCATCGACAGTCACCGAGAAGGTCGTGCCTTTGACGACAGCCGCCAGATAGGGCGTTTCAACGCTGAAATGCTGATGATTGCGGCGCTGCACATTGTAGATAACATTGCCGATTTCTTCGATAATCTGCGTGATTCCGCCAGACCGCGTATCACCCGGCATACGCAGGCGCGACGACGGTGAAACGATCATATATTCCTCACCGCGGGTCACTACGGCCCGGCCACGATTGCCAGTAACAAGGATATCGCCAGCATAGAGCATTCCGCCGCGTGTTGCGGCGCGCGAAACCCCGGCGCGCATTACTTGGACATCGCCTGATGCCTCAGAAACCTGCCAACGCGGGCCATCGGCCCAAGCCGGCTGGCTGGCTGCTAAAAGTGCTGGAATGGCGCAATATATAAGTTTGCGCATAATGATTTCCCCCGGTGTGATCCGTTTCCGCGACCCAATGCGCGGTTTTGTGCTGATGCCTGAAATAGGGGGCCGGTCTTTATGACTTCTGTGGAAAGCGGGTTAACAACACCTTCACGATAACCTCTGCGTAAAGCCTTTCTTAGCGATACCCCTGTAAACGCGCGATTTAGCACGATTGGGGGAATTCTGACTTTTATGCGGTGCGCGACGCTTCTTTTCGCCAGTTCTGCCCTTTGGGTGACGTTTGCGGCTCCCGCCGTGGCGCAGGATGCGCTCGACCGCACGGATCCCGGCCTTATCGAAGAAGAGTTCGAGCTCCGTATTCCGCTGGATGTCCGGACGGACGTGCCACTGCCGGTCGCCGAACCGCACAACGCGACCAATGTCGACACAGGCGAGGGCGTGTTTGTCGGTGCTATTCACGTTGCGAGTGACAGTATTCCGGCCAGCCGTTTCGTATCTGTCATTGAGCCCTTTGTCGGCCGGACATTATCGCCGCAGCAGCTACAGGACCTCACCTCTGCCGTGGCCGATTTGGTGCGCGACGAGGGCTATGTCTTTGCCAGTGCCTGGATTGCCGAACAGCGGCTCGATACCGGGATGCTCCGCGTATCGGTTGACGAAGGCCGGATCGCCGAAATTCGCTACACCGAACCACCGACCGAAGCTGTCGATGCGATCCTCCAGCAACTCGCAGATGGAAACCCGGTAACCGAGGACAATCTCGAGCGCCAACTTCTTCTGGCTGGTGACGTCCCGGGCATTCGGGTCGTCGGCACGCGCTTTCTGCGCGAAGAGGGCCGCGGAATTCTTGAGGTCGCAATTCAGCGCAATGACGTGGCGGGATGGGCCCGCGTCACCAACGAGGGCAGCGAAGCGGTTGGTCCATGGCGGCTCTACGGCGGGGTGGCGTTCAATAGCGCGATCACGAGCGGCGACAGGGTTAGGATTTCCGCGAGCGCTACACCGATCGAACCCGGCGATTTCAGCCTGGTGCGGCTCACCTATGACGTCCCGCTGAATGATGATGGAACGACGGTCAGCATGAGCGGCTATGTCGCTCGCTCCAATCCCGAAGACGGTGCTCAGATCAATGATCGCGACGGGGACAGCCTGGGTGCGTCGATCACGGTCCGTCACGCTCTCGTCCGCGGCCAGCAAGCGAGCCTATGGGGCAGCGCGACGCTGCGTTATCGCCAGACAATGCAGGATGATGCCGGTATTCCCATTCGCGAAGACCGGATCACGACCGCGGAACTTGCCCTTAATGGCTATGTCCGGGTCGGCAACGGTCATCTGAGCGGCGGTGGCCGACTGGTCCAGGGACTGGGCATTTTTGGCAGTTCTGAAGACGGCGATCCTTTGCTGTCCCGCTTTGACGGCAGTGGGCGCTTCACCAAGGTCGAGCTGTATGGCCGGTGGTGGCAGCCCATTGGGGCGGGCTTCAGTTTCGAGCTGCGGGGCCGCGGTCAACTTGCGTCACGCGCGCTGCTTGCAAGCGATGAAATGGGTATTGGCGGCCCCTATTATGGGCGCGGATATGACTATTATGAACGCGCAGGCGAAAATGGCATCGCTGGCTCGCTAGAACTGCGGCACGATATTGCCGAGGTGTCGAATACCATCAACAATATCCAGCTTTATTCCTTCCTCGATGGCGCCGGTGTCCGCAATCTCGGTGATGGCGGTGGCGGGGGTCGGCTTGCCTCAGCCGGCGGTGGTGTGCGTATTCGCATCGCCGACGCCATCAGCACCGGCCTTGAAGCTGGCGTCCCGCTCAACGAGGATCGCTTCGACAGCGATGATCGCAGCCCAAGGGTGCGTGTCACGCTGGGCGCCGATTTCTAGACCAGCATGGGCAGCGATCTAGTCGCTCCCGGCCGCCATAAACCGCTCAAAAGCTTCTGCATAATCCGGATGCCATCGCGACAAGGCCGGGCGGTTTTCGATGATGTCATCGGCATTCCACTGAATGCGTTTCTCATCAATCTCTCGCGTTGCATCACCATCGGGGCACAGAATGTAGAAATCTCCCCGCTCAATCGCTGGCAAGGCAAAGTCCACCGTCTGCTCAGCGGTCCAGGCGGATGGCGGCTTTTCGGGTAGGAAGCTGGAAATCATCGGTGTGTAGACAAAGCCGGGAACCAGCAGATGCGCGGTTAGCGGACAGCCCTCCATCGTCGCAAAAGCATGGGCAACGCTTTCGGTATAAGCGAGCACACCGACCTTGGAGAGATTATAGCCATAATTGCCCGGTGGCCGGGTAATGCCCTGTTTCGAGCCGGTATTGATGACGACGCCGGGCTCCTTGCCCTCCAGCATGCGCGGGATGAAGCAATGGCAGCCAAGGATAACGCCGCCCATGTTGATGGACATCATCTGCTGCAACTCGTCCATGCTCTCCCAAGGCGCGCCGGTTGGCCGTCCCATGCCGGCATTGTTCATCAGGCAGTGGACCGCGCCGAACTTGTCATAAACGGCATCGCACAGGCTTTCGATCTGATCGCTTTCGGAGACATCGCAGAGCTGCGCCATGATCCGCTCGTCATTGCCCGCGATCGCGATCAGTTCGTCGCGTGCCGCGTCCAATGCTTCTGAATTGCGGTCGGCAATGGCGACATTCATGCCGGCCGATGCATAGCGCCGCGCAAATTCAAGCCCGATACCGCTTGCGCCGCCCGTGATAACAGCCGTGTTCCCGGCCGATTTCCAATCCGTCATAATATCCTCGTCTGATTAATTGCCCTCAAGCAGCGGTGCCCAGCGTTCCAGATAGACTTGCAGCAATTCGATGAGCGTCCCGTCCGGATCCTTGCACACGGCTAAGTCCGCAAGCTTCATATGGCCCTCCTTGGGCGCGGAGATAAATTCGACCCCCTCGGCGGTCAGCCGTTCCACTTCGCCTGCCAGATCCTCCGTCACCAGGCAGATACGCACCAGGCCAAGGTCTTTGTTCGCTAACGGCTCCGCCTGATCCTGATCGGCAAGCTCTGTGAGGTCGATCTTCGGAAAGCCTTCGTCGAGCTGCATGATACAGGCCCGGCCATGGGTATTGCCTTCAACCCCAAGGGCTTCGGCCGCACCGCCCGGGATGGGCTGTGCGGTTTCATCGGTGCTCAGCCCGACATAGGGCACGCCCGGAATGAAGAGCTCGAAGCCAAGCTTGCGATAAAAGGCGATAGACTGTTCGAGATTGCGCACATTGATATTGATATGGCCCCAGCTGAACCGGCGATCATCGCTCATTTTTGCTCTCCCGTGTCTATCAGGGATCAACCGTATCAGACCCTCGGGCACCTTCAATGAGTCATTCCTGCGTGCCTTCGAACGAATGCCTGAATAGCCGAGCAGCGCGGCGCAATTCGCCTAGGGCAACCCGTCCTTGAAAACATTGATCGCCGGTCCGAAAGGCAGGTGGTTGTCGCGATTATAATCAGACACGGCGGCAATCTTGTCAGCCCAGAGTATCTTCGCCTGTTCAAACGGAAGCAGCGCCTTCACTTTCGCCTTATGGTCGGCCGACAATGCTGCGAACCGTCGGCGCAATTCCTCAAGGCACCAGACGCGATAGCGGGACACGGCAATGTCCTTATAGTCGCAGCCTTGCACGGTCATATCGAAGCGATCGGCGCCCGCAGCAAAGGCATCGGCATTGGCAATCAGCTGGACGAGATGGGTTTCGCATATCTCCTTGAGTAGCGGCGCAGCATCGCTCGGTACTTCGGAGCAAAATTGCGGCTGTTCGGGCCGCTGGGCCCGCCACATCCGGGCGACCCATTCAAACACCAACGGCGCGGTGTTGCGCATGATCTCCTGCGGCGTCGGGTCCTGGCCATAATGGCGGAACATCGGCCCCATCATGCCATAGTCCGCGAGTGATGGCGCATTTCCAAGCAGGAAGGGGCGGTTGTCGAGCATCGCCGTCATCGCCGCGAGAGCATTGTGATAGGTCTGCTCAATATGCCCACGGGTGGCGTCTGTAACGCCATCGCGATCGACATAATGCCGCACCTGACGCCGCACGATCATGCGCCGCTTCATCCATCGCGGCGCCTTGAGATGCCGGGCCACTTCATCGGTAAGCGTGCTGGATGCGAGCATCCGATCATAGCTGTACCACCAGCGATAATACATGGCGGAACGCCACAGCCATTCATCGCCATAATCCTCGATCAGATAGGCGATGAACGCGACAACCGGATCATCTGGAATAACGTGATTTTCTGGATGTTCACCTTCAAGATGTTCGATGATCGGGGTGGTGTCCGACATCCATGTGCCGTCATCATCGACGATCGGCATCTGCACCGCGCCGACTTTTTCCTTGAGCATCTCCGCTTGCGCATAGGGGGTGGGCAGGGGCGTATAATCGATGCCCTTGTAGCGCAGATAGGCTTCAAGCTTTCCGGTGTAATAGGAAATTCGCGATCCATAGACTTTCATAATATCCTCACGCGTTGGGGCCGGCCTTTGTTTCAGACCTTGGGGACCGCCTAAAAAATCGAACTGTGCTGGCCGCCATCGATCACGATATTCTGGCCGACGATGAAGCGTGACAATTCGCTGCACAGGAACGCTGCCATCGGCGCCAGATCGTCGGCATTGCCCATAAAGCCGGCCGGTATGTGATTATGGTCCCGGAAATGCGCTCCTACGATTTCGGGCTTCGGTTCCAGGCCAAAGGCTTCGGCATAGGCACCCATGATTTCCGACGCGCCTTCGGTCGCAAACATGCCGGGCAGCAGGTTGTTCATGATCACGCCATGGGGCGCGACTTCGCGGGAGACGCTGGCCGTATAGTTGAGCAGGGCAGAGCGGGCCGGGCCCGACATCAGCCGCCAGATCATCGGATTCTTGGCCGAGAAGGTCGCGATATTGACGATCCGGCCCCAGCCCTTGTCCTTCATCACCGGGATATAGTTGCGCATGATCTCAATCGGCCCGATCAGCGCGGTTTCAACGGAATCGCGCCACATCTCTGCCGAGACTTTCAGGAAATCGCCATTGGGGTCAGGCGGTTTGATCGTGATTGCCAGGATGTCCGGGTCGGGGCAGGCGGCGAACAGGGCTTCGCGGCCGGATTGCTTGGAGGAATCCGCCACGACAGGGGTCACCGACACAGCATATTTCTGGGCAATCTCCTCCGCTGCCTTGTTAAGCCGCTCTTCGCCGCGCGCGGTGATCACCAATTCTGCGCCAGCCTCGGCCAGTCGCTCGGCGGTCGCACGACCCATGCCAGCACTGCCGCCGGCCATGATCGCCTTCTTCCCCTTGATCTGCAGGTCCATCTCAAACTCTCCTAGTTCTTCTGCAAGCCGGCCTGGTCGAGCCGCCAGCGCAAAGTGTCGATCCGGTCCTGACCGAAAAAAGGTTCGCCCTTGAACGCCATGGTCGGCACGCCCCAATGATGGGCTGCCTCGAGCATCTCATGATTGCGCTCAATCTCGGCGCGAACATCATAACCCGCGATCGCGGCTTCGAGATCGGCGAGATCGAGGCCGGCGTCTGCGGTTGCCTCAGCGAGCAATTCGCCCTGATCCCAGCCCCGCGTACCGCCCCAGATCAATGTCGACACATGATAGGCGAAATCGATGCCGCGCCCACGCCGTTCCGCTTCCACGCCGAGCGATGAGAGCCGCCAGATATAAGGCTGCTCCTCCGGCACTTCGAAGGTTGCCATATCCTGGACCACCGGATCGGGTTGCGGCCAGGTGAAGGGCAGGCCCAGAAACTGGGCGCGGCGCATCGAGTCCATCACGATATATTGTGGCCGCTTCTTGTCCGACGCGTCAAAGATCGACTGTTTGGCGCGCAAGGCAATCGGCAATACCGGTCGCAGGACGACCGCCACGTCATAGTCAGCGCGCAGCTTCAACAAGTCGGGCGTGACGAGATAGGAATAAGGGCTTCTGAACGACCAGAAGACATCGATTGTTTCGGACATCGTGTTTCCTCTCACTGTCTGGTATCTACCCGAATCGATTTATTAGGTAGCCAAACCTAAAAATAGGTATTATATCCTAATTTGCAATCCCGTTATGTGATTGGGCTCGCATGACAGGTGAAAGAAGGGATTGGATGAAGCAACGTTCTGCCACTGCTGACCGGATCTTGGACGCCAGCCGCAATCTGTTCAACGCGAAGGGCTATGCGGCAACATCGGTGACGGAAATCGCTGCATCGCTGGGGATTTCCCAAGGCAATCTCACCTATCATTTTCCGACCAAGCGCGATCTCGCGCTGGCGCTGGAGGATGACATATTGGCGATAATGCGGGAGCATCGCGCGAACCAAAAGCGTGGTTCACTGGCTGAAGATTATATCGATCATGTGACCTTCGGGATAGAACTGACCTGGCGCTTCCGCTTCCTCATGCGCGATCGGATCCACTATTCGGATTCGCCAATCGGGCAGCGCCCGGATTCAGAGCTCAATACCGATTTCCAGGGGCTGGTCGCACTGCTCAGTCGGATCCGCGACGCGGATCTGTTCTTGCGGGGCCAAGGCGAGGACCTGGAAACGCTCGGCCGATCGCTGTGGATCGTCAGCCGCTTCTGGATCGATTATCTGCGCGAGCTTGAAGGCCTGACCCAGATCAGCTGGGCCGATCAGACGCGCGGAATACGGCAGCATCTCTCCATTCTTCTACCCCGCCTGAAGGCTTCGGCCAGGCACGATTTCGAAGCGGCGCTGGAGCAGCGTCAGCAATAACATGTCGCATCGATGGTTGTGCATTCCTGCCGTGCAAGCGGACCGATCAGCGATCGTCGCGTTGCACCGATGATTGCAGGGCTTTGGCCATTTTGAGCAGGCCATCAAAGTCAAACGGTGGAGGGTTCTTACGTTCAAAAAGCATGGCGATATCAAACAGGGGGCGAATCCTTTGCAACTGGCAATCCAATGACTGCCAATCGATTTCAATCTCACGATCGTCGGATGCGGTTGCCGCCAACACCACAAGTTGCTGGTACAATTCGGCAACAAATGGTGGAACCATTATCGAACGCGCCAACTCTGCTGCGCTTGAATCATGTCGCCGTAACCGCTGGTCCAGAAAATCATCGCGATACTCGTCGATGGCGCTCGGCCGACCAGGGTCGGGGGACAGGTCAAGCCAGTCGGCGATGCGTTGCAGTTCGGTTTCTGGCGAAGACAGCATTTGCTGATATCCGACGCAGAGCTGGTGATGATCTTGGGTCCAGCGGATCGCGTCTATCATGTGCTTCGCCCATAGGAGTACGCCACGAACCAGATGAAATCCATCGCGATTATGTAGCGATTGCGCACATTCCAGCGGGTTGCGCACCCCAATAATGAAATGCGGTTCTGCCGCAATCTGATCACAGACCTGCAACCAAAAAGGCAGGAAAACTGCCGTCCGCGGGTCCTTGAAGGCAAATGATTGGCAATTCTCAAACTTTGAGGTGAGGAGGATTGCAGCCTTGGTCCTAAGATCGGCAAACTGTTCGCCAGTCCGCAATGCGGTCTCGTCGATCCAACTCAGATGGTGCCATTTCGCACCAATCTCGCCGAGTAATGCTTCGTTGATTGCGTTGAGATCGAGATCTTCGAAAAATCCCTTGCTGTTGTTGTTCTCGGCGGGCGGCATCAGATTGTCACCCAGGTCGATGCCCAGGGCCTGCACGCCGCATGTAATGATGCTGCTACCCGTTCGGTGCATGCCAATCACGAGGATAAGATCTTTGGTCGGCATCAGATTTCTCTCGCGTTTGCTCCATCGGCACCCGCGAACCCAATCAGCTGGGCTGCATATCCTGCATGGGATGCAATTTCACCGACAAGGCGTTCCAAAGCGTGTGCGAGCGTCCGATCTTGCTGACCTTGCTCCTCGGGGAAATCACCGGGTCCGATATCGGAATTGATCAAAGGTAATAAGGCGTCGCGGCGGGCCCAGAACATCGATCCTGCGGGAAAGGGAATAAGAGACTCTTCGCACACTTCAAATCCCATGCGCCGCGCAGCCGCCGCTGCCATCTCGCCGTTCTGGCCCCAATGGATATGCCGGACGATCGGTGGGAAATATTCCGGAAATACAAGCCCGATATCACCATCGGAGTTGAGCATATGGAGGATGCCGGCGACGGCGTCAGGGGTTGCGAAAAGCTTTCCCAGCAGATCGCTGCGCCAACCTTTCAGCCGTGCCGCATGGATGCTTTTCTTGGAATGAGCATGGCAGACAATGTCGTAGTCAGGCCCGGCTCGTCTGAGTACTGTGATGAAGGGAAGAATGTCGCGCCCCTGGTTCGGCACTCGCAGGACAGTCACTGAATCAACCTGCGTCGACCGCTTTGCCAGTGCTGATTTGACCGTTTCGTTTAACCGATCATCGACAATCGTGACGACGAGATCAAATTGCATAGGGATCGAGCACAGGCATTCGATCAGCTCATCGACAAGATCTTCATAATAAATATGAAAATGGACAAGGATTTTGGAATTCGGACGCACATTGCCCGCAAGTGAAGGATGCTGGCGAAGCGGACTTTCCATCACCATCCCGCTCTCTCGGAGCTTGGAAATCAGCATGTCCTCTTGATCAGCTTTAAAACCGGTAATCCTGAAGCGTTGGGGAGCAGACGGATCGGGATTTGAAGACTGCATTGAACCCTTTCCAATTTCGCCAAAGCCAGCATAGCGGACACGACACAGTCAAAGCTGCAATCTGCCTATTAAGAGTAACTGCCCAGAATTGAAATGATGCACCATGTGCGGGGCAGGCTATTATCCCGCCAATCAGCGTAGCGCGCAGACAACCTACCCATCAGCCACTTCCTTCTCGCGCTTTCGAGCCAGGAAGATATCGACCGTGCGCCGAAACACATTTTGCATCTCCCTGGCCTTCGCCTCGAGGTCCGTGCGTCCATTTATATTGTCGATTTGATCGGCGAGAAAGGCGGTGCGTTTATCGATATCATCTGCCCAGACAGCCAATAGCTGCACAATTACAACGAATTCCCGATGTGCTGGTGGCGTGGGGAACATATTGGACATGTCCCTGTCCCCATTACGGCATACGAGTACAGGAACATTGCTGCGTATCGCGAGCTTTGCGGTTGTGCCGCTTCCGCCGACCCCTGGCAAAGCAAAGAAGGCGAACGCTCCTTCGAAAATATCTTCAAGTTCAACCATCCCGCTCACGGTGATCCGGTCCGCGAACGTCTTGCGAAATCCGGGTGCCAAAGCCGACCAGACGGCATCAATGTCTTGGGCCCCAATCAGGTGCCATCGAAATTCGGGGTACGTCGCAAAGAGATCTGACAAGGCATCCCAGTCATCGGCGCCCAAGGCGAGCAATCCTCTTTCCAGTTTGTCATTTGCATAGCCCGTGAGCAGCAATTTGGTGCCATCGTCTGGCGGGACGAACACCATGCGCTCGGGCACGATTGGAAATTTGGCCAAGGGACGCAAAAAATGCATTTCGCGATCATGGTGATCGCGATTTGCCGGGGTAATCAACAGGTCCGTGTCCGGAACCCTGGAAACAGCCGCGGTGCCAACGGTTGCCAGAATAGGCCGTTGTTCAAACATGGCTTTGCTGCAGAACCGGCATTGATGGGTAGGCACAGTGCCTTCGTAGCGAATCACCAGTTGCCCGATTAGGGTACGGAGTATGTCGGCCTCCGGTGCGACGGTGATATGAATTTTGCGATCCATGGATTCATGATGGGCCGTCGACGACGCAAAACCGTCCAGCGCGGATTCCAACGCCGCAGAAATTGGAGCGTGGTGTTGCCGTTCGTTGGAGGAATTCCAAAATCCAGGACGAAGCTCTGCGGTTATCACAAGATCGATTCGATCCACGCTTGGCATCCAGGCGAGAAAGCTGGCGAAAATGGCGATGGCATCAGCATGGGCCCCGCCGCCTGGATGTTGGAACAAGATCGTTACATGGCGAACATCATACGGATCTGTTTCGAGAGGAGCCAATTCAAGCGGTCTGGCGGACAATAGCTGCGTATATGTCTCGATTACAGTGTCCGGAATGTTGCGAATATTCTGAGCTGAAATCAGCTTGGCAAATAGCGCTCGCAACCTGACGAGCTCCGAAATCGGCAGCTCCCGCAAATTGATATCTTGGAGACTGTGATGGAGGATCACCGCTGATCGCGATTTCCGCAGCTCCTTGAAATCCAACCCCGATTGCATTCACGTCCCCCAAGTCGCTCAATCAAGACATTGATCGAGGTGGATATTGCTACGGATATCCCTGCAGTCCGTCCACAAGCTGTCGAAAGATTCTGAATTGCAGGGCCATTGGGACGCGCTGCGCGACAAACTGACCTGGGTCACATTGCCTCATGCTGACCGCGCGGCAAATCCCGCTAGAAATTGGACGATGCGCGCAATATTCCAGGGGCCTGGGGTCCCGTATTCATGATCAGGTCGATTGCAGATTGATGCGATAAGAAATCACCATGCGCCTGCTGATAGACTGGATGATCATAGTCCTGGAAGAGGACAGTGATCCCCCGCTGTGCGAACCGCTCCAAATCCATATAGGATTGACCAGCCGGCCCCTGGTATAGCGTTCCTGCACCCTGCAACTGGCAAATTTCGATAAGCCGGTCATTTGGCTCGTCCGGTAAGTCGGGCAGCTCGGACGTGAACCTTATTGGTGTGTCTATCTCCAAGAATCGGCAGATCAGCTTGATAATGCCGTAATTGATATCAACGAGTTTTGTCGACGATCTGTTCAACACTTCGGAGAAATCGGAAAAGAACGGAGCGAAGTGCGGGCATTTGCCATAGCTTTGTTCGATCGTCAGCAGGTGACGCCGCCGCCAATTTTGTCGCTCGTCGACCTCAATTTCATTGATCAGGGTCGACAATGGTGAGCGCTTGACGGGAACCGTCAACCAGACAGAGCCATTCGCCGTTTTCACCCGGTTGCGGTTTCGCCAATCCTGCTTGGTGTACTGGACATCGTCCAACAAGAAAAAGTGATCGGCCCGTGCGATTTGCTTGAAATACCCCAGCCACGGCATGTACACGGGTTGCTGAATGGCGATGAACTGTGCGCCTAAGGACATAGGTGGATGCCTGCCTCCTGGCGCACGCGTATCTTCAGTTTTGCCCGATTCGTCGTCAATGTGCAGGCAATTTTCACGAGACCGCAAAGCGCTTCAGTCGGGGTAATTCGGATCGATCAACATTATCAGCCACGACATAGCGTCGGCCAAAGGTTGAAGCCTTCGAAACATATACTGCGGCAAACATGGTGCGTTCATTTCTGGTGCTGAAACCGCCGCGATGGATCGCATTTGTGTCTGCAAAGATGACGGTTCCCGCTTTCCCGGTCACGGTTATTATCTCATCCTCAGACACAGCATTCCCGACTTCTTCATCGCCTGGATAAAAGCCGAATGGCGGGGTTTGGGGAAACAAAGATTTGCGTGTGCCGCGATCGTGGCTGCCACGCACATATTGAAATGGTCCGTCAGACGGCTCTTTGACCCCGTTGACATAGATGAACATCTTGAAAATTCGGCGGTCATCGGGATCCCGGTGCCAGCATTGGGAGGCCTTACGCTCGGCATCGGGAGCTTGTCTGAAATTGGATTGCAGTGAAAAGCGAACGAATTTGGCGGCTGAGCCCAAATGTGCTCCGCCAATGTTCAGGACAGGATCCGACAGAAATTCCGCGATTCCGGGTTCACTAAGGTCGATCTCCGGTTTGGTGCCACCTCCGCCGAACAGAAAGCGGATAAACGCCGCTTTCTCAAAACCGCTTTCCGTTGGCGCATTGTCATAGGCTTCCCGTTGGCTGGCCGCGAACGCTTGGATACGGGCTAGTGCGCCCTGGCCCGGGAACAATTCTTCAAGCGACGAAAGAGCGATACCGTCGCGTGCGAGATCATCGACAATTCTGAGTTCGGCCGTCTCCAAGTTAGGATTGGCCGCTTCCCAAACCCGACGCGAATCCTTGTTAAGGGTCTCGCTCCAAAAGGGTTCCGTCTGACGACGGCGATACCATTCCATTAACAGTGCGTGCTTGTTTTCGGTGGAGAGATCGAGCTGCCTGATCTCTCTCGGCGTCGATTTCGCCATAATGTCGAAATCCCTCAAGATTGTATCAATTTGCTCGCCATCCATTTGAGATGTCTCCAATGCCGTTTGTTCGCTGTTAGGCTCGATCGTAGAACTTCCCGATCTCGCCGACCACGATCTCAACGTCACATAAGCCATAGAATATCGGGAGTCGAAGCAACCGATCCGCCTCGGAATAGGTGTGATCCAACGCCCCTGATACGCGGCCCAGCCGTTCTCCGGCATTGGATGAATCTAACGGTACATAGTGAAAAACTGCCTGGATACCGTGTGATGCGAGGTGGGCAATCAGCCCGTCTCGTTTCTCTCTGTCGCGTGCCTTTATCCAAAAAATTTGACCATTGTTGCGACCATTTTCGGGAGGGGTCATGAGCTCGATCAACTCGCGATTTGCGAGCGGTGTGAGCAGGCGATGATAGCTTTGCCAAACGTCACGTCTGTCCGCGAGAATGTTATCCGATTCCTGAAGCTGGCCGAACAGGAATGCCGCTCTGAGATTGTCGAGTGCGTATGAGGAACCGATGTCGCGCCAGCTATATTTGTCGACCTGATTGCGGACGAACCTGCGTTGGTCGGTTCCCTTTTCAAGGATGACCTCAGCCCGATCAACATAGGTGGGATCATTGATCACCAATGCTCCGCCCTTGCCGCAATGAATAACTTTGGTCTCATGGAAACTCAGGCATCCGAAGGTGCCGGTCGTACCGCATTTCTTACCACGATATTCTGAACCAAAACCATTGGCGGCATCTTCGACCAACGCGATATTGCGATCGGCGGCGAGTGCCGCCAGGCGATCCATGTCGCACGGTGTTCCACCATAATGAATTGGCACGATCGCCTTGGTCGCCGGGGTGATTGCGGCTTCAACGCAGTCCGGATCAACATTCATCGTCACCGGATCAATATCTACAAATACGGGCGTAGCACCGGTTCGCGCAAAGCTGCTCGCAGTGGTTGGGTAGCCGAATGAGGGTGTTATGAACTCATCTCCCGGCTCAAGATCAAGGAGCATCGCCGCCATTTCGAGGGCGGCAGTGCAGGAACCGGTTGGCAACGCCAGCGGGGCATTAAAATGCTCTGTGAGCCAGGCTTCAGATGCTTTGGAAAAACTTCCGCCCGCCCCCAGCTTCTGTGTATCGATCGCTTCGGATACGAATGCGGATTCCGTACCAATGACGCAGGGGCGATTGAAGGGAATGCGTGACAACTGACGCATCGACCCTGCTCGCTGACCTTGCGCTTCAACGTCCATTACATTCCCCCAGTTGCACACTTGCCGAAGATAAATAGTCTAACCAGTCCCAATTCTCTTCATCAACTGCCAATTTCGACCGAGGCCCGGCACTTCGACAATCTCGAACCGGTCGCAGAGATAGCGCCAAACAAGCCGATGTGTGTTGCGGAAGCGCAGTTCATCGCGCCCGTCCAGCGCATGATCTTGGATCAGCGCCCAGGTAACCGCTTGGTCCTCTAGATCAGCGATCACGGATTCCTGTATGGCGTCACCTTCTGGAAAATGCATGAAATCGCTGCGCACTGGGGTTTGCAGATCGAGGATGGGATACATCATCGCTGCCATTGGAGCGACGAAGATGCCATCTTCAGGCTGAAATCTTTCTGCTTGCACCTCAATGATACGCGATATGTTGCCGGCAATCCCCTTTTGAACGCGGACAATGTCTCCGCCCACCTCGATTGGGACAAATTTTTCCGGCTGTTCGAGGCGTACTATCGCCATGTTGAACTGTCGGGTTGTCAGATAGGCGATGGCGATCAGCAGGGCCGCGACCACAACACTGAGGCTGGTTGGTGCGAACCCATATATGGCTGCGAACAGGCCGATCAGAAACGGCTGCATGCATTGGCACAGGTGCGGAAGGTCCGACCGGCTCACCATGTGATGCGTGTAGAATAGACCAACGAGGGTGGCGGCAACCAATAAGTCATTGTCTGGTGCTGACGGATACAAGAAGATCCAGGCGAGCGCCCATAGATAGAAGGCCGGCACCGCAATGAAATGACAACCAATCAGAAACTGGGTGATCTTGTCCGCGACAGACAAGTCCCGATAATCTGTCCGCCACGGAAATGGTGCAGCTAGGGTCAGGTCAATGCCGCCGCGCCGGATAAAGACCAATATTTTGTCGTTCAGATACCGTTTGGCCATGCCGGGAATAAAGACCCACATGAGCAGCATCGGTGAATAGCCGATGATGATCCCGCCGCCGAAAGCCGCCACCAACGGCCAGCTCGGCATGAAATCTCCGCTGATCGTCATCCATCCAAACACGGAAACCATGCCAGCGACAGCATAGGTGCCGTGATTGCGACCGAAAAAACCAGCAAGTCCTACCAGACAGCCGGCAAACAATATGGACCAGAAAGACGGGTCACGAATTACAATCAGCGCGGCCGCAATTGTAAATAACGCGATCGCATGTTCGAACACTTTGTGTCGGGGCAATACCCATGACACTAAAACAATTCCGGCGAGAGCGAGTAGCAACAGATTGGTGGTTACCGACTGCAAAACCCAGAGCGCCGCCCACAATCCGAAAAACTGGAAAATCGCAGCTGAATGGCGGACACCCAGCAATCCCCGGCCAAGCAGCTGCATCCATATCCAGCACCAATAATAGCGGCCAGGATCATATGATTTATAGTCGCGGACCGGGATTTTCCCTTGGGATATCCGGGATATGCCGTTCCAAAGAAACCCCTCATCGCCGAGGTTCAGACCGGTCCTGTACTGGAGCAGATGCGCTATCGCAGTGATGACCAGCGCCAGTGCGAACGCTTCCATTCTGTGGCCCCCTTTGCGAATCTCACCATCAGCTAGCCTCCGTCTCTTGCCGGAAGCGATTGTTCAGTCGCGACTGGGATAGTCATACGGAGCGGGTCGTCGTTGACAAGCAGAGCGTGGGTATGGAGTATTCTTCATCAAGCCGAGGATTGAGATGGCGGGCTTAACCGCGGCGATTTCCCCGGAACAGGGGAATGATGAAGACTATAGCAATCATGCAACCGGTCTATCTTCCCTGGCTCGGCTATTTTGAACAGATGGCACTGGCCGATGAGTTCATGTTTCTCGATGACGTTCAATATACCAAAAATGACTGGCGAAACCGCAATCGGATCCGCACGATTGATGGCTGGATGTGGGTTACTGTTCCAGTGCGCCGGGCATCGCTCAAAAAACATCTGGGCGCGGTAGAGATCAACTATGATCATCAATGGCCCCGGCATCAGCTGCGGGCAATTCGTCGTAACTACGCGCCGACACTGTATTTCGGCGAGTTCTACGGGATGATAGAGGCCGCATATGGGGAGCGACCCAAGCGGCTCGTGGATCTGACCATCCCATTGGTCCGAGCCTTTGCAGATTTTCTTGGAATTAACCCGCCAATCACTCTGTCATCTGCTGTTGCGCGATCATCGAATTCCCGGCTGGAGCGGATCGTCGAACTGTGCCGTGCACGCGGGGCCGGTCGCGTCTACACGGGACCGGCGGCGCAATCCTATATGGACATCGAATTCATGCACGACCATCAGATCGAGATCGCCTACCAGGATTACCAGCACCCGGTTTACCGGCAGCATTTCGAGGGGTTTGAAAGTCATATGTCGATCATTGACTTACTCATGAATTGCGGTCCGAAATCCCGGGATATCCTTCTCTCGTCGCCAAAGCCCAAATGGTTTCCCCGAACCGACTAATGGCCAGCGGAATATTCATAACCGGCATGGCTCGATCGGGTACAACCCTGCTCTGCAGATTGACGGGCGGTGTAAGTGAGACAACGGCCTTCTCTCAGCCTCTGCCACTGCTTCTTGTCCAGGCTATGCGCGATTTTCTGTCATTCGCCGGTATTGCCGACGATCGCCTCGACTATCCGATTACGGATGAACAGTTCGGTCACGCCTTCAATCATGCTCAATTTGAGAGGTTCGTCCAAGACCACCAGATTTCGCGAGAACAGGCTGGTCAGGCGCTCAACGAAATGAAGGGTTATTCTGGCCAGAAATTCAAACCCTCCGATCCCATGGCGGCACTTGATGACTGGCCAGGAGGAAATCTGGCCCAGTTTGTACGCCATTATCTCCACTTCCACACGGCAGCAGATTGCCGATATTTTACATGGAAGGAAGCGATCGCCGAAGCCTTCCTGCCGCATCTGCTCGCTGCGGATTATCGCGCGATACTCATTGTGCGCGACCCCCGCGACGTAGCAGCATCGCTGATGAGTCCGGCATCATTGCCTTTCACCGGAGACCCTCGGCCGCTTCTATGGATTGTGCGCCACTGGCGAAAGTCAGTCGCCTATCTCCACGAATATGCCGCAGATGATCGTGTTTTTATACTGCGCTATGAGGACCTTGTCGCCGACCCTGACGGGATGATGACATCGATCGCCGCTTGGATCGGGACAGAAGTACCGAAAAATTCATCGATCGACGATCTGCTCCGCGGCTGGACCGGAAATTCCTCGCAAGGTCCTGTCACTGGAATCTCAAACCAATTGTCGGGAAGGCACAAAACAGAGCTTTCCGGTGATCAGCGCCAATTGATCGAGGCGCTCTGTGTCTCGGAAATGGCGGCGTTGAGCTATGCCAACGAAACCACATTGGCAGGATCGCAGGACATCATCGCGAATTCCGTCTTGCTTGAATCGGGGACCAGCCGGCCCGAACTTTCCTATTTCAACTTCGATGATCGCCGTAGGGAGGAGGAATTGACGAGATTGAAGATGCTGCAATCGACGACCGAAGCCTCGCAATCCTCCCTCTTCATCTACAATAGCAATCTTGCTGCATTGCGCCGGGCCCTCGGGGTGTGACCGAAATCTGCATTATCACCGCACCACGGGCATCGACGCTGATCTATGGATTGGTTCGCAACGCCCCTCCGGGCCGCTGGCTAGTCCCGGCTAATGTGTGCCCGGCAATCCCCCTTGCCCTGGCGGAAGCAGAGGCGGAGTTCGAGTTTGTCGATATCAATCCCGAGACGCTCTGCCTCGATACGCAGCTTGTGGCCGATCGGATCGCCGACCGGTCTCAGCCTAGCGTGTCGGGAATAATCTATGTCCGCAGCTATGGAATCTCTGGCCCGGCAAGCGATGATCTGGGTGCGCTGCGGGCCGCTCTTGCGCCCAGGGGAATATTGATCGACGATCGCTGCCTGGGCGCACCGGAAACTGATCTTGGTGCGCTAGACTTGTTGGGTGCAGACGCCGCCATCTTTAGTACCGGATATGCCAAGGTTATTGACATTGGCGGCGGTGGTTATGGCGTTGTTGCGCCTCACCTGACCTATAGCGCACCATCCAAGTCTCTATCGGCAAGCGCTTTTGAGGCTGTTGTCAAAGAGTATCAGGCTGCCATGGATCACGGAACGGCAATCTATGTCGCACCCGGCGGCGGCAGCGCACATCGTTGGGTTTCGGGCGGCGCGGGACCCGAATGGACCGACATTCGCGCACGGATCGACGACGCGGCTCCCGGCGTTTTCGCCCATAAGGACACGCTTAATCTGTGTTATCGCAGTCGCCTTACAGCGTTTGGTACATTGCCGGAGGATTCCCTGGCTTGGCGATTTTCTATCCGTGTTGCCAATCCCAAAGCCGTGCTCCGCGCGATATTTGACGCTGGGCTCTTTGCCTCAGATCATTATTATCCGGTGACCAGGCTTTGGGGCGCACCGCCGGCACCGGAAGCCGACCTCCTTCATCAGTCCGTTATCAACCTGTTCAACGATCATCACTTCACGCTATCGCAGGCGGAGCGCACTGCCGACATTGTCGCTCATATCGGAATTCCCAAGGAGCCCGCCTGACATGAATTTCGTGTTTCTCTTTTGCAGTGAGCGATCTGGCAGCAATTTGATCACGTCAATGGCCGGCGCGCACCCCAATATGTGCGGTCCGCCACCCTCTCACTTGTTCCGCTTATTTGGACTCAATGAGGCCAGTTACACGCCGATTGAGCAGGACCGAAACTGGGACGCATTTGTGGCCGACCTGGCGGACGCGACCGCCTATATGATTGGCGAATGGGAGTCTAAGTTTAGCGCCGACCTCCTACGCGACCAGTGCCCCGAACGATCCGTCGCCGCGGCTCTGGAATATCTGTACCGAGCGGAATGTTCATCCAGTCAACATATTGCTTTTGTGAAGGAAAATTACAGCTATTCCATCGCGGATTTCCTCAATGCCAATTGGCCAGATGCAAAATTTGTTCATCAGGTCCGCGATCCTCGAGATGTGGCGGCCAGTTGGGTGCGTACAGCCGAAGCCAAAGGCGGTGTCGAAGAGGCGACCGAGACATGGCTGCGCGATCAGCAAGAAACGATCCGTGTTTTCGAGGAAACCGACGATACACGCAAAGCCTCTTGGCGGTACGAGGACCTTATCTCCAACCCCCAGCACGTCATGGCGAAGCTGTGCAAGCTTGTCGGCCTCAGCTATGATTCTGCCATGCTCAGATTTCATTCCAGCGAGCGCGTCAAACGCAACGCGGAAAGAGTGCCAGCATGGCGCAATCTGTCCAAGCCGGTGCTCGCGACGAATTCCGGCAAATATCGAGCAGTTCTGTCGACGGACGATGTTCGGTACATCGAACTATGCTGCGGAGCATTGATGGATAAATTTGGCTATCAACGAGAAACTGCGGCGGTTGGACCAGATATCAGCGACGCGGAGATCGCCGAACTTCGGCCATCGCTGTCGCGCGGGAGCGCATCGACGCCAACATCGAAGGAACAGGCCGCTATTCGATCAAATCGCCAACAGTTGATTGATCGTGTCATTGGTCGAGCAAAATCGCTGTGACGGCTCCCAATCCGGAATACAGCATTGTCGTACCGGTTTATCAAAGCGGTCCGCAGCTCCGCGATCTGGTAGAGCGTTTGGCGATTGTCTTCGATCAGGTCTTGAATACCAGCCACGAAATCATACTGGTTGACGACGGATCGACCAGCCCGGTCACGCTCGCACTTCTGCCTGAACTTGCCGCCTCGCCTAATGTTTGTGTCGTGCGGCTAACCCGGAATTTCGGGAAGCCGGGTGCGGTGCTTTGCGGCCTGGCCCATAGCAGCGGGGATTGGGTCGTGACGATCGATGACGATCTCCAGCAGCTTCCGGAAGACATTCCCAAACTGGTCGTGCATCGCGACCATGACATGGTAACAGCCACGCACACACGGCATCACAGCGGCGGCGCACGCGAAATCACAAGCAGAATCAAACGATTCTTCGACACCCATTCGCTGGGCTACAGCGTTTCCCTTTCTGCGCTGAAGGTTATCCGCCGACCGATCGTCGATGGCATGCTGAAAATTTCCACCAATAAGCCGTTTATCCCGGCACTCATTCGCGAAATAACCACCGATGTTGTTGCCGTAGAGACGGAGCTGCAGGAATCCGCCTATCCGCGATCTCGCTATACTTTTCGTGCGCGATGGGTTCAGTTCTCAAGCCTGTTGTTCGGAAATTCGGGATTCCTGTTACGCTGTTTTGTCTGGCTTGGCGGTAGCCTGGTGGCGCTCGGGCTGATGCTGGCGATCGGCCTTCTCAGCTTTATGATCCTGGGGCGCGATCCGGGATTTGACGGCGGCTGGTTATCCGCGCTGATCCTGTTTGTCGGCGGTGCGAATATGATGGCGGTTGGCACGACCGGCGAATATCTCATTCGCATAATGGCGATCAGTTCTGGAAAGCCGGCATATGTGGTGCGCGAAACGCTGAATGAATAACGATAGTCGGACCGCAGCAAACCGAGTGGCAGCTAAAGCCCGAGTACCCGTTTTGCGATAATGTTGCGTTGGATTTCGTTGGTGCCGCCATAGATGCTTTGCGCGCGGGTGCCGAAATATGTCGCTACGGCCGGTGCCGCGAAACTCGCATCGCCCGTCCATTCCGGGCTGACGCTGTCCTCAAATTTTCGGATACCATGATCGGCGGCCGCTTCCAGGAACAACGTCGTGATTTCCTGCGCAGCTTCAGTCGCCATGATCTTCAGCGTTGATGCCTCGTTGCCCGGCGCTCCGCCGTCGCGGACCGACACAAGGACGCGCAAAGTCGTGATTTCCAGGGCATCGACATGGATTTCCGCCTGGCTCAACCGCTGCGCAAACAAGGGATCGTCGATGAGGCGCTGGTTACCCCCAGTGGGGATATTCGATGCGATCGCGCGGATGCTCGCAAGCTGTTTGCGCTTGCCGCCGATCCGCGCATAGGAAGTCCGTTCATTGCCGAGCAGATATTGCGAGTAGGTCCAGCCCTTGCCCTCATCGCCAATCCGATTGGTAACCGGCACCCGGACGTCGACAAATTCGCACTGGCTCAGCACATATTTGCCATCGATGGTGATGATCGGTTTTATCGTCACACCGGGCTGATCAATCTTGCAGCAGACGAAACTGATCCCCTGTTGTTTTTTCTCTTCCCGGGACGTGCGCACCAGCAGGAAAATCCAGTCCGCATGTTGAGCGGCGGACGTCCAGATTTTGGTGCCGTTGAGGACATAGTCATCGCCATCGCGAACCGCCGAAAACTGCAATGATGCGAGATCAGAACCCGCTTCCGGTTCGCTATAGCCCTGCGCCCAACCAACCGATCCGTCTCGGATGCCCGGCAACCATTGCGCCTTTTGTTCGTCAGTTCCGAAGGAGTAGATGAGCGGGCCGACATAGACGACACCCATGGGCGTTACGGTTGGGGCTCCGGCGCGCTCCAATTCTTCATCGAAGACATATTGTTCTTCGATCGACCAGCCAGGGCCGCCATATTCAGCCGGCCATGCGCTCGCCAGCCAACCCTTTTCGCCGAGCGCCATTTCCGCGCGGCGCACTTCTGCAGTCGTGAGGCTGGCGCCGGTCGCCACCTTCTCCAAAATATCCTGCGGATAATCCCGCTCGAAATAGGAACGAACTTCGTTTTGGAACGCGTCCAGCGCAGCGGTTTGATCAAGGTTCAACCGATTAGGCTCCTGTCAGTGTGATCCTAGCGTTACAAAATGTCGGGACGATGTGCCAGTGGGTCTCTCGGACGGAAAAGCACCGGATTATGATGTGAGAGGAGATGGGTGCTCGGACTGGCTGGCGGAGCGGGTGGGATTCGAACCCACGATAGGGGGTTACCCTATACACACTTTCCAGGCGTGCGCCTTCGACCACTCGGCCACCGCTCCGCTTGCCCGGCAAGCGGTTGCACCTAGAGCGGCGGCGGCCCCGGCGCAAGGCCACTTTGCCTCATTTTCTGGCATCATGTTGAGAGGCGTGGCAGAAGAGGGGCATGAAACAGCTTCTCCTTCTTGCCGCCGCACCACTCCTTCTTGCCGCCCAGGCCAGCGAGCCCCCGGCAACCCCGGGTGAAATCGTCGCCGCGACCGCGGACGAGGACTGGCGACCGATTGCTGCCGATAATCTCCTCGTGATGACGCTGGGTGACGGATCGGAAGTCTTTATCGAGCTCGCGGCCAGCTTTGCGCCGATCCATGTCGCCAATATCCGGCGCCTTGCGCGCGAAGGCTGGTATGACGGGATCACCATCAATCGCGTGCAGGATAATTATGTCGTCCAATGGGGCGATGCGACGCAAAGCAAAGCCGTACCGATCGGGATCGAGACGGAGCCGCCGGCGGAATATGATTTTGCCATGGGCGATACTTATCTCGCCGCGTTTACGAACGTGCAGGATGGAAATTACGAGCAATATTCCGGCTATCTTGGCGGCTGGCCGGTTGGCCATAGCCCGCGCGAAGATGGCCAGCGCAGTGGCACGCTGGTCCATTGCTACGGCATGGTCGGTGTTGGCCGGGGCAATGATCCGGACACCGGCAATGGGGCGGAGCTTTATACAGTCATCGGCCATGCGCCGCGCCATCTTGATCGCAATATTTCGCTCGTTGGCCGGATCGTGGAAGGTATCGGCGCATTGTCGAGCTTACCGCGCGGAACCGGGCCGTTGGGTTTCTACGAGGAAGAGAGCCAGCGTGTGCCGATCGCATCGATAGCGCTCGCGAGCGCCTTGCCGGAAGCAGAGCAACCGCGTTTCGAGGTGATGCGCACCAATAGCGACGCATTTCGCGCCTATGTCGATGCGCGCGCCAATCGCACCGGCTGGTTCGTCCGGCCCGCCCGCGCGGTGGATGTGTGCAATGTTAACCTGCCGATCCGGCGCGTGCGTGGCGGTTAAGCATCTTTCCGGCGCGAAACGCCGCGGTTAACCATCTATTATTGTTACTTTTGTCTCTATTTCGCCTAGCCCGCAATCTGCGGATTTTCGGATGAAAAGGGCGATTAAGTGGCGGCTGGCGAAACAGTATTGCCCCGTTGGATGCAGGGGAGCTGGGCGGAGCATGCATTGCTGCGCCCATCCACGGCGCGCGATCTCCATCCGGTAGACGATGCAGAAACTCGCATCAGCGAAGATTTTGTTCTTGAGCGGATGGCACCAGACCAACCGCGCACCAGAGGCAAATCCCCGTACACGATCGCCGCTGCCTTTATCGGCATGATTGGCCTGTTGACGCTGAGCGCCGCGAGCCTTGCGGTGCCTGAGCGCGGGGTGACGGTTGCGCTGCCCGAAGCGCGGCCTTTTTCGGAACTGGTTGGCGAAGCGGAGGATGGCTCACAATTGCCGCTCACGCTGACGCCCGCTGAGGAAGCAGCAGTCCGCGCCGCGATCGAGGCCGAACTGGCTGCGCAATCCGGATATGACGGGCCGCGACCACGCGGGATTGCCTTTCCGCAAGCGAGCAGCGCCGATCGCGAACGCGCGCTCCAATGCATGACGCAGGCCATCTACTACGAAGCCGGCAACGAACCCGAGGCCGGGCAACGCGCGGTGGCGCAGGTCGTGCTCAACCGGGTCCGCCATCCCGGCTATGCCAATACGATCTGCGGCGTCGTCTATGAAGGCAGCGAGCGGAGCACCGGCTGCCAGTTCACTTTCACCTGCGATGGAGCGCTGGCGCGGCGTCCGGTGCCCAGCGTCTGGGCGCGATCCCAGCGTTATGCGCGCGAAGCGATTGCCGGGCGTTCCTTTGGCGAGGTCGGCTATGCGACCCATTATCATACGCTCGATGTCTGGCCCTATTGGGGGCGCAGCCTGACCATGACGAACATGATCGGTCGCCACCTGTTTCACCGTCTCCGCGGCACGGCGAGTTCACCAGGTGCCTTTTCGGTTCGCTATTCGGGCCGGGAGCCCGCGCCGCGGCCCTGGCGGCCCAATGCCGAGGAGCAGCAAGCGGACGGTGAGGGAGAACTGCTGATCGAGGATCTGGTGGAGGATAATCTTCCACCCGCGCCGCAGCTGCGTGGTGAACTGGCCGAGGCAGAGGTAGATGCGGTCAGCAACAATCTGCCGACCAGCCAGGTCATCGAAAATGCCTTGCCGGATTCACAGGTCCGTCCCGAACATCGCAACAGTGGACAATGGATTGGCAGCTAGCGCAGCCGCATTTCGTCGCCGCTAATCTCGACCGTACCGACGCGTTCCAGGAATGACTGGCCGAGCAAGGATATCGGGAGATCATTTTCCGCGACCATGGCCGGCACATTGCGGCTATCGACGCTGCCCAGGGCCATACGGTCAATCGTCACACTTTTGAGCGCGATTTCTCCGCCAGCGGTTTGCGCGGTAGCCGTAAACTCGCCACGCCGCGCCTGGATACCCGCCCGCTGCGCATCTTCGCGGGTAAGCACAACGCTGCTCGCGCCGGTATCGATCATCATCCGGCTGGTTGATCCATTGACGCGAACATCAGCGTAGAAATGACCATCAGGCGCGCGCTGTGCGACAAAATCGACCGAACCATTGCCGGCGCGTTCGACCATGCGCTCCTGCTGTGGCGCGATTGTCGCTGAGGCGAGTTCGACCGGTTCGCCAGCAGGTTCGCGCTCAGCGCCGAAAATGGCGTAAGCGAGCATCACCAGTGCTGCTATCGATACAAACTTCTCCATGGCGCCATCATAGCGCGAGGAGGTTAAGCAGCTCTTGCTGCGCTATTCAGGCTGCAAGCGGCGCTAATCCATCGGTTTTTCCGCGGCTGCGGAACAGGCCGGTGCCGATCATCCGCCCCGTTTCAAGGGGAAGGGCAGTTGCGCAATAGGCGCATTCGGCGGTCAAGCGACCGACCATCCAGTGCGAACGGCCACAGCCTGGGCAATGGTTGGTTTCATTCGCCCGATAGACGATGCGAAATCCCATCCGGGCCGGGTCAAAGACTTTCTGGTCGTGACACATCGATTTTCTCCTCCAGGGTTCCATGTGTTGGAACGAGGCTGAGTATCGATGAAATGCGATGAATTGACTGTGACCGGAGTCACCAGTTTCTGTTCATCTTATTGCGGGTCCTCATTGCGAGCACCTTCCCGCATCCGCTGGGTTTGACGCGTCCGACGATTCTGCCGCTGCGGCGGCGCGCTCCGCTGGCGCGCCTGACGTGCTGGGCGAGCCTGGCGTTGCGCCGGCGCGGCTCCCTGACGATTTTGTCGTGCCTGGCGGCGTTGGCCTTGGGCAGGCGCCGTCCGCTGACGATTCTGGCGGGTTTCGGTCACGACCGGCGGATAGGGCCCCCGATAGCCGTTTCTCGTTCCGTTTCGATCGCCGCGCCGTTCCGCGCGTCGATCTGCCCGGCGGCCGTCACGCCGCGCTTCGCGTCGATCCTCACGCCGCTCGGCCCGTCGGCGATCACGTCGCCGGTCTCCCCGGGCATGGCGCCGAGCGCGTCGATCTTCCCAATGGCGGCGATGGCGATCGCCCCAGCGATGGCGGTTGCCGAGCCGATCATAGATGTAAAAGGAATGGCCGGGATAATAGAAGCCGTCATACCAGCCATAAGGGCCATAACGGTTGTTGTAGAAGATATTGCCATAGCCATAGCCATTGCGGGCGACATAGCCGGCATCTTCACAATCCGGGTACAGATACCCGTCCTTGTCATAGCATTCGGCCGGATAGAGGTCTCCGGCATAGCGATCGCCATAATAGCCCGTGCCATAGCCATCATAGATGGTGCAGGCCGACAGGCCGGTTGCCGCGATCGCCAACAGGGCGACATTTCTGATCCGTGTAAAATCCATAACTACCCCTTGCGCCCGTCCTTTCGGGCGACCCCCCGTCCTTTCGGGCACCCCCACTCTTCTTTCGGGCAACCCATAGCCACACTATCTAATGCGCCATGCTTGAACCGGTTGTGAACCGGCTGGTTTCATCCTGTGCCGGAACGGGACGGGCGCAGGAGAGGGTTCCCCAACGAAAAAGGGGCCCGCAAGCGAGCCCCTTCTCCGATTACCGTTGGACGGTAATTAGTCTTTGGTGATGAACTCAGGCAGCTCACCTTCGCCGCCCTTGTCTTCACTCTTTTCGTTGCGATCGCCCCGATCACGGCGCGGGCCACGACCACGTCCACCGCGACCACGACCACCCTTGTCGCCACGCGGTTCACGCGCTGGGCGGGTATCTTCCAGCTCTTCGCCGGTTTCCTGATCGACAACGCGCATCGACAGGCGGACCTTGCCGCGACCATCGACTTCGAGAACCTTGACCTTCACTTCCTGCCCTTCGGACAGTTCGTCGGTCACTTTCTCGACGCGCTCATTCTTGATTTCAGAGACATGGACGAGGCCGTCCTTCTGACCCATGAAATTCACGAACGCGCCGAAATCGACGATGTTGACGACCTTGCCGTCATAAATCTTGCCGACTTCCGGTTCTTCAACAATGCCTTCGATCCACTTGCGAGCGGCTTCGATTTCATTGATGTCGGACGAGGAGAGCTTGATTACGCCTTCATCGTCGATATCGACCTTGGCACCGGTTTCAGCGACGATCTCACGGATCACCTTGCCGCCCGTACCGATAACGTCGCGGATCTTCTCTTTGTCGATCTGCATCGTTTCGATCCGCGGCGCAAAGTCCGAAAGTTCGGTGCGCGTGGTGTCGAGAGCCTTGGACATCTCACCCAGGATGTGGGCGCGGCCGCCATTGGCCTGTTCCAGGGCGGACTTCATGATCTCTTCGGTGATACCGGCGATCTTGATGTCCATCTGGAGCGAGGTGATACCCTTTTCGGTACCGGCAACCTTGAAGTCCATATCGCCGAGATGATCCTCGTCACCGAGAATGTCGGACAGGACAGCAAAGTCGTCACCTTCGAGAATCAGGCCCATTGCGATGCCCGATACCGGCCGCTTCAGCGGAACACCGGCATCCATCATCGCGAGGCTGCCGCCGCAGACGGTGGCCATCGAGGAGGAGCCGTTGGACTCGGTGATGTCGGACAGCACACGGATCGTATACGGAAATTCTTCCGCATCCGGCAGGACCGGATGGAGCGCGCGCCATGCGAGCTTGCCATGGCCGGTCTCGCGGCGGCTGGTAAAGCCGAAACGACCCACTTCGCCGACCGAATAGGGCGGGAAGTTATAGTGGAGCATGAACGGCGAATAGGAGAGGCCGTTCAGGCCGTCGATCATCTGCTCTGCATCCTTGGTGCCCAGCGTCGTCGTAACGATCGCCTGGGTTTCACCACGGGTGAACAGCGCCGAACCATGCGTACGGGGCAGGAAGTGCACCATCGCTTCGATCGGGCGAACTTCGTCGAGCTTACGACCGTCGATCCGGCTACCATCCTTGATGATCGCACCGCGAACGATTTCGGCTTCAAGCTTCTTGACGACCTTGCCGGCAGTCATCTGCGTTTGGCCATCTTCCTCGGCAAAGGCTTCCTTCGCCTTGTCGCGGGCTGCGTTGAGCGCGTCCGAGCGTTCCGACTTGTCGGTCAGCTTGTAGGCAGCGGCGATATCGCCGCCAACCAGATCGCGAAGCTGCTGCTTCATGCCGTCCTGGTCATCGGCCGGAGCGAGTTCCCACGGATCCTTGGCAGCCTGTTCAGCGAGCGAGATAATCGCATCGATAATCGGCTTGGATTCTTCATGGGCGAACATGACAGCGCCCAGCATGACATCTTCCGGAAGCTCTTTGGCTTCGGATTCAACCATCAGAACGGCGTTCTGCGTGCCGGCAACCACGAGATCGAGTTCGCCTTCGGCGACTTCGTCCATGCTCGGGTTGAGCTGATATTCGCCATCCTTATAGCCAACGCGCGCAGCGGCGATCGGACCCATGAAGGGCAGGCCGGAAATGGTCAGCGCTGCCGAGGCAGCAACCAGGGCCAGAATATCGGGCTCATTCACGCCATCATAGGAGAGAACCTGCGCGATCACGTTGATCTCGTTGTAAAAGCCTTCTGGGAAAAGCGGGCGAACCGGGCGGTCAATAAGACGGCAGGTCAGCGTTTCTTTTTCCGTAGCGCGGCCTTCACGCTTGAAGAAGCCGCCCGGAATGCGTCCGGCGGCCGAGTATTTTTCCTGATAGTGAACGGTGAGCGGGAAGAAATCCTGCCCTTCGCGCACTGATTTGGCAGCGGTGACTGCGCACAGCACCACCGTGTCGCCGAGCTGCGCGAGAACCGCGCCGTCGGCTTGGCGGGCCACACGGCCCGTTTCGAGGGTCAGCTTCTGGCCGCCCCATTCTGTTTCGACTTTCTTTACGTCAAACATCTTTTCTTCTTCACTTTCCTTGCGAAGACCCGCCCTATGCGGGCTATCGCTAAAATTGCGGACCGAATTGTCCGCCTGTGTGGAGCCTTATTGCTCCTGTCTTTTGTTTAGACACAGACCGTAAGGACTGAGCCTGTCAAAGCCCGTTTCTCTGACTGATAAGCGCCCTTCGACATGCTCAGGGCTAACGGGAGGGGGATGAAACCATCCTCCATATGAAAACGGCCCCGCAAACGGAGCCGTTCCCCAAATTATTTACGAAGGCCGAGCTTCTTGATGAGGTCTTGATAGCGACCTTCATCCTTGTTGCGCAGATAACTGAGCAAGTTGCGGCGCTTGTTGACCAGCATCAGCAGCCCGCGGCGCGAGTGATGGTCTTTATGGTGGCCTTTAAAATGGTCGGTCAGGTTGGTGATCCGTTCGGTGAGGATCGCGACCTGGACTTCTGGGGAACCGGTATCGCCGTCTTCCCGTGCATTTTCTTTGATCACTTCAGCCTTGCGTTCGGCAGTAATCGACATCGCATCATTCCTTTCAAAACATCATAAGTTAAATCCCCGCACGACCTTCAGCTCGATCCCGTCACATTCGACGAGGGCAACCGGAACAGACTGGTCGGTTGCAAGATAAAGCCCGGCAGTGGCGGAATTCCCGGTCGTTCGCTGCCCCTTGCGGAGCTGCCTTGCCTGATCGGGAGTGACGGAAAGAGCCGGGATGTCGTCCAGCCCTGCCGCCAATGGCAAGAGTGCCTGTTCAAGGGAGCGCGTCTTAGCGAGTTCGTCCAGTTTGTCCAGCGAAATCGCGCTTTTCAGCGAAAAGGGCCCAGCCTTGCTGCGGTGCAACATAGTGACATGTCCAACCGTGTTCAAGGCGCGCGCAATATCGCGGGCAAGCGAGCGGATATAGGTGCCCTTCGAAACATGGGCGGTGAGGGTGACCTGCTGCATCAGGTCATCCCCGGGCAGGCGGGGATCTGGGTCCGCTGACGATGTGTCCTGCAGCTCTGGATTCCCGCCTGCGCGGGAATGGCAAAGCGCATGGATCGTTACGGCCCGCATCTTCATTTCCACATCTTCGCCGGCGCGGGCGCGGGCATAAGCGGGTTTGCCGTCAATCTTGAGCGCGGAATATTTGGGCGGGATCTGCTCGATTGGACCGGTGAATTGCGGAAGGATGGCCTTGAGCTCTGCGAGGGATGGGCGATGGTCTGACTGTTCAGTGACCGCGCCCTCCGCGTCCAGCGTATCCGTCTCCGCGCCGAACTGGATCGTGAAGTCGTAATTCTTGTTGCTATCGAGCATTCGCCCGGCCAGCTTGGTCGCTTCGCCAAGCGCGATCGGCAGCACGCCGGTGGCGAGCGGATCCAGCGTCCCGCCATGGCCGACCTTCACCTTGGCATAGCCGCCCTCGCGCAACGCCCGCTTCACCGCCGACACACAGGGCGTCGAACCGATACCGAGCGGCTTATCGAGAATGATCCAGCCGTGGAGTTTGGGGGTTAGGTCTGGCTCTGCCATTCGTCTGCCAATAGCCCGAAAACCGCCGTATCGCGAACATGGCCTGTCCAGGTGATGCGGTTTTTGCGGAGCGTGCCTTCATGGGTCGCGCCCAGCTTCAGGACAGCGGCCATGGAGCGCGCATTGCGGGTGTCGACGCGAAACTCGATGCGGGTATAGCCACAGGCGATCGCGTGATCGATCAGCAGGACCTTCATTGCCCGGTTGAACGGCCCGCCGCGGACCTCCGGCGCGATATAGGTCCCGCCAATTTCGACGACATGGTTCATCGGGTCGGCGTTTATATAGTTCGTCATGCCAACCACGGTATCGCCGTTGAGGATCGCATAGTTGGTCCAGTTTTTCGCGGTCGCCAGCGCGCCGATCATGTCAAAGCCGCGATCGAAATGCTCGTCCAGCATCGAAAAGGGATAGATGGTCCAGATGTCCGGATCCTTGGCGCACGCCGCGCGCAACCCTTCACGATGCGATTCGCTGCGCAGTTCAAGGCGGACATCGCCATCGGCCAGGGGCTGAGCGAGCGGTTGGGCAGGATCTGTCATGCGTGCCGGATGGCAGCGGAATATGGCCGGCTCGCGGCGACGTTACGGCACCGAAGGGATTATTCGGCGGCGGCGTCCGCCTCGGCTGCTTCCTCTTCTTCGTCCGGATCGGGGATCGCAACCAGGCTGCTCACAAAGCAGGGTCCGTCGCGGGTGATCACGCGGCTGAACCGATCGAAACGCGACGTCCCGCCGGTGTCGAAGCCCAGCGTCTCGGTAAAGCGCAGGCCTGGGCAGCGATTGGTGAACTCGGCGCGGTACCAGCGTCCATGATTGGCTTCGATCAGCAACACATCGCGTTCCGGCACGCGCCAGTTGCGGATCGATCGATTGGCAAAGGGGATATGGGTCTGTTCGGGCTCGGCCGCTTCACTACCCTCAGCGGCTTCGTGATGATCGAAGGCGAGGGCGGGCGCGGCAAGGCCGGTGAGAAGCGCGAGGGTGACTATCTGTTTCATGCGCATGATTCCTAATCCGACAAGCCTGAACAAAAGCTGAGAATTTTTGCCCAGCCGTGATAGACTGATTTCCAAAGAAGGAGCGTGTCATGGCCGATTTTGAATGTCATGTGATTGGCGCGGATAATGCCAGCTTGCTGAACGATATCGCGCCGGGGGTCTTCGAGGCGCCGGTGCGCGAAGATTTCCTCGTCACATGCCTTGAAAATTCCCAGCAATTTCTGATCGTTGCGGTGGGAGGAGGCCAGGTGGTCGGCAAGGCGATTTCCTATGTCTTCCATTTCCCGGAAAAGCCGAGCGAGATCTATATCGAAGAGATCGACGTCGCAAAGGACTGGCGCCGCAAAGGGGTTGCCAGCGCGCTGATGCAGTCGGTTGGTGCGGAGGGAAAGCGCCGCGGGATCGCTGAATATTGGCTGATCACCGAGAAAGACAATAAGGGCGCGCGGGCGCTCTACGAACGCACCGCCCATAACCGCCAGAAAAGCGTCTGGTACGAATTTTATTGTTGAGGGAGCGGGCCGGCACCGCGACATTGTGAGAGCAATGTTCTGACAAACAGACCCTCTAAACGTCCAGCCGTTCCATAAAGTGTCTACGGCACAGTGCGATATAGCGGTCATTGCCGCCAATTTCGGTCTGCTCGCCGGCTTTGACCGCCCGGCCTTGTTCGTCGATCCGCAGGTTCATCGTCGCTTTCCTCCCGCAATCGCAGACCGCTTTCAGCTCGACCAGCGAGTCCGCCAGCGCGAGCAATGTCGCCGAGCCTTCGAACAATTCGCCCTGGAAATCGGTTCGCAAGCCATAGGCCAGCACCGGGATGTTCCATCGGTCGGCGAGCCGCGCACATTGCCAGACCTGGTCCTTGGTCAGGAACTGCGCCTCGTCGATCAACACACAGGCGAGAGGGTTTTCGCGATGCTCGGCCAGCACTGCCTCTTCGATCTTGCTCGATCCGTCATAGCGATGCGCATCGCTGTGCAGGCCGATGCGCGAGCTGATCGCGCCAAAGCCTGGCCGGTTATCGAGCGCCGCCGTCCATAGCATCACCTTCATGCCGCGCTCGCCATAGTTGAACGCAGCCTGGAGCAGGGTGGACGATTTTCCCGCGTTCATCGATGCATAGTAGAAATAGAGCTTGGCCATTGCCCCAGCCTAGCGCCGGATGGTCGCAGCCGCCAAGTCTATTCCCCCCAGGCGAGATTCAATCCGTGCTCGCGCACCGCAACCGGCCAGTCAGCCGTTAGCGTTTCGAACCGCGATTGATCATTGGCATAGAGCGCCCGGATCGCATCTTCGAAATGCGGATAGTCACCGGCCATAGCGCTGAGGAAATGATAGGCCGCGTCGCGTTTTTCCCGATCGGAGGATCCCGCTTTGCGGGCCGTGTCGACCAATTTGCGCAAGGTTGCCGATGCGCCGCCGGGTTGCCGGGCCAGCCATTCCCAATGGCGCGGCAGCAAAGTCACTTCTTTCGAGGTGACACCAAGTTTCGGACGCCCGCGTTTCGGTGGCTCAACCTCCAGCGCTCGCAGATCGAAATCGATTTGCTGACCGGTTTCATCGTCGAACACCAAAATGTCGGATGATCGCGCGACATCCGGCAGGTCCCGCAGGGTTTCAACGATATGGTTGCGCGAACCCGTGGCGAGCCAGTTCTCGGTCACAAATGCAGTATAGCTTGTCATCATAGCCTCCAAAGGGATGGGCTATTTATGCCGGGGTAAAAATAGAGTCAATATACCCGGGTAAAAATACTCAAGCGGCTATTTTCCCTTGGATTCCTGCATGTCGGAGCGGATCGCCTCGACACCGGCCGGGTCAATCGGCCGACCGAAATTGATCCGCGCATTGGCATGGCCGACCTGTTGCCAGCCCATTGCTGCCTGGATCGCCGTCCATTGGCCCTGCGCATCGAGGCTCTGGTTGCAGGCCAGCTTGGCAAGCCGCAGTCCGATCATCGGCCGTTTTGCAATGCGCTTGGCCATGGTGAGAGTGAAATCATCGAGTTCGTCGCGCGCCACGACATGATTGACCATACCGAGCTCGCGGCACTCTTCGGCGGTGAAACTGGCGCCGGTGAACAGCATCTCCTTGGCCTTGCGATGGCCGACTTCCCAGACATGGGTGAAATATTCATGGCCGTTCACGCCAAAGGCGACGACCGGATCGGAGAATTGCGCATCCTCGCTCGCGATCACAATGTCGAATGGCCAGACCAGCATCAGCCCGCCGGCGATACACTGGCCCTGTACCTGGACGATGGTCGGCTTGGGAAGGTTTCGCCAGCGCCAGCACAGGCCAAGATACATTTCATGCTCGGTGCTCATCTGGCCGGCCTGGCCCGGCTCATCGAACCCGGCCCAAAGCGTCACCGGATCATGATCGGCGGGTGTTTCCCTGTCTTTCAGGTCATGGCCAGCGGAGAAATTCTTGCCCTCGGCGGCGATCATGATGCAGCGGATCGCATCATCCTGCGCAGCCTGGGTGAGCGCGCGATCGATTTCGTAGAGCATCTTCGCGTCCTGGGCATTCGCCTTGTCCGCACGATTTAGCGTGATCCGGGCGATATGCTCGGCCGGTTGATCATAGCGTATCCGCTCGAATTCCATCCCACTCTCCCTGTGCGCGCCTATGCGCAGCGATTCGGATAGCAGATTGGGAAGGGGGCACCTATTCCTCTTCGGACAGGTCCCGTGCGATTTTGGGGTCGCGCAGTAGCGTATCGATCTTGCCGCCCTCGTCGAAGCTTTCGTCGAGAATGAATTTCAGTGCTGCGGCATATTTTGTGTTCACCCGGCGGGATACTTCGCCGCGCAGATAGCGGACATTGCGCTTGAGCGCGGCGAGCACTTCTTCTTCGTCGCCACCGAGCAATGGCTTCACGAAAACCGTGGCATGTTTGAGGTCCGGTGACATGCGGACTTCGGTGATGCTGACCATATGCGTTGCCAGCACGTCGTCATGCACATCGCCGCGGCTCAATACCTCGGACAGCACATGACGCACGCGTTCGCCGACGCGCAGCAAGCGCACGGATTGGGTATCGTCAGAATTATTAGCCACGTCTCGTTTCGCCGTTCCGCCTTGCGCCGGAACCACCGTTCATGGCGTCAGGCGCAGCCTATTTCTTTTTGGAGTTGTCAGACGGCTTCTTGTCGCCGCCTTTGTCACCACCTTTATTGCCTGGCTTGCCTTTGTCGCCGCCTTTTTTGTCGCCCATCGAATCTCTCCCCAAGAATGGAGCGATGAGCTTAGGCGGTTTCCCAAGTCACTACAATGTCCGTTCTTTTTCCTCGACTTCGAACACTTCGAGTGTGTCACCAGGCTTCACGTCATTGGTCTCTTCGAGCACGACACCGCACTCAAGACCCGAACGCACTTCGTCGACATCATCCTTGAAACGCCGCAGCGAGGCGATCTTCGTGGCGCTGACGATCACATCGTCGCGCATCAGACGCGTGTTGAGGCCCTTGCGGATAAAGCCTTCGGTAACCAGCAGGCCAGCGGCCTTGTCTTTCTTGCCGGCCGGGAAGACTTCTTTGATATCCGCGCGACCCACGACATTTTCGATCCGCTCGGGGCCGAGTTCGCCAGCCATTTCGGCTCTGATCTCGTCGAGCAGATTATAGATGATATCATAGTAGCGCATTTCCACGCCATCGCGCTTGGCGATCTCGCGGGCTTTCGCATTGCCGCGGACGTTAAAACCGATGATCGGCGCGCCGGATGCAGCGGCCAGCGTCACATCGCTTTCGGTGATACCACCGACGCCGGAATGCAGGACGCGGACCCGGATATCTTCGGTCGAAATCTGCTCGAGCGAACTGATAATTGCTTCCACTGAACCTTGTACATCACCCTTGATGACGAGCGGGAATTCGATCGCCTGCTTCTCGCCCATTGCCGAGAACATATTCTCGACACTGGTCGGTGTTTGCGTCGTGCGCGCACGATCGATGACGTCCTGCCGATATTCGGCGACTTCGCGGGCACGCCCTTCGTCTTCCACCACGGTCAGCGGATCGCCGGCACGCGGGACGCCGGACAGGCCGAGAACTTCGACCGGAACCGATGGTCCGGCTTCCTTCACCTGCTTACCCTTGTCGTTGACCATCGCGCGGACCTTGCCGCTTTCCGCGCCGACCACGAAAATATCGCCGGTGCGCAGCGTACCGCGATTGACGAGGACGGTGGCAACCGGGCCGCGACCCTTGTCGAGCTTGGCTTCGACAACGGTGGCTTCTGCCTGGCGATCGGGATTGGCCTTGAGCTCGAGCAGTTCGGCTTGAAGCAGGATTTTCTCGGTGAGATCGTCCAGTCCATCGCCCTTGAGCGCAGAGATCTCGACATCCTGCACATCGCCGGACATCGCTTCGACCATCACTTCATGCTCGAGCAGACGTTCGCGCACTTTTTGTGGGTTGGCGCCTTCGACGTCCATCTTGTTGATCGCGACGATCATCGGGACTTCGGCGGCCTTGGTGTGATTTATCGCTTCGATCGTCTGCGGCATGATGCCGTCATCAGCGGCCACCACCAGGATTACGATATCCGTGACATTGGCGCCGCGGGCGCGCATTTCGGTAAAGGCAGCATGGCCCGGCGTATCGAGGAAGGTGACTTCCTGACCGCCCTTGGTCGTGACCTGATAGGCGCCGATATGCTGGGTTATCCCACCGGCTTCACCCGATACGACTTCACTGCCGCGCAGCGCATCAAGCACACTGGTCTTGCCGTGATCGACATGGCCCATAACCGTAACGACCGGCGGCCGCGGCTTCAGATCTTCCGGCTTATCTTCATCGCCTTCCATGCCGAGTTCGACATCGGACTCAGAAACACGCTGAATATTATGGCCAAATTCGGTGACGAGCAGCTCAGCCGTGTCCTGGTCTATCGTCTGATTGACGGTAACGGCCATGCCCATCTTGAACAGTGATTTGACGAGATCGGCGCCGCGTTCTTCCATCCGCTTTGCGAGTTCGCCCACGGTGATCGCTTCAGGCACGGTAACATCACGTGCTTTCTTGACCTGTGGCTGGTCATCGGCATGCGCGCGTTTTTCCTTGTCCTTTTCACGCGCACGCTTGAGCGCTGCGAGTGAGCGGGATCGCGGGCTGCCATCGCCATCGCGCAAAGCGCGGTTGACGGTAAGCTTGGAGCGTTCCTTGCGCTTGTCGCCGCGCTTCGGTTTGCCCTTGTCTTCTTTCTTCTTTTCGGCCCGTTTCGGCTTGGCTACCGGCGTGAAGGCACGCGGTGCCGGTTTGTTCGGGTCGAGTTGCGGTCCGCCGGGATCGTCCGGCGCAGCAGGATCGGCGGCTTCTTCTTCAACTGGTGCAGCCGCTGCTTCTTCCGCTGCTTCCTCGGCCTTGCGGCTTTCTTCAGCGCGATTTTCTTCGGCGCGTTTGGCTTCTTCCTGAGTCGCCTGTTTCTTGGCGTCGTCCTCGCGACGGCGGGCGTCTTCGAGTTGGGAAAGGCGGGCTTCTTCGGCTTCGCGCAGCAGTTTTTCCTGCTTTTCCTTGCGGCTCAGCGTTTCGTCGGCCTCGCTGGTCTTTTTGGCGGCTGGCGGCGGCGGTGCTTCAGGCTCTGCCGGCGGTGGCGCCGGGGCTTCTGCCGCCTCTTCAACCGGTGCAGGGGCAGGGGTTTCGCCCGGCTTGGTGAGCACGCGACGTTTCTTGCGTTCAACCACGACGGTGTTCTTCCGCCCATGGCTGAACTGCTGCTGGACCTTGCCCTCAACGGTGCGCTTTACGCCGAGGGTCCGGGTGCCAAGTGTCTTCTTGTTATCGTCGCTCATTCTAAGCCTTTGTCTTCCAACTCTTAATCGTTCGGTTCCAGCGAGTCTCGCCCGCCGGGACCGTTCGTGCCATTCGATCCAGAAAATTCCATCCAGCGCGAGAGTGCGCCTGATACACGTATTGCAGCCCGTTCGTCCACAACCGCGATATGTACAGTATTTTCGCGGCCCAGCGCCTCGCCCAATATGGTACGATCAGCCGGAATAACCAGCCCCCGCCGGTCACTGCCTTCTTCATCCATTCCGACCCGCCAGGCCTGATCCAGCTTGCGCCGTCCATCCTCGGCCGCATCGGACGCATGCATCAGCAATTCGACCTTGCCGGAGCGGGCTGCATTTTGCAGTTTTTCCGAGCCGGTCTGCAAACAGCCGCTGCGGGCTTCAAGGCCCAGCCGGTCCAGCGCATTGCGAGCCAGAGCAGCGTCGATACGTCCGACAAGATCATCAGGTATCGCAAAGGCACCGGTCTTGAATGCCCGGGCGAGGGCGCCCTTGAGCTTGCCATTGGCGAGCGCAGCGGTCAGCGCCTCACGATCCGGAGAAATCCATGCGCCGCGGCCCGGCGCCTTGGCGCGGACATCGGGCAGGATATCGCCATCAGGAGAGAGCGCCAGCCGGATCAGCGATGCGCTCGCGTCCGCCTCGCCCGAAAGGATGCATTTCCTTTCAGGCTCATGCGGCTTGCGCTGCTTCGGCTTCAGGCCGTCCGCGGTCTCATTGGTCGTCATCCGCAGCTGCGTCCTCCTCGGAAGCCTCTGCGGGTGCAGCCGGTTCGTCTTCGTCTTCGAACCAATGGGCACGCGCGGCCATGATGATCTCGTTGCCTTGTTCCTCGGTGAAGCCATATTCGCCGAGCACGCCGCCCTTGGGCTGCGCCCGGGCCGGTGCGGCCTGATCGCGGCGGCGCTGTTCGACGCGCTTCTTCTCGATCAGCTCATCGGTGGCGAGGTCAGCAAGATCGTCGAGCGTCTTGATGCCCGCTTCGCCGAGCGTCACCAGCATGGCTTCGGTAAGATAGGGCATGTCGACCAGATCGTCTTCGACACCCAGCTCCTTGCGGCGGTTGCGGGCCGCTTCTTCACGCTTTTCAAGCGCTTCGACAGCACGCGACTGCAATTCACCGGCAATCTCTTCGTCCAGCCCTTCAATCGCGGCGATTTCGGCCGGATCGACATAGGCGACTTCCTCAAGCTCGCTAAAGCCTTCGGCGACGAGCAGCTGCGAGAGCGTTTCGTCAACATCGAGCTCCGCCTGGAACATGTCGGAGCGCTGCATGAATTCTGCCTGGCGCTTCTCGTTCGATTCATCCTCGGTCATAATGTCGATGGCTGATCCAGTGAGCTGCGAGGCAAGCCGGACATTCTGCCCGCGCCGACCAATTGCCAGGCTCAGCTGATCGTCGGGAACGACAACTTCGATCCGCTCTTCTTCTTCGTCGAGCACAACGCGGCTTACCGATGCCGGCTGCAGCGCGTTGACGACAAAGGTCGCAAGATCGTCTGACCAGGGAATGATGTCGATCTTCTCGCCATGCATTTCCTGAACGACCGCCTGGACGCGGCTACCCTTCATGCCGACACAGGCGCCGACCGGATCGATCGAGCCGTCATGGCTGATCACGCCGATCTTGGCGCGGCTTCCCGGATCACGGGCCGCAGCCTTGATCTCGATAATGCCGTCATAGATTTCGGGGACTTCCTGGGCGAACAGCTTGCGCATGAAATCGGGATGCGCGCGCGACAGGAAGATTTGCGGCCCGCGATTTTCGCGTACCACCTTGAGGATCAGCGAACGGATGCGATCGCCGACACGAACGATTTCGCGCGGGATCTGCGCATCGCGGCGGATAACGCCTTCTGCGCGGCCGAGATCGACAACGACATGGCCAAATTCAACCCGCTTGACGACGCCGGTGATGATTTCACCCGCACGGTCCTTAAACTCGTCATATTGACGCTCGCGCTCGGCTTCGCGGACCTTCTGGAAGATCACCTGCTTCGAAGCCTGGGCCGCGATCCGGCCAAATTCGATTGGCGGCAGCGGATCGACGATGAAATCGCCAACGCTCGCGCCATCCTCTAGCTTCTGGCCCTGCTTCAGATCGACCTGCTTGAAATGATCTTCGACTTCCTCGACCACCTCGACAACCCGCCACAGGCGCAGATCGCCGGTTTCGGTATCGATCTTGGCGCGAATATCATTCTCGGCGCCATAGCGAGCCCGGGCAGCGCGCTGGATCGCGTCTTCCATCGCCTCGATAACGATCGCCTTGTCGATGATCTTCTCGCGCGCAACGGCGTCCGCAATTGCGAGCAGCTCGGCTTTGTTGGCGGAAATGGCAGAGGCCATGTCTTTATCCTTCTTCTTCCGTGATCGTTTCCGCGCCGTCGGTAGAGAGTGGAGCGGTTTCTGCAATGAGTTTGTCGGTCAATACCAGCTTGGCCGAATGAATATTCTGAAAATCGAAAATATGGTCATCCTTGCCGGGGACTTCGGCGTGAATGGCCTGGCCTTCACGTCCCTTCAGGACGCCTTTGAACTGTTTCGTGCCCATCACCGGTTCGAGCAGGTTGAACCGCGCTTCATGGCCGGCCCAATCGTCAAAATCGGTGAGCCGGGTCAGCGGCCGATCAATCCCCGGTGACGACACTTCGAGCCGGTAGGCGTCATCAATCGGGTCCTGTTCGTCGAGCATTTCGGAAAGCGCACGGGAAATCGCCGCGCATTCTTCGATCACCAGCTGGCGCGTATCTTCGCGCTCCGCCATGACCTGCAGGATCGGGCCATCCTCGCCGTTCATCATCTTCACGCGCACGAGCGCAAAGCCGAGCTTTTCGACTTCGGGTTCGATCAGGCGTGTCAATGCGGCGATGTCCGCCATATGGTTTCCGATACTCTCTTCCGGCCCAGTCTCAATCAGGCACAAATATGTCTTGCCGCTGCCGGCCCGAAGTTTCGGACCAGCCTCTGCAACGTTACCGATGTAGAGATAGGCAGGGGCTATATAGGCGGGGGTTTGATATCCGGCAAGGGAAACCATAAAGATGGTCGAAACGTAATAAATCCCATTTTCTTCACTCCCCGGGGGATCGCCATGCGCACCTATATCGCCAGCCTGTCCGTTATTGCTCTTGCCGCCTGCAGCGCAGCCGAAACCGTGTCGGCGCAAGAGAGTGATGCCGTCATCGCAGCCGCAACCGAGACCTTTTCTGTCGAGGAAGTCGCGACCTTTAACGAGCCCTGGGCGATGGCCTTCCTGCCGGATGGCCGGGCGCTGGTGACCGAGAAGAGCGGCACGATGCGCTTGTGGAGCCCCGATCAGGAGACGGTTGAGGTGAGCGGCATTCCGGCCGTCGATTATGGCGGGCAGGGCGGCCTTGGCGATGTGACGCTGCATCCCGACTTTGCCGAAAATGGCATGGTCTATTTCAGCTATGCCGAAGCGGGCGATGGCGAAACACGCGCTGCGGTCGTGGCGCGGGGCATATTGGTGGTGGCCGGCGATGATAGCGCCAGCCTCAACGATGTCGAAGTGATCTGGCGCCAGGGCCCCAAGACCGGGCGGCGCGGCCATTATGGCCATCGCATCCTGTTCGGTCCGGAGGGCTATCTGTTCATTGCATCGGGCGATCGACAGGAGCTGGAGCCGGCCCAGGATACCAGCAATAATCTTGGTACCGTCGTGCGCCTTAATGCTGACGGCAGCGTGCCGGACGATAATCCCTTTGCCGATCAGGGCGGCATGACCGCCGAGATCTGGTCCTATGGCCATCGCAATCCACTCGGTTTTGCATTCGACACTGAGGGCCAGCTTTGGGATGTCGAACATGGCCCGGCTGGCGGCGATGAGCTGAACCGGATCGAACGCAGTGTGAATTATGGCTGGCCAACGGTGTCCAATGGCGAACATTATGACGGCCGGCCGATCCCCGACCATGATACCGATGCCAGGTTCCGTGCACCCTATCTCAGCTGGACTCCGGTGATCGCGCCGGGCGGTATGATTTTCTATTCGGGCGATATGTTTGCCGATCTGACCGGCGATCTGCTGATTGCGGGGCTTTCAACCAACGCGATCATTCATGTCGAAATCGACGGAGAGACTGCGCGTGAAGCCGGTCGCTTCACCTTCGACAATCGCATCCGTGAGATCGAACAGGGCCCTAACGGCACCATCTGGATCCTCGAAGATGGCGAAGATGGCCGGATGATCCGCCTGACGGCCGGCGGCTAATGTCGGCGCTTGCAACGGTTGCCGAATATCAGCGCGATCTGGGCGCCAGCCTGGAACGGATGTTCGAAAACGCGCTGGACTGGGAGCATCTGCCCTATGTCCATTCCCACGCCTTTGCCTCGATCGATCTGGTCGAGGAGCGGGACAGCGGTTGGCAGGCGCGCGTCGGCACGCCGCAGGGCGGTGAATTGCTGATCGATCTCGAGCTTGATCGCGAAGCGGGCATCTGGACGACCAACAGCTATGCCGGCGATACGCTCGTCGGACGGATCATCACCCAGGCCACGGCGACCGGTGCCAATAGCTGCCGTGTTGATATCGACTTCCAGCTGCCCGATCCCGATGGTCCGCAGCGCGAAGCATTTTCGGCTTATTATCCAACCCTCTACGCGATGCTCTATGATGAAGACGAAGCGATGATGGTTGCCCGTTCCGAGGCTGTGGCTCGCGGACCGGGAGCTTTGGCCGAGCGGCGCAATGTTACGCGCGCCGATGGCAGCGCAGCGGAAGTCGCCCGCTATTGTCCGCATCTTGGGCTACCGCTTGATGCAGAGCCCGATAGCGATGGCACGATTACCTGCCCCTGGCACGGCTATCGCTTCGATATTGAAACCGGCAAATGCGTCAGCGGCGCAAGTTGCAGCTGGGCCGTCTGAAGCCAATTATTCCGAGAACAGCCATTCCAGATAGGCGGCAAGCCTGACCCCGCCCTGTTGCAGCCGTTGTTCGGCGATCGGCAGGTTCTGGTAGTTATACGCATAGCTCAGGTCCGTCTCGCCCGCCGCCGGATAGATGGTTGGGCGGATCGCGGCGCTTTCGGCGATCCAGACAAGCGCGTCGGCGGTCCACCAGCCAATCTCGGTTTGCGGCGCGATCGCCCGGCCAAGCCAGCGCGCATATTCGGTATAGCTGAGATTCTTGTCCATGATCATGTCGGTGTCCCAGACCCGGTGGAGATTGGTCTCCTCGCGGAACCAGGTCACCTGCTCATCATTGCCGCCGCGATCCGCGCCATTGCCGACATGGAGCGGCTGATGGAGGTCGCCGACGATATGGATGATGAAGCGCAGCGCCAGCGCCCGATCTTCGGCGGGCGCGCTGCGGTCCCGCACGGTGGCGGCAAATTGGGTGAGGGCGGAGGCCGCATCGCCTTGGGGCGGCGCGCCGACATCGGGATAACTGTTTCCTGGCGGAACCGTCACATAATGCCAGGGGCTCGCGTCATTCTGCCAGAAATCGGCGGGATTGGAGCGTTCCTCGTCGGGCCAGGTAGAGGCTTCGGCGAGATCTTCGACCCCCAGGATCAGCAATATCTCAGCGCGCGTCCGCCCGGACACACGCTCGTCAGCAAGCTGGCCGATGATGCGATGGCCAAGCTGGCCCCAGGCCTGGGCCGGCATAGGCGCTGCGACGATGATCGTTGCGAGCAATGACAATAGGATTTTCGGCACTGGAACTATCCCCCCAAGGTTGGCGCCCGCCCGCGCGGTCACAGGGGAATGATCCTAGATCAGTGGCCGGATGTTTCCAATGACAAGGCGGTCCGAAATGGTGGGGTCGTTCTAACCGATCATGAAAGTCGTTAGAGCTGAGCTTGTCGACGTACGTCTATCGGCGGAGAAACACCCTTCGACAGGCTCAGGGCTAACGGTATCTGGACGTGCTCCGGCGCAGGCCGGAGCCTAGGCCTGCCCTGTCGGGAAAGTCGGCCCCTTTCGGACTGGGCTCCGGCCTGCGCCGGAGCACAGGTTGCGCAAAATCCGCTCCCCGTCATGCTGAACTTGTTTCAGCATCCACTCCTCAGCATGAACGGGCCGCGCCTGTGGAGCGGTGGAAAATGAAACAAGTTCAGGGTGACGAACAGAATATACTGGGTACCTTATGTGCTCCGGCGCAGGCCGGAGCCTAGGCCTGTCCTGTCGGGAAAGTCGGAACCTTTCGGACTGGGCTCCGGCCTACGCCGGAGTACAAACTCAATCAACTGCACCTCACCCCAAATAGAAAGGGCCCCCACGGGAATGCCGTTGGAGCCCTTAATATTGCCGCGGGAGCAAACTATCCGCCGACGAACAGGATCTCGCGATCGCCGGTCGGCTGCACGGGTCGTGCGGTATTTCCATAAAGCTCGGTATAGGCCGTGATCTGTTCTGCAGAGATCGTCACAGGCTCGCTCATAAAGACCCAGTTCACGCCTTCGCTACAGGGCGGCGTGGTGAGAGATCCGGGGAAGCGGAAGAAGCTTTGCGTTTCGGGAAGCACTGCGCTCGGATCGAAGGTCACGCCCTCAAGCGTCTGGGAGCCTTCATCCGTGCTGAACGCG